>JANRME010000202.1:0-21767 GCA_033761835.1 Saprospiraceae bacterium
CGTCAAGGAGTGTCCGCTTTTGAATTGTTCCAGCGCTTTTTGCTTCAATATTTCAAATTCTTCTTGATTCATCTTCTGTCTGTTTTTGCTTACTAAATTTATTCCTTTTTTCCCTTTAGACAGAATTTATTTTACACTCCCATAGACTCGGATAAAGTGTTGTACACAGGCAGGTTGGTTGTGACCCAATAGCGTATTCGGGATACCCCAACTATATCCGAGACCTAATTCAGGGGTGGGTGAAACATAGTTGAGTTATACTTCGGCGTACCCCCCAACTATATCTGGGACATAATTCAGGGGTGGGTGAAACATAGTTGAATTATATTTCGGCATACCCCCAGCTATATCTGAGACCTAATTCAGGGGTGGGTGGAACATAGTTGAATTATACTTCGGCGTACCCCCAACTATATCTGAGATATAATTCAATTATGCTTTGAGATACCCCAAATTATGTCTGAAATATAATTAGAAGCTTTATTATTCTTGGAAGTATATAATGAGAAGATAATGAAGTAAGTAGTGGCGCAATTATAATTGATTGCGCCACTATTTAATATTACCAGAAAATAATATATAAAGCAGCTAGAATTCCAATCAAAAATAATGCGCCGACTGCAAAGGATGTGGAAGTGCGGAATTCGGAGACATCCACTTCGATACCATGTACTTTTTGTTGCCCTTTTTTATCCAATAAACTGATAATGACCATCAAAGCTACTAAAACCAAGAAAGTATAGCCCATCCGGTTCATAAACGGCAAATTATCCAATAATTCGGCTAATAAAAGCCCCGTTGGAATAGTAGCCAAAGCGCCCGCCAATGCTGCGTTTGCGGTTGTTTTTTTCCAGAAAAAGCCAAGCAAGAAAATAGCAACCACGCCCGGAGAAATCAAACCGGTGAAGTCCTGAATAAATTGGAATGCCTGGTCGAATCGCTGCAATTGAGGCGCAGTAAGCACGGCAATCACCATCGCTGCTACAATTGCCCAGCGGCCGATACGAACCAACTGCACTTCGCTGGCCGTTTTGCCAAAGAATTTTTTGTATAAATCGAGCGTGAAAATCGTCGAAATGGAATTAGCTTTGCCTGCAAGCGAAGCCACAATCGCCGCCGTCAATGCTGCGAAAGACAAGCCTTTCAACCCAACGGGCAACAAATTGAGTAGTACAGGATAAGCATTATCAGACTTTACGACCATTTTACCATCGACCTCATACATCATTTCTTGCTGGAAAACGCCTTCTTTATACAAGACATAAGCGGCGATACCTGGCAATACTACAATAACTGGCATCAACAATTTTATAAAACTCGCGAAAAGCAAGCCGCTACGTGCTGTCTCAAGCTTTGCACCAAGTGCCCGCTGTGTGATGTATTGATTAAATCCCCAGTAATTCAGATTGGCAATCCACATAGCGCCAACGAGTACCGCAATGCCGGGTAAATCCTGATAGGCATCCTTAGTGCCGCCCTGTCCATCGGGGATCATCATTTGGCCTTGGTTCAAAATCATGTGAAAGTGGTCATCCGCTTGTTCTTTCAACAAACTCAATCCTTTTAGGAAATTATCACCAAAACCAAAGTGACTGGACACCAAATTTAAAGCCAGATAAGTTGTCGCCAAACCACCCATAACTAGCACTAATACTTGGATCACGTCGGTATAACCAATCACTTTCATGCCGCCAAGTGTAATCACAATGGCAAAAATTGCCAGGAAAATGGTGCATAAAGTAAAGCTAAATCCAGAAACGGTTTGTACCGCTAATGCACCGAGATATAAAATAGAAGTGAGATTTACAAAAATATATACCAAAAGCCAAAACACCGCCATGATTGTTGCTACTGTAGGATTGTAGCGCTGCGCTAAAAACTGCGGCATGGTATAAATTTTGTTTTTAAGAAAAATTGGCATAAAAAATACCGCTACTACAATCAGCGTTGCCGCAGCCATCCACTCATAAGAAGCAATTGCCAAACCCATCGCAAAGCCAGAACCAGACATCCCAATGAATTGCTCCGCTGAGATATTAGACGCAATGAGCGATGCACCGATTGCCCACCAGGTGAGCGAGCCTTCCGCTAAGAAAAAATCGGTAGTACTGACTTCTTTTGCCTTCTTTTTGGTATAAATCCAGTAGCCGTAACCGGACACGATTAAAAAGTAGATCAAAAATACAATGTAATCAAGGGTTTCAAGTTGTTTCATACGGTACGAATGTTAAATGATAGAACATTGAGAAACACCTCGAAAGATAAAATTTATCGGTAAAACTATTGGTATAAAGAATTTTATTTTTTGGTTTTAAGAAAGAAGGATGAATTATTTGTGAGGCTTTTGGAAAGCTGAAGCTGTTTAGTTGCTCAACAGTTGAAAAGATCAAGCGAAAGGAAATAAACTTTTCTGTCTTAAATTCCAAATTATTAACTATAGTGTATTTTTTACACAAAAAGATGTTTTTTTGCAGAAAAATTGGAAATTTTTAGTGTTTTTAACTGTCAAAACAGAAACCTACTATCAAAGAGATGCAAAGCTAAGTACCCAAATAATATTCAGCACAATAAGGAATGTCGGGTGTAAGACGGAACAAAAATTGGCTGAAATATGTTCTAGAATATAAAAGGCGGCTAAAATTTTTTTTCTCAAAATAATTTGTGTTTTATCTTGAAAAATCTTTTATCTTGGCCTCAGAATTAAGAAATTGTTAACATTTTTTTTAACACTTGTTAGTATTTTTGAATCAGAATCCTTAGTTTTGCATCGAGCGATTATTTTTCGGCAAATGACCGAGTAAGAATAAATGCTTTTTTGGTTAAATGGTTTCGCCTAAATGGCGTCCCTTCGGGGAAAAATTAAATGGTAGTATTCCTTTCGAGGAACAAAGTTTAAATCCTTCATAATAACAGTCGGGTGATTTCTTACAAGAGCGAAGCAGTCTTTTTGACTTCGCTCTTTTTTATTCATAGGGGCTTGCAGTTCGATATTTTCGTGAAAATGTTTTTATTACCTTTACGGCAAAAGACCAAGTTCGTGATTCAAGCAAGCAATATCCATAAGTCATATAATCAATTACACGTTTTAAAAGGCGTTGATTTACAGGTAGAAAAAGGAGAAGTGGTAGCTATTGTAGGTAAGTCAGGCGCTGGTAAAAGTACATTATTGCATATTCTCGGTACTTTGGATCGTGCAGATACAGGCAAATTGTTGATTAACCAGGAAGATGTATTCCGATTAAATACAAAGCGGATCGCCGAATTTCGCAATCGCAATATTGGCTTCATTTTTCAATTTCATCATTTGCTACCTGAGTTTACAGCGCTTGAAAACGTATGTATTCCTGCCTATATCAGTCGCCAATCTGAATCCGCCGCACAAAAGCGCGCTAAAGAATTGTTGGATTACCTGGGGCTCTCGGAAAGATTAACGCATAAGCCAGGCCAGCTCTCTGGTGGTGAGCAGCAGCGCGTGGCGGTAGCTCGTGCACTCATCAACAATCCTGCCATCGTTTTTGCGGATGAGCCTTCCGGCAATCTCGATTCCGAGTCTTCGCAAGAACTGCATCAAATGATTTTTAACCTGCGCAAGGATTTCAACCAAACCTTTATTATTGTGACCCACAACGAAGACCTTGCCCAGATGAGTGACCGCTGTCTGGAGATGAAAGATGGACGATTGATTGGCTGATGCTCTTGATTTTCGTACGCTTTCTTAGCACTTCTAATGCTTTATTGCTGCTTTATTTCGTAAAAATTTCAAAATTTAACTTGTAATTTTTTTTGATTTTTATCGAAAAAAAATTAACTTACCACTATCATTTTATGAGCCATTCTCCAATTTTTTTCTAACCAAAACTTTTCAAGTATGAATATCACATTTGAAGAATTGAGAGAAATCAAACACAAGCTGCCAAGTGGTAGCGTAAAGCGCATTGCCAAAGAGCTGAACATCGAAGAGGAAAGGGTGCGCAATTATTTTAGTGCCGGCAGAAGCGGCAAGGGCGAAGTAGCAGATATCTATTTAGAACAAGGACCGAATGGGGGCATTGTCCACCTTGAAGATACCAGCATACTTGAAATGGCTCAAAGAATACTCGCCGAAGGCGAGAGCTAATTAAAGCAGCTAATTGTCGGCAGGAGCCGATATTGGATGCCTGCTGACAATTCACATATACAAATAAAATGCTCCGGTAAGCCGGATATAATCTTCCGTCCACTCGTTGATACCTTCGTTCCGCATGATTATTTTCTCTTTTTCTAAGGTTTTTTCGCTTTTCTCAAATTGCATCAACAACCTTTCTACCGGTTTTTCTACTTTAGGATATACTTCCATTATCTTATTGCAATACAAATGATAATGCTTTGCCAATTCTTGAAAACGCAAACCTTCGATAAAAGGTAAGATAACGCAAAATTTTCCATTATCATGCAACAACGTCCGCACCGCCGCTAATAAATCGCCGTGCGGCAATTTTATAGTGTGCCGAACATTGTTTTTATCCTGATTATCAGAAAAAGTACCCCCGCTAAAAAAAGGAGGATTGCTAACGATAAGATCATATCGCTGCATGCAGCTTTTGGCATAGTCCTGAATCGAAGTATGAAAAGCATTCAATCTTTCCGCCCAGGGTGCATTTTGCATATTTTCTTTCGCTTGCTCGAAAGCATCAGGATCAATCTCTATACCATGAATATAAGATTGCGTATTGCGTTGCCCCAGCATTACTGCAATGACGCCACTTCCTGTGCCAATATCCAAAACCGTTTTTGCATTTTCCACATCGGCCCAAGCACCAAGCAGTACGCCATCTGTTCCAACTTTCATTGCACAGCGATCTTGGTGTATGGCAAATTGTTTAAAATAAAAAGGCTTGGCTATTTTCAAATTTATGCTCATTCGTTCTCTTGATTTATTCCTAAAAATAAATTCAATCGCGAAAATGTTGACATTTTTCGAATAAAAAACGCCCAGCCGAAGCCGGGCGTCGTTGGTTTTTCGTTTGATTATTTACTCCTATTTTATATCTGATGGACTGCGAATAACGATTTGTGCGGTATTAAACTGCGAAACAACTGCTGTAATTTCTACCGTTCCACTTGGTACATTTTGGGCAGAAAAAGAAGCTTGACTACGTGTAAACATTACAACTGTACCCGATGAATCGGTTACGTTTTTAGAACCAGAGAAAGTACCACTTGCAATTGTTGCACCTTTGATTTTCACTAAAGTGGATTCCCATGCTTCTAAATTCGTAAGAATTTGATTGATCGTGGCTTCTCGTGGGGTAGGCAGGGTGCCTGGCCCGATAAGCTTTGCCAGTGAGCCTGCTACATTGTTGACTTGTAGCAAACCATTAAACTCTGATAATTCCTGACCTCCAATACTCACCTCAACCTCCTGACCAATGGCAAAAGTATGCGCTGCCTGGAAACGCACGACAATGCCTGCGGTTGAATCCTGGATAACGAGATTTCGACCATCCCAATTATTATTGTCTTTATCAGAAATGACAACACCTTTGATCTTTTTATTTGCAGGGCCTGCCGTTGTGCCAGATTTAAAAAGATCGCGTAATTCTTTGATCGAAAGCAATTCTGCATTGCCACCAGGATTACCGCCGCCGCCACTACTTACATCATTAGTGTTTCGAATAACAAGTTGTGCGGAATTGAATTGCGAAACAACCGCTGTAACATCTACTGTACCGCTGGGCACTGCCTGACCGGCAAAAGTGGCCTGACTGCGCGTGAACATTACTACTGAACCCGACCCGTCGGTCACATTTTTTGAACCTGAGTACGTACCCTGAGCAATTGTAGCGCCTTTGATTTTTACCAAAGTGGATTCCCAATTTTCCAGATTTGACAAGACCTGAGCAGCAGTAGCCTCACGAGGCGTTGGAAGTGTGCCTGCGCCGTTAGATTTTGCCAAACCATTATCTACACCATTCACTTGTAGAAGTCCATTAAATTCTGATAATTCTTGACCACTCGTAATAACTTCTATTTCCTGACCCAAGGCAAAAGTATGATTATTGGCGAAACGTATCGCTATGCCACCCGTTGAATCCTGAACCACCAGATTTCGGCTATCCCAGTTATTATTATCTTTATCAGAAATGACGATGCCTTTGATCTTCGTGTTGGCAGGCCCTGCCGATGTGCCTGATTTGAACAGATCGCGCAAAGATTTAATACTTACAAACGCTTCATTACCAGAACCGCCGCCGCTACAACGCGGATCGTTCATCACGATATCCGAATAATCACGTATATACAATTGCTTGGTTGTACCAAATACACTGTAAATTGCGGTGATCGTACCATTTCCTTCCGGTATCAGCTTGTTCGCAAAAATGGCAAAACCGCTGGTCCTCAAGGTAATTTTACCACCATTGCAATCCAGAACTGTGCGATTGAGCGTCTGCCGGCCAACCTGGTCGGAAATAGGAAGCCCTACTTCACTGCCTGCAAACTCTACATTTTCCAATCTAACCAAAGTCGAAATATCGCCAGGGCCTAAGGTGTTGATCGTTTTTATTTTGGGTTCGGGAACTGTTCCACGCTTGCCTTTGATGATATGCTCGTCTAAAGCTTGGATGTCGCCCAATTGCTGCGCCCCATCCTCGATATAGACGTAGCCACCCAATTGAATCACTCCATTGTATTCACCTAACACCAAGCCTTGACATTTGATAAATAGCTCTCTTCCAACAGGATAAAAATTATAAGCATTTGTCAGATTAATCAATATTTCAATACCGGCTGATGCATCTTGTAAAATGAAAGAGCGAAAATAATTGCCCGAACGATCGTCCGCCACAACCACACCTTTTACGACCAAATCCTGCTCAATCGGCGTATAAGTGCCTGATTTATAAAGCGCTTTCAATTCGGCGATGGTAGCATTAGCTGTAAGTCCAGGATCAACGCCATCCACGGGTGGTTCGTCAAATTCTTGATCAATACAAGCGGTGAAGCCTACCAACAAGAAAAGGATTAGTAATTTTTGAAATAAGTATTTCATTATGAATGTGTATTTTATTGTTTTCAAAGATTTTTAGAACCGGAAACTTACGTTTGCAAAATAATTCAAACCAAAATTGTAGAAATAGCGCGTCGGGTAAACCGATGGCTGACGATCGCGTGTGTCAAAACGCAGCTGCTCAAAACCACCTGTGATGAACTCGGTGTTGTTCAGTACATTATTTACGCCAAGATTGAGGAATAAAAAGTATTTGCCAAATTTGAAAGATTTGCCTCCGAATAAATCAAGCGTAAATTGGCTGGGCGCTTGCTCTTGATCCACCACTGCCCTCAATTGGTCAGGATTTTCATCCAAGCCATACACCGCGTCTACCGTACGCCGCACGGGATTGAAATCAATGTATATCTTATCGAAATAGTTGAAATTCACATTAATGAACCAAAACTTAGGTGAACGATAATTTAAGCCTATGGTATAAGCCTGTTGGGGCATACCAGCTACATAAAAGTTTTTGCTATACACTTCTACTTCCTGCGGCAGCACCAGCACATCTTTCCCATTATCTAAATACGTTCGGCTCACAGGGCGGGAAGTGTAAATATATTGCCCGATAGCAGCTACGGCGCTTAGATTCAAGCCTGCGATTAATTTTACATCTAAGGCTACTTCTGCACCAATATGCTGCTGACCAACGCCGGAAAGAATGTAATTGCCAAAATCGCGTTGGAGATCATTGTAAAATCTCAGGATTCTGATCTGGTCATTAAACTGCGCGAAATAAGCGGTAGCGCGGCCTTTCACGTTCGGCGAACGCAAATAATAACCTGCTTCGGCACTCATAATTTTTTGATCGGTCAGATCAGGCACCAAGCTATTGCGCGTACGTGGTGAAACATAAGCGGTTTCGACATAAGGCGCACGAGTAAGGTAAGCCGCATTCGCAAAGAAATAATGCCTTCCACTGAGTTTATAGGTCAAACCAGCTTTGGCACCATAATTGATAAAATCTTGTGATTCGGCTTCTCCGAATGAGGAATTTGGAAAGCGGCCATTGCGATAATTGCCTGTGCGCCAGAAATTTGTGCCAGATACGTTTCCAGCTACAAAAATATCGAGCTTGGGCAAAGTAAAAATACCCTGACTCCAAAGATTCCATTGATGGATGTCCATTTCATAATCATAACCCCAGGTATCGCCTTCGCGGAGGATAGCGCTTGGGTTATTGAGGTCATTCTGAATGGCATTAAAAGGAAGATCGGGTTCGCCGATAGCAAATTTGTCAATATTTACATAGTAATCGCCACCCAACAAGTCTTCTACTACTTTGAATTCATGCAATTGCTGAATTTGATAGCTTGCACCGGCGTGGAAAGTAAATTTATCGCTGAAAATATTTTGGTAATTGGTAGAGAAATTGGCGTCTTTACTGTCCGAGCGTTGATCTTCGATGATGTATTGTGACCAACGGCCTTCCACATTTTGTATGCCCAACTCCTGACCGAAAATGCTATTTAATTCGCTATTGCGATTGACTTCGTAAAATTTCGCCCAGTTGAGTTGTCGCGCTTCTTCATTTAATGTCAATTGATCGGTCTGATAATCAACTGCATCCTGCTGATCGTTGCGCAAGAACCAGCTTGGCAAATATTGATAATAATCAGGGCGCGGATCAGCAGTATCAAACCAATCCAGACGAGTCGTGCCATTCTTACCAAATTGGTAGGAAACAGCAGTAGTAAGCGTTCCTGTATTTTTGATTTTCCAATCGTGGCGCAAGATAAACATCGGCTGATCGGTATGCACTTCACTCGAATTTCGCTTTTCCCCATTTTGATAACCCCATAAAGGATTATAAAAATTAGACCCCGCCAAATCATAGATTTCCTGGGTGCTGGAAGTAGAACGACCTCGCCGCAATGGCGCATCAAATGCAGTCAGATTGAGCGTATGGCTTTCACCAAATTTTTTATCCAGGGATAGAAAGTAAGCCCAGGCATCATAAAATGTGCCTTCGATATAGCCTTCCTGTGCCCAACGCCTAGAGCCTGATACTGTGAAAGCCCAGCCACCATCAAGCAGACCGCTGGAATAGGTTGCCATCACTCGGTTGCGATAGGTGCGATTGGAATTGGCGTAGGATACACTGAATTGCTTTCGAAAGCCAGAAGCCCTGGTATCAATGGTTGTAGCACCGCCAATGCCACCAAAAGAGTAGGGGAGTGATGTTAAACCAATATCTGCATCTCGGAAGCGAGTGACTTCGTTCAAGCCACCCCAGGCATTCCAGAAAACGCGGCCATTCTCTAATTTATTAACGGGAATTCCATTCAAATAAACCAAGGTGTTTTCAGAATCCAATCCACGGATGCGAAAACGCGCCGGCCCAAAAGTAAACGCTGCCGCCGATACAAATACATCGCGCGAAGCCGTCAGTACGCCGGAAATATTCTGGTTGCTGGTTATTTGATCGAGGTCTTCATCCGAAAGAGAAATAGTTGGTATAAAATCTTCCTTAACAGTGGTAGTCAAGTCAGGCTGTGCCACCATCTGTACGATTTTTAAATCAGCATCAGCGTTTTCTACTTTTACATTCAAAGATAATGGAACGTAGTTGGCAACGCCAATACTCAAGATATAAGCGCCGGAAGGCACATTAAAAACAATAAAATTACCCTGATTATCACTAATACTCTGGCTGTTGGTTCCTTCTACGCTGATATACGCCTCTGCTAGTGGGCGTTTGGTTTCAGCATCCTGAATTGTTCCTTTGATTGTGTAGCCGTTTTGAGCGGAAAGAACTGCACTATACAGCAAAAAGGTGATGAAAAAAGCAGTGAAATGTTTAAGCATAAGATATAAGGCTAAAGTTGTTTACGGTTTGTAGTCTGCTGTAAAGCAAACGCAAAATTAGCAGATTTGCATAACAAGACGTATGAGCGTAGAAAAATTAACCTGCGGATAACTTTGCGTGAAAGGATGTTTTTTTAGAAGGCAATGCAAAAATAAACGCCGAAGCTGATAAAACCAACTTCGGCGTCTGTTTTTGTCGGATATTCGACGCTTAATGTATTTTCCTTAGTCGTTCAAATAAATATCAAACTCTACGCGGCGGTTTTTATCCCTGCCATCTTTATAACGATTATCTGCCACTGGCTTGGTTTCACCATAGCCTGTATAACTCAAGCGCGAAGCTGCTATACCTTTTGAAACTAAGTAATCATAACAAGCCTTAGCGCGTGATTCTGACAAGGTTTGGTTAGTAGTGGAACTGCCAACGCTGTCGGTGTGGCCGCCAATGCGCATTTTGTAATCAGGATAACGCTTGAGAATATCCACAATTTGATTCAACACTTCAAAAGAGCTTGATAAAAGCGTTGTTTTCCCTGTTTCAAATTGTACAGCTTTAGTAGCGAAAGTCAAGGTTTCCTTATCTTCTTTTTTAACTTCCGGGCAACCATTATTGGAAGCAGGACCTGCGGAATTTGGGCAACGGTCAGCGCTATCAATGATACCATCGTTATCACTATCCGGGCAACCGTTGGTAGCTGCTGTGCCACGCTGATCCGGGCAACGGTCATTTTTATCAGCAATGCCGTCATTATCTCGGTCGGGACAGCCTTTCAAGTTTGGCTTACCAGCAACCGTAGGGCATTCGTCATCGCTATCAGGCACGCCATCATTATCGCCATCGCGTATTGGGCAACCATTATTGGCAGCGGTACCTGCTTCGGTCGGGCACTGGTCATTTTTATCGGCGATGCCGTCATTGTCCCGGTCGGGACAACCCGCCATTGTACGCAATCCAGCAACATCCGGGCATTCGTCATCCCCATCGGGTACGCCATCATTATCGGCATCCGGGCAGCCATTAGTTGCAGCAGAACCAGCCACAGTAGGGCAAAGATCCTGACCATCGGGTACGCCGTCCTTATCGGCATCTTGCACTTTTGATGTCTCAGCAGCCCCTTCGCCAAGTAAAATCAGCAACCCAGTGCCAATCTGAATATTGTCCCTCAAATCATCAAAAGCAAAACGATATTCTCCTTTGAAACTCAGGTAAGTATGTGTCGCCAGGCGGAAATTTAATCCAAGCCCTGCCGGAGCAACGAAGGTGACATCTTCGAATTCTTCACTAATAGCGCCGATTCCACCGTACAAATAGGGGTAAATAAAATTCTTTTCTTTAAAAAGCTTAAGTTGCAGCAAGGCATCCAAGCTGATGATCGCAGCATCGTTGGTGTTGCCCAGTTCATCGAGCGGTAATTCCGCTTTTGCCAATTTTAGCGGGAAAGATAGGTTGAGCGCATTGTTCAAATGCCGAACATATTCCACTTCCGCCCCCACTGTGAATTCTTTAGGACGCCAGTAATTGTGAATAGGAAACTGGTAGTTCAGAAAAGTTGCCCGAATACCAAGTGCGTTTTTGGCGCTATCGTATTGAGCAAAAGCGATTTGCATTCCTATGACTGCAATAAAAATCAGGGTAAAGGTTGTTCTTTTCATGACTTAACAAGTTAAAGGCTTTCGTTTAATTGAAAAAATAAGAGATCTCAGCTTAACCAACTGAAAAAGACAGGGCAAATCGTGTGTTCTGTAATTTAGTACCCCAAAAACGGAGTGTTTTTGGCTATGCCGGATGGGCAATTTTTTTATTTAGACGCAAAAATCAGAAAAAGTCACATAAAAGTTAAAAAATTCTTGAAGGATTATCATGTAAAGTCACCTTCATTACTATTCTTGCAAACCGCGACCTTCTTTTTTGATCTTGCCTTCTTTGTTTAATTGCTTCATCAGGCGGTCGAGAATGCCGTTTATAAAATCCTTACTCTTGTCAGTACTATACATTTTGGAAATTTCTACAAATTCGTTCAGTGTCACTTTGGTAGGAATGGTTGGAAAATACATCAATTCGCAAAGCGCCATTTTCAATAAAATCATATCTAACACTGCAACACGCTCTGCATCCCAATTTTTAAGCGTCGGCTCGATAATGCGCAGCAATTCTTCGTCCGATTCATTGACAATTTTGAAAAGCACTTCGCCAAATTCAACCGTCGTTTCTAAAGGCGGACGGAATTCTTCGTAAAAATCCGCTGGGGCAGGCAGCGCTTTGATCGTTTTTTTGATCGCGCCCACAATCAGGGATTCATCATCAATCCAAAGCGGAAAATTATCTTCTATCAGATCGGAGAACATTTCATTGCTCATGCAATGTTTGTAAAGGCTAAGCAAAATCTGGCGTTGGTCTTCGTCGGTGGTATTGGAATTCAGAATAAAAGCCTTGTATTCATCGGTTTTGGCGAATTCGGTATAAATCTGGCGGGTTTTGTCCTCGTCAATTTTTTCTTCGAGTTTGAAAAGACGCACCATACGATTAAAACCTTCGTTTTGCGTAACCGAGCGAATCAACTCGTTATTGCCGAATTTATTAGAGAAATTTAAATCTTCTTCGGTGGGCAATAGTTTTGCGGAGCGGTTTGTGGCGTCTTGTTGAGCATATTCTGCAATGCGCATCAATTGCAACAAGGTATGTAGGTATAGTTCAAATGACTGCCTGACGTTGATGCGGTATTGCTGCAACGCTTCTTCGTATCCCAACTTTTTGTCTCTACTCATCGAATAGAGTATCTGCATTACTTTTATGCGGACGTTCCTTCTACTCAGCATCTTGGCGTCTGTACTTCTTGAATTTTCTCACAGGAATTCTTTACCATGCAAATAAAGCGTTATTTTTTAAAAATAACCGCACAATGCTCGTTAATTTATTATTTGGGATGATGGAATATTGGAATGATAGAAGCCGGGAAAGAATAAATATGTAAGGATCGAAACCTATTTATCAAATTTGCAATTCCATCATTCCGATTCCATTATTTCAAATATTTTGACTTAATTTCCTCGTAAGCGGGCAGTTTTTTGTAGTGCCATTTTTGCACGACTGTTCCGTTTTTCAAAAGTATAATCCCTGGATTGGAACGGATAATCGTTTTAAGTAAAATATCGTCCGCTACAAAAATTGGGTAATCACTCTCGCTGGCATCCTGGAAATCCTGGATTTTCTCTGGTTTTTCAAATGCTGTCACTGCATACACCTGTAGCGCATCTTTTTTTGCGGATTGTAACATCGGATTTACGATATCTTTCCATGCACTTAAAAATTCTGATTCCCATTCAAATTTTTCTTTTTCCACTTGCCGATTGATAACAGAATCAAGCCTTTGCACATAGGAAACCGTTTTTCCCGTCACCACCGTATCCACTGCATAAAGCGTATCGGAAACTGTAAAGGTCTCTATGCCAGCGGTTTTGCCATAAAGTTTGTGCGACACGATTAAAAAACTATAATTAGAATCGCTGAGGATTTGCTCCGTAACGCTATTTCCTTCAAAATTCTGCAAATCAAAGTCGCTGATTTTGGTGCGTTCTATCGTCGGTGCTGATTTGATTTGCTCGTATTCCCATTCTTCACTTGGATAATTTTTGAATTCTTTAAGAAACTGATCGTAAGGCAATTCTATCACTTTTCCGCTGCTCTTATTCTTAAGTTTATAGCCTGTCACTTCTACATTCGCGGCCGCTTCGTCTTCCGCTTTTTTGCGCTCAACAATATTTACACCTTCTTTAAAAGGACGAAAATCAATTACAGGTTCATTCCAAACGTAGTTGCTAATGCAAAACAATACCGTTCCGATGCCCGCCACTGATAGCAGTGTAGTGCGACCTACCGTTGTGAGCAATTGGTGCATATCTTTGTGTTTGAATACAAAAAACAAGGCAGGAACCATCAAAAACACATCTTTGAGGAAAGAAACCTTTGGTTTTAATTTTAAAAAATCACCAAAACAACCGCAATCAGTTACTTTCATATTGGTTTCCACATAAGGTCCCCATTTACCAAACTGAAAGAAATTAACGCCATCAGGCACATATCCCGTGAGGTAGGTAAATCCGGTTAGAAAAGTAAAAAATGCCACGATAATCAAGAATACCCAACTGGTCAGCTTATTTCTTGCGCCGAGGATGAGCGCCAGACCAACCACCACTTCCAGCACAATCATAATCGTAGAAAAGGTAGGCGCAATTTCGGAAAGCCTCGGAAACAAAGGCGCTAAGAAGGAGAACCAAGTGCCTTCAAATGTTTTTTCAAATTCGGCAAAATACTGCTCCATTTTATAAGCAGTACCCAAGGGATCAATTGCCTTTACACCCCCAGAGAAAATAAACAGCGAACCGCAAAAATTTTGTAGAAAAGTGAGCAGCCAGTTTTTGTGGCCTTTATAGCCGAAACCGACCAGCACGGTTATTACCAGCGCTATGGCGGCGATTATCAGGATGAGTGTTCCGAGCGTCATTAGTGAAATACTTTTATTGCTTTGAATTGGGTTTTATTTGCTTTTGTTCGGTCAATTGGATAAGCGCAAAGATAGCATAATTAATGATGTCCATATAATTCGCTTCCAATCCTTCTGAAACCAAAGTTTTACCATCGTTGTCTTCGATTTGTTTGATTCTCAGGAGTTTCATTAAAATCAGATCGGTCATAGAGCTTACGCGCATCTCGCGCCATACTTCACCGTAATCGTGATTCTTGTCCATCATCAAGGCGCGGGCCTGCTCGATATGCTGATCGAAAAGCATTTCAGCACTACTGACATCCAATTCCAGAGGTGCATCCGGTGGCAGATGGAGCTGCATGAGCGCCATCAAGCTGTAATTAATCAAGCCAATAAACTCCGATTCAACAGAATCGCCTATCTTTTGTTCCTGTTTTTCTTCGATGCTGCGGATTCGTTTGGCTTTGATAAAGAGTTGATCGGTGAGCGAACTCGGTCGCAAAATACGCCAGGCAGTGCCGTAATCCTTGTTTTTTTTGACAAAAAGCTCTCGACATTCTTGAGTGATCGTATCGTATTGCTCCAGCGTTTTTTGCACGATTTGAAAGATTTTGCCACAAATATAAGTATCGAAGAGGTTTGTAAAGATTATTTTTTGTGAATGAAAAGTAAAATTTGGCTTGGAGTGATGGAATAGTGGAGTGGTGGAAAAAGAGAAACTATGAAACAAACTTCTATTTTTGCTTGGCTAAATACATTCACCGATGTTATATCTCGTTCTTTCGATTCTGAGTTCTACTGCTATCATCTTGATTTTCAAGTTGTTCCCACGCTTTCAGATTCAATCTTTACAAGCAATTGTATTTAATTATATCACTTGCCTGGTTTGCGGCTGGATTGCGCTTGGTGAATTTCCTATTAGTAAAGAGACGATTCAAGTGTCCTGGCTGCCCTATGCGCTGACGCTTGGGCTTATTTTTATCTTTACTTTTAATATTGCAGCCAATACCGTTAAATATTTTGGTGCGACGATAGCTGCAGTTATGCAACGGATGTCATTGGTTGTGTCGGTGCCATTTGCGATTATCGCTTATCAGGAACCTTTACCAATATTGAAAATAATAGGCTTGTTGGCGGCCTTACTCTCGATTATTTTTATCAATATGCCTGATAAAAAAGAAAAAATGACTGCTGATACGCAGCGACATACTTTGCTTTGGACGCTGCCATTATTGTTTTGGCTAGCAAGCGGAGTCATTGAAATTATTATGCTATATGTGGAACGTGATACTTCTGGTAAAGCCACGCTGCTTTTTACAACCTTTATTTTCACTACGGCCGCATTTCTTGGTTCATTGTATATTATTTTTAATTTGATAACAAGACAGGCTACCTTGCAATGGCGCAATTTGGTAGCAGGCATATGCCTCGGTATTCCCAATTTTGGGTCGGTTTATTTTTTGCTCAAATCATTGAGCGCAGGCTGGCATGGCTCGGTCGTTTTTCCAATTAATAATGTCACAATCATCGGTTTATCCGCGTTGTTGGCATGGTTGCTGTTTTCCGAAAAATTGTCAAAAATCAATATTCTGGGCGTTTTACTGGCGATACTCGCCATTTTGTTAATTGCGGTTGCAACATGAAAGATACTTATAAAACAATTACTTCTGAAAGCGTTGGCGAATTCAAAGACCGAGGTAGTAAGTTTATTGCTTATGCGTATCCGATTTATAATGAAGCAAATTGGCAAGAATGTTTGGAATCAGTTCGCAAGCTGCACCCCAAAGCCCGGCATCATTGCTACGCCTGGCGCCTGGGCTTAGATGGCAACAGCTATCGCGCAAATGACGATGGTGAACCCAGTGGTACTGCGGGCCGCCCGATTCTGGGTCAGATTGATAGTTTTGGTTTGACGAATATTATTGTGATTGTCGTTCGCTATTTTGGTGGTACATTGCTGGGTACTTCAGGCTTAATAAATGCCTACAAACTCAGTACTGCCGATGCTTTACAAAAAGCGGATATTATTGAACGAACGGTGGAAGAAGTCTATCGCCTTGCTTTTGAATACGCTTTGATGAGTAATGTGATGAATGCGGTGAAAAAATTAAATTTGGAGATGGTACAGCAAGACTTTGGGGAGCTCGCTTCTTTGGATATTGCCATTCGGCAAAGTGAAGTAAAAACGACACTTTTGCAATTAAAATCCATGATCGGCGATATCCTAATCGAAATGGTAAACGAGCAGACGCAAATCGAAGGTCTGGAAATGGCCTATCTTTGCACCCGATAACTTATTTTGGTTATTTAAAATGTTATTTATTAATGATATAGCGGATCATAGCAGAAATTATTTTATAACTGTTATAACCCGCTTTTCATCAAGTTATTACAACATACTTTTAAAAATTATATTATATTTATTCCTTAATAATTTTCAAATTTTTTCTCCCATTTTCAATTTGCATTTCAATAAAATACATCCCTGCGACTTGTTGTCTCAGATCAATATCCAAGCGTATTTCACCAAATAAATTGCTTCGCTTGGTTTTTGAAATTACTTGGCCAAGCGTATTGAAGATAGTGATCGTAGCATCAGTGGGCTGGTTCAATCCAAATTCTAGCCAAACTTCTCCATTAGTCGGATTCGGATAAACCTTTAAATCACGTACCAATTCATCAAAATGATCTTCGGTAGAAGTTGCAAAACTGCAACCTGCAAAATTGGGATTCAATGTCATATTCAGCGAATAGCTACTGATGCAACCAGTCTGATTGTCCATCATTTCGAGGCGATAAGCACCATTGGTAGGCGCGCAGAAAGCAAGCCCATTTGCGCCTTCTAAGAGGATTCCATTCAAATACCACTGCGCATGATAATCCATTGGAATCATCGTCGAATCAAAAAGCGAGAGCCAGTTTCTGTCGTTCAAAAATAGTGGCGTGGGCGGCAGTGGCGAAAAGTTGAGCGCGATTGGCTCGGAACTTGCCTGACAACCATCTGATGAAGTATATTGAACCCAGTAATCGCCGCTTTGATCTATGTTTAACGCAGTTTCTGTGCCATTTTCAATTACCGGCACGCTATCTCGATACCATTGAATATTATTTTCATAACTGCTCACCAATTTCACTTTTTCACCTTTGCATAAGGATTGATTCTCATAACCCGTTACAATCGGCTTGGTAGGCTGCGGAAAAACGACTATTGTGTCCACAGACTCAACGGTATCTACTTTATGGAAAATCGTAATATTAGCAGTGAGCTCTACATCTTGCAAATTGCCATTTGACAAACGATTAAAATTGATGATGCCGCATTCGTCATCGCCGCCTTCGATGCCTTGATCGTCATCGGTCACGCGGATCGCATAATTGCCTTCTCCGATAGGGATATTGATATTATAAGTCAAGGGTGCAGTAGCATTGTCAATTTGCGTGGATTGGTAAATTCTTGTGCCAGCAGGATCAAAAACTTCTAGCACAATATCAGGCTTACCGCCAAAAAAATCGTTGCAACCGAAGCTTTCCAGGCGTACATTGGTAAGTACATAAGCCGAAGTATCAATGATAGCTCGGTATTTAACTTCGTATTGACCTGGTTCTGAGTAAGTTTGGCTTGCTGGATTTTCGTCAGATGTAGTACGCCCGTTGCCAAAATTCCAAGAATAAGAAAAGCCCTCGCGCCCCAATGAAGGGATATTATTGACAAAATGAGCGCTTACCTGACCGCAGCCAGAGGTGTTTTCCAGCGTAAAACCTTCGGTAACACTTACTGCTGGCTCGATGATAATGGGAAACGAGAAAGAAGTCGTTTGATTAATCACTAATATTCTGGCGGACACCACTACTTCTACTTCATAAATCCCTGGATGCAAAGGCGTTCCACAAAATTTCACACAGCCATCAGTGAGTTCGGCGGGTTTAAAAACGGTTTGATTGGCCTCCCAAGTCAAGCCCGGCGGCAAATTTGAAACCGAAATAATCGTAATTTCATTAATCGTGATGCCTGGAATCACCGTAGAATCAGCAGCTGCAACCGGCGTGGTCGTTTTGGGCATTCTAAAACTCACATCACCTTCATAGGCTTCGCCAACTCGCCCCTCAGGCGCATCAGTTAAAAAAATCGTGTCTGCAGGCAACGAATCTGGCAAACTGACAATGCAGCCGGGACAACCCATTTGAGCTAAAACCCTGCTTGCCAGGCAACAAATTATAATGATTGGAAATGTTTGTAATAGTTTTCTCATGCGCTGTTTAATTTTAGAATTAATAATTTTTGACTATTTATTGCATTAGTAATCAGAGATTAGCAATAAATAATTTTCAATTTTTGTTCACAGGGCAAGAGAAACAGGAGTGTCGAGAAACCTGCCAGGTTTCCAAAACCTGGCAGGTTTGAAGTTATTTTTGAACGATCATTTTATCCGATAATTGTCTTTCGCCATCGCTTAAGGTATAAATATAGACGCCGGCTGCTAAGTCGCTGCCATCAAAATCAATGGTATTTTCTCCGACGATCAAGTTGACACGCTCGCGGCGTATTTTTCTACCCAGAAGGTCGGTCACCGTAAAATCAAAATTCCCACTGATCGGCGTATTGATGATAATTTGCGTAAAGCCGCTAAATGGATTCGGACGCACCTGCGTACTTACACCCAAATCGGCGAGATCGTTTGTAGAAGTGATGCATTGTCCAGCAGGCTTCACATGGAGGAAGTAATTCCCAGGGAAAAGGGTTGGGTTTGGAAAACTGATCGGAAAGGCGATCAAGCTTTGAATTGTAAAGTCAATTGCAATATCATAAACACCTGCGGTGTCATTCACTGTACCAAAAAGCAAGATACAACCGACAGAATCCTTTGGAAAAACGCAATTTGGAGGATTGCAGACATAATCTATTCCTACAGGAATCTTACGAATAGCTCCATCTGTAGCCATTGTAATGCTAGTAATCGGTAGTAAGCCCAGCGGAGAATTGTACTGAGCCGGCACGTTGACCGACACTGCAAATTCAAACGGCTCGCCGATGCAGGCTGTGTCATTAATACCACCTGTGGGGTTGGTCATAGTATAAGGAAGTGGTGAAATAACAACAGAATCAGGCAAGGTTCGATCAGGCGTACAAGTTTGTGCGAAATTTTTGCCAATAGAAAATATGACAATAATGAATAGTAAAATTCTCTTCATAGTAAGATTGATTTTTTGTTTGTAGTGATTCATTATAATTTTGGCAATATATGACATTTGCCATTTGTGAGGAAGAAAATTATCGCATTTTGTACAATACGCTGCATCCTGCCGATAAAAAATTTAAAATTTAACTTACATTCGTTTAACTTTGCCTCCCAGCGAGTTGCCCTGAGAACAGCCTATATCACCATTTACAAACCAATTTTGACATTCTATGCAGAAAAACAACCTCGCATTGCTGATGTCTATGTTCATGTGCATCAGCTCCTTACAAGCACAAAAGGCTACACTTACCGGAAAAATTACAGACAAAGACAATGGCGAACCTCTCATCGCAGCCACCATCCTCGTGGGGGCTAAAGGCGCGGTTTCCGACATTGAAGGCGTCTATGCCATTTCACTCGATCCAGGTACTTACAAGGTAGAATTTAGTTATGTTGGTTATCAGACTTTTATGCAGTCTGTGACTTTACAAGCCAATGAAACCGTAACCCTTGATGCCGCACTTGCCATCGAAACCAGTGTATTGCAAACGGCGACCGTCACCAGTGGTAAATATCAAAAGCCACTCAGCGAAGTGACTGTTTCGCTGGAGGTATTAAAACCGAATTTGATTGAAAACACGAGTAAACTTACGATTGATGACGCATTAGATAAAGTCCCTGGTGTGAGTGTAATTGATGGGCAAGCCAATATTCGCGGGGGATCCGGTTATTCTTATGGGGCAGGTAGCCGCGTATTACTCATGGTGGACGATATTCCAATCCTCCAGGCAGATGCGGGTTTCCCCAATTGGGACGATGTACCGATTGAAAATATCGAACAAGTGGAAATTGTAAAAGGCGCAGCTTCTTCCTTGTATGGTTCCTCCGCATTGAATGGTATTATCAATATCAGAAGTGCATTGCCAAAATCCGAACCCGAAACCAGGGTTGCTGCTTTTTATGCCTATTTTTTTGACCCAAAGGACGAGCGTAAAAAGTGGTGGGACAGCGCTCCTTATTATGTTGGCGGAAGTATTTCACACCGTCAAAAGTTTAAAAAACTTGATTTAGTACTCGGCAGCTATTATTTAAAGGAAAATAGCTTCAATAAAGATACTTATAAAGACTTCGGGCGGTTTAATTTCAATACAACTTATCGAGTTACCGATCGTTTCACGATTGGCCTGAACGGTAATGTAAACAAAGGCGAAAGCGGCTCTTTTTTCTATTGGCAAACCGATACGACTGCCTACGAGCCACCAAACGATACTACCGCCACCGTCCGGAAACGATTTCGGTATAATTTAGATCCGCATATTACCTATTTTGACCAATCGGGTAACCGCCATAAATTTTTGGGGCGTTTTTATAAAGTGGATAATAACAACAGTGATAACCAATCGAATGAATCAGAGATTTTTTATGGTGAATATCAATTTCAGCGTCGCTTTGTAGATTGGGATTTAGTGATGACGACCGGTATCGTGGGTTTATATTCAGAGGTAACCGCAGAATTGTATGGCGATACCACCTTCTCCGCTCGTAACTTGGCGGCTTACTTACAATTAGAAAAAAGGCTTTGGGATCGGATCAATATTTCGGCGGGTTTCCGATATGAAAATAATTTACTGAAAAACCCTGGCTTTGCTTCTCCACTGGGCGTCAAAGTAACGCCTTCTGAAGACGAAGAATCTCAACCTGTGTTTCGACTGGGTGTCAACTATAAGGCAACCGATTATACCTACTTACGCGCATCATGGGGGCAGGGCTACCGCTACCCGACTGTTGCAGAAAAGTTTATCGTAACCGATGTAGGTGGCTTTTTTGTGGTACCTAATCCAACGCTTGGTTCTGAGACTGGTTGGAGTGCTGAAATTGGCATCAAGCAAGGTTTTAAGTTGTCAACATTTGAAGGTTTCCTTGACATTGCAGCCTTTCAAATGACTTATAGCAATATGATTGAATTTAACCTGGTGCGTAGTGATTTATTTCCTTTGCCGGTTTTTCAGGCAACGAATATAGGTGGTACGGAAATTAAAGGACTTGATATTTCGGTAGCCGGGCGAGGTAAACTTTTCGGAGACTGGGAATTTGGACTATTGACAGGTTATACTTACATCAATCCTCGTTATGAGAGTTTTGATGGAATGGCAAATACCAATTCAATTGAGTATATTAATTATAATAACTCGTCTCTCAAAACAGATAATATTCTAAAGTACCGCTCTCGCCATACTTTCAAGTTGGACGCAGAATTACAAAATG
>JANRME010000203.1:0-39516 GCA_033761835.1 Saprospiraceae bacterium
ATCAATATCAAAGCCGCCTTGAACGGGATTGTCAAGTGTAATGGTGAAGGTAAAAGTGGTGGTACCGCTGATGCCTTCTGCCAGGCTTACGTTATTAATAGACAAGGTTGCCGCATCGTCGTTTTGGATGGTAGCCGGATAAGTGCTCGCCGTTTTCAAAAATGCCTGCAAGGTTGTATTGGTAAAGGTTTCGATGGTCACCGAGAAGGTTTCATCGGCTTCCACTTTGGTATCGCCGTTGACTTTGACGGTGATGGTATGCTCTTCGCCGGCGTTGCCCAAGAAGTCAATTGTGCCGTCATTGTCGTCATAATCACCATCGCCATTCTCATCTTCAGCCGTGCCGTCATCGGTATGGTAGCCAAGGGTGAAGCCATCCTGCACCGGATTGTCGAGTTTGATGGTGAAAGTGAAATCGGCTTCTCCGCTATTGGTTTCGGGCTTCATGGCATCCGAAATTTTCAGACTGACGGTAGCCATGTCCATATTATTTAGAATTGTACCGGTAGCTGAGGCAGTCAGGATGTTTACATTGCGTGTACCTGCATTGAGCGTAGCGATATTGCCGTTGAAAGTTTCGTCGGTTTCTACTTTATTGTCATCGTTGATGGTGACGGGTAGAATTTGAGCCGTGGTTGTGCCTGCGAGGAAAGTGACCAATTGATTGGTAATCGGTTCGTAATCATTATCTGCATCGGTGGCCACGCCATCGGAAGTAGAAAACTGAACGGTGACATCCACATCGACTGGATTGGACAGGGTAACGGAGAAATTGAGTGGTCCAGCATTTTCATTCATACTTGCGCCAACAACGGAAACAGTCGCCATATCGTCATTGGTGATGGTGCCGCTTGCCGTATTGTTTGCACCTATATTATAAGCCGCGGGGGAGGTAAGGGTCATCACAACGGTTTCATCCAATTCGACGGTCATATCGCCAACAGGTGTGACGGTTACATCGGCAGAAGCCATATTCATAGGAATTGTGACGGTATAACTGGAACCAGAGACCAAAGTAGCGCCGCTGATCATATAATCTGTAACAAGGGTTGCGCTTCCGCTCAGATCAAAATTGACGACCAAATCATTGGTTATCACGCCAGTGCGAGTGAACGTGTAAGTCAAAGGCAAGCCGCTGTTTTCATCTCTACTGGAAGGGTTGACCGCTACATTGACTTCTGTGTCGTCGTTTTTGATTGTGCCAATTGCTTGAGCATCCGTTACGCCAGCGCCCGTTACATTGGTAACATTCACAAAGAACGTTTCATCTAATTCAACGGTCATATCACCGTTGATCGTAACATCAAACGTATAAGAGGTCATTCCTTCTGGAATGGTTTGTCCGGTCAGCGAGTTGAGTTCATAGTCATTATCAGCGATAGTAGCAGAATTATCAGCAGTAGTAATATCAAAAGTAACACCGCCTGGTTCTGCCGGAGCGGTTAGCATCACTGTGAAAGTCAGTATTTGTGTACCTGAATTGCCTTCGGTTATCATCATATCGCCAATAGAAAGCGACAAGTCATCGTCTTGAATCGTACCGGTACCGCGCTCGGTTGCCATGGCGCTTTCAAAGACTACATTGCGTCCACTGGCGGCGAGGTTTTTCAAATCCACGAAGAATTGCTCGTCGGGCTCAGGTGCATTATCACCATTTACAACTACTGTAATGGTTTGCGTTTGCGGAAGTGTACCATTAGCAGGGAAAGTGATCATGCCCGTATTGACGTCGTAATCATTATTGGCAGTTGTAGCCGTATTATCCATCGTCATAAAATCAAGCGTCACATCAGCATCTACCACTTTATCCAAAGAAACAGTGAAAACAAAATTGGTTGTATTCGGCGTATTGCCTTCGAGCATCATTACATCGTCAATAGAAACAGTCGCAGTACCATCATTATCGTTGATAGTCACTGTGGCTTCATTATTAGGACTTGCCGCTACGCTGCCGCTTGTGTTACTTACGGAAGTGAGCTTTATACTTACTGTTTCGTTTAATTCTACAATTGCATCTCCAATAACATCGATCGGTATCGTTGCCGAACTCATATTGGCAGGCAGCATCACAGAAGTACCAATACTAGTATAATCCGGGCCAGAGGAGGCTGTTCCGGTTACCATAAAATTAATTGTGACGGGTGCATCAAATTGCTTGTCGGTACTTATTGTAAATAAGCCATCGGTTGCGTCCTCGGCAGCTTGGGTTGTAGCGGCGATACTGATAACAGCCATATCATCATTCGTGATGGTGCCCGTCGCAAAGCTATTCACACCGACGTTATAATTAGCCCCATCACTGATTGTTATGATAATCGTTTCATCTGATTCAACGATATTATCACCTGTAGGTGTAATGGACAGCATGGCGGAAGTCATGTTCGCTGGAATGGTAAAAGAAGTAGGTATTACATCTGGATAATCTGTACCCTCCAATGCAGTCCCGGTAATGGTGAAAGGTACAATCAATTCGCAGTCGGTGCTACCAGTACGCGTCACGGTGAAAACTAAAGGTGTAACCATATTTTCTTGGACGGACATAGGCGCAACCGCTATATTTACTACTGGTTCTGCGGCATTGACATAATTTGTTTTTGTCTCTGTATCCGTACAACCAAGATTGTCCATCGCGGTGAGCTTGACCGTGTACATACCTGGCGTAGTGTAGGTATGCATCGGATTTTGAGTGATATAATCGGTTGAAGCATTATTATCTATATCCCATGCCCACGAAGTAACCGTACCGCCTGAAGTAGAGGCATCTGTAAAGTCAACCATCAATGGAATACAACCTGTGAGCGGTGTACCACTAAAGTCGGCTACTAATGGATTGAAAGGAGTTACCGTAGGGTCGGTAGCACCACCTACGGCCGGGTCGTCGGTCATCACGGAGCCACCATCGAATGTTACCAAACCCTGATTGGAAATCTGGCAGTTGGCAAGCGGAGGGGCATTGACCGTTACACGGAATTTGATCGTCAAGTTCTTCCCGGCAGGAAGTGTCAAAGGCCCAACCGTCACATCTGGCGCCATTTTTTCGACCGATTGGTTGTTCCCTTTTTGTGGTTTAACGGGTACTGAGGGTTCACTCAAAGCAGACTCTTTTTGCTCCTGCGTTTCCGATGCAATTTCAACGGCGGCTGTCTCTGTTGCAGGAGTGCTAATATGATTATCATCATTAGTTGGTGTGAGCATTACGACCGGATCACTGGTAACAGGGAGTGGATTAGTCGGCAGCGTACAAGCTAGAGCTACAACGTTGCGGGTACCTAAAATAATTTCCTGAATCGTTGTACCTAAGGTACCATTAGGAAGATTGCCATTGCCATCCCATACTGTTTCTGCATTAGCGCCTGCGCCGGTCATATTGGCAGTAGAACCACCAAAAACAACCGTTGTCCAGTAGAATCCCATTGCAGGTACGGTGACTGTATTGTTCTTGATATTAAGGCAGGCAGAATGGGTATCCCCGCCAATGCCATCGCCCACTTGGTTATAAAAAGCACCCTGAGAAGAAGCATCTACTACCGTGATATTATTGTTGCTGGCGGTAAGGTTCAGATTAGCAGTTCCTACCCCTGATGAGGCAGCATAGATACCAGCATCGAAACCAACATTGGTAATAGTATTCGCATCCACTTCTACTTTCACCGTTGGACTGAATTCGAGGCTAATGCCTACTCCATAACCAAACTCACCGACGCCGCCTACTTTTATCACATTATTTTTTATGCGACCTTCAGCCATACTGGTTTGCTTTGCAGAAATCGTGACGCCTGTACCGCCTTTTACTTCAATCATAGGGTTATTGCTGATATTGAATTTCCCGGTTGCGGTATTTTCTAAAGCAAACTGAACGCCATTGCCGATGCCTCCCATCGGATTGACGGTGTTGTTGGTAAAGTCAAAATCCAGCGTTGCGGTGTTGCGAGCGGTCACTTCGGCAGCAAAGGTTCTATTCTTTGTAAAGGTATTGTCTAATACATCCAGGATAAGCTGCGAACTTCCTTCCCCGACAATTTCTATGGCATTGGAACCAACGGTAGAAAATTGGGTATCATCAAAGGTATTGCCGCTAACCGTTAAGGTAAGGTTTGTATTATTATTAAAAATATCCACCATTCGGTCTGCCGCTCTGGAAATGGAATTATCCTTTATTTCACAAGTGCCTGCCAGGTTGCGTAATTTCACACAGCCTTCTTCTACAGCAGTACCACAATTGGTAATATTGCTGCTTTTCAAAACAAAGGTGGTCACAGATGCACCATTAATCCCTTGTTCAACTGTAGTGCCGGTAATATCCACGTTGTCTAAAGTTACAGTATTCACAGTACTTAAATAAATCGCTGCATTACAACTTCCAGTGGCGGAATAGTTACAAGTACCGCCCATCATAGGATCTCCATCTGAATCAGCAGTATTGGCACTGGTGAAGGGCATATCTTTTAAAGAAATATTCGTGGCATTGACGAAACTGGCGCCTCGTTGGGCAATATTGGATATCGTACCGCCATTGCAAGTAAAGCTACCGTCTGTATCTTGTATAGAAATACCGCGTGTAGTGGAGGTAGCACAATTTATGCTGGCAAATGTCAGTCCGAGCGTGGTTAAGCC
The DNA here is from genome assembly GCA_033761835.1 of Saprospiraceae bacterium. Taxonomy (GTDB): domain Bacteria; phylum Bacteroidota; class Bacteroidia; order Chitinophagales; family Saprospiraceae; genus JADJNW01. Next base: position 4,615 of record JANRME010000203.1, read on the forward strand.
CGCTGGCCCATCAATGCTGATAGCGGGGCCATTCGTAGCATCTAAAGTACTCGTGCTTGAACAGTTGATCGTACCGTCAGCATTCGTAGAGGAAAAAGTAGTGGTGTTATTGGAAAAAGCACTTAATACACCTAAATTGTAAGTACCTGTACCACCGTTAATTGTTAAAGGCGTTGTCGTAAAGCGCGCTCCGCCGGAGCCAAGCGTCAGTGTAGTAAAGGTTACATTACCATTGGCATTATTGATGGTGACACCCGTACTGGCGTTACCACCCGTTACCGTGCCATTAAAAGTAATGGTATTGCCAGTTGTTCCGTCTATATTTACAACTTTGGCAGCACCGCTATTTTTTGTAATGGTACCAGGATAGGTAATGCTTGGGTTGCTGCCAGTCACGCTAAAAGCCGCGCCTGCGCCATCAGAAGTAATACTGCCACTCACAGGATTGAGTGTACCCGATACGGTATTTAATAATACATTATTAGCACCGCTAGTACTGGTCAATTCGTCTATTCTACCTGCCAATGCACCTGTTGTCAAACTCAATGCCGGACCTGTGCCATTCAGATCAACATCGGGCGTAGTGGTATTACCAATCGTGACCGTTCCAAAGTTATTTCCTAAGATTTTATGCCCTGTAGTATTACCTACTGTCAAGCCTCGGATGAGATTGTTCATTCCTAAAGTAATCGCATTGGTTGCGGCAACCGTAGTTGTAATTACTGGGTTCATGCCGACAGTGGTGGTAGGCAAAGCCAAACTCCCTGCCGGAGGTGTAATACCTGTGATGCTGGATAAAGTTGCACTTGCACCTTGCCCTATCAATTTTTGGGTATTCAGAAGGGTAATAGGGCCAGTATAATTCCCGGAATAAATAAAAATATTGTCACCTGCCGCAGGATGATTGCCCATTCCGTCATTTAATGCTTGGAATGCCGAGATACTGTTAAAAGGAGTGTTTAAACGTCCATCACCCGCCCCAGCTGCTGCATTAATAAACCAAATCATACCGCTTACAGTAATCTTAACCGTCGCGGTACTGTTTCCGAGGGAATTGGTAATCGTATAAGTGAAGGTATCGTCTCCTTCATAGCCTGCTGGCGGATTATAAGTAAAACTACCATCGGCATTTAGCGTGACCGTACCGCCTTGCGTAGTAGGGCCATTTGCTATTGCCATAGCAGTAGCAGTCGGTGTGCCAAGAAAATCATTCGCAAGTACACCAGGAGCAGGAATCGTGATTTGTATATTGCCAGTAGCTGTGTAATTATCATTCAACGATACAGGTGATGCTTGTACAGAGGCACCTACCAGCGTGGTATTAGCATCTACCATATCGGTGAAAGTCAAATTCGTAGCATCCATAGCGCCCATACCATTGCTGATGGTCACGGTATATTCGATCTCATCGCCGGGGTCAGCAAAGCCATCCATGTCCACATCAGATGTGAAGGCATCCGACTTGCTCGCGGTGATCATTGGCGCAAAAAATGGAAGACTTTCCAGAAATTTAGCTCGATCATGCGCTTGCAAAGATTGCGGGACAATTGTTTTAAGTGGACTTATCGTATGATCTTTTTTTAAGACGGGATTTGCTGGAATAGAAGCATCAAGACTTTGAGCCTTATTATTTTCGCTGATGGGAATATTACTTCCGATCTGCGTTGGATTTTCAGATGTATAGAACATCAAAAATAATGCGCAGATCAGCGCCATGACTAACCAGGTCGTAGAAAATTTCATGAGAATATTTGTTTAGTAGTAGTATAGATCGAACTTAAAAAACTTAATCGGCTTGGGGAATCAGATAATAATCCTTCATTTTCAGGTTCATAGTGTATGAGGTAGCAATTTGCCACCAAAGATATGAATTATATTGGTCTAAATGAAGAGTAGTTGGATTTCTTTTTTTTTATATCACAAATCACTTGAAATCACAAATAATTGATTCTTAGTTGAAAAATAAAATTGATGGCTACTCGTATATCGTAGAATAATTTTCTATTTTTGTTCCATCATCAACAATTTATTTTCAGAGTAAACCCCATTTTTTTGTACCCCAACATTTCAGTGAAATAAACTAAACAAATCAGAATCACTTTATTAAGACGATCATGGAGAGACGAGCATTGCTGAAGCTTTCAGGGGTATATGCAATAGGGATGCCTTTGCTACCAGGAATAAAGATTTGTATCGCTGAAACAAGCGTATGGCGACCTTGGTTACAGGCATTATTGGCGACTTGTAATATCGAAAGTAAATACGAATTATTTCATCCAAGTATATTGCCAAATGAAGAATTATTTGGTTTTGTAAAAGCGACAAATAAATTCTATTTTTACGAGCAAGGCCGGTATTGCTTTACAATTTTGGAAAAAAAACACGACGTTTCAGGGCTATTAGAATTAGCTTTACCTTTCTGGAAACGCGAACCTAATGGAAACTGGAAAAAATTGGCTTGTTTGTCCCTTTTTGAATTAGAAGCATTGGCAAAGGTGGTTTATACATTAGCAAAATCAAAAGGAGACAATATCGGAGATTACGTTCTGCCGATTGCAAAAGCAAATAATACCAACGAATCGTATGTGACTGCCCAAGGCATGGTAAAGATGATATCAATAGTAGAGGAAAAAGGGATTCTTACTTCTGTCCGGGTACTTTATAAAGAACAATTGATAATACAGGATGAGTTCAGGTCATGTCACTGTCTTACCTGTGAAATTTAAGAATAATACTATTATTTCACACTAAAACCCATAAGTTATGGCTGAACCCTTTTTGTCCGAAATTCGGATAATGAGTTTTGTCTTTGCCCCCAAAGGCTGGGCGCTATGCAACGGACAGTTGCTGCCCATCAACCAAAACCAGGCACTTTTCTCTCTACTTGGCACCACTTTTGGAGGTGATGGTCGCGTCAATTTTGCCCTGCCTGACCTACGCGGGCGCACGCCTATACATTCAGGTAGCGGACACACACTTGGAGAGCGCGGAGGCGAGCAGGCACATACTTTGAGTATTGCGGAAATACCTACGCATACGCACTTGGTGAATGCTACAACTGATGTAACAAATAATCCTTTACCAACCGGCAATGTATTTGCCAGTAGCGCTCCTAATGAATTATATGCTAATCCAGCTAATTTGGTAGCTATGAATCCTGGGACGATTGCAAATGTAGGGGGGTCTCAGGCACATTTAAATATGCAGCCTTTTCTTGTCCTTAATTTTTCCATTGCATTACAAGGCATATTCCCGAGTCCTACTTAAATTTAGACTAAGCCCTAAACTGTTCATATCATGGAATCTTTCATTGGAGTAATCAATTTATTCTTTTTCAAACAAGTTCCAAGTGTTTGGATCGTTTGCGAAGGGCAATTGTCAAGTATCAATGCAAAGAAAACTTTATTTGCTTTAATTGGCATTAATTTGGGCGAAGATGGGAAAACGAATTTTGCTTTGCCCAATTTAAGAGGCAAGGCGCTCATTGCATCTGCCTTGAAGTAAATGGAATGTTTCCACCTTTGGCTTATTTATTGATTAATATCTTAAATCTACCATATTATGGCACAACCTTATGTAGGTGAAATACGAATGTTTGCAGGCAATTTTGCACCTGCAGGCTGGCAGTTCTGCGAGGGGCAGTTATTGCCTATTTCTGAATATGAAACTTTATTTCAATTAATTGGCACTACGTATGGCGGCGATGGTCAAAGCACCTTTGCCATGCCTGATTTGCGTGGGAGGCTTCCCATTCATCAAGGCAATGGTTTTATTCTGGCAGAAACCGGTGGTGCCGAGGAAATAACCTTAACCATTAATCAAATACCTGCTCACTCGCATCCATTTTTAGCATCAGCCAATACCGATAATTCTCCGAATCCACAGGGCAATCTTACTGGTAGCGCTACTTTAGTGAGGACATACGCGCCATTGCCCCCCAATGTTCAATTCAGGGCTAATTCACTAACTTCTGTAGGAGGCTCGCAGCCGCACACAAATTTCCAGCCCTATTTATGTGTTAATTTTATTATTTCTTTATTTGGCATTTTTCCGTCACCAACTTGATTTTTTAAGAAAATTAAAGTTGTTTAAATTATTATTTAATAAACTTCATGTAAAAATAACACTTAGAAAAAGTGAGTTTTTACTACAAAATATTTAAATCATTATGGCAGATCCATTTGTAGCAGAAATCCGCATATTCCCATTCAATTTCGCACCCAAAGGTTGGGCATGGTGCGATGGGCAATTATTGCCTCTTTCTCAAAATACCGCCCTCTTTTCCTTATTGGGAACTACTTACGGTGGCAACGGTAAATCCAATTTTGCTTTGCCTGACTTACAAGGACGTGCCCCTATGCACCCAGGGCAAGGACCAGGACTTTCATTACATGATTTGGGAGAAACCGGCGGCTCAGAGACGGTGACGTTACTCGAAAGTGAAATACCATCACATAACCATGCTTTAATGGGAAGTAGTATCACCGCTACTTCGCTCTCACCAGTGTCAGGATCTACCGCATTTGCCAGAACAACTGGAGGGGGGATCTATTCAACTTCTACGACATTAAATGCTCAACTTTCAGATGTGGCGGTGGCTCCAACTGGTGGCGATGCGCCTCATAATAATTTGATGCCTTATTTAACTTTTTACTTTTGTATTGCATTACAAGGGGTATTCCCGCCGAGAACGTAGAATGGCGAGCGTTGCAATAGAATTACGAACGATCACTGAGGCAGATTTGCCTGCATTGTATGAAATATACGCCAGCACCAGAGCCGAAGAAATGGCTCTGGTGCCGGATTGGCGTGATGAAGATAAAGCGGCATTTCTTACCCAACAGTTTATTGCACAGCATCAATATTATCAGGAATTTTATAAAAATGCTGAATTTTATATCATAGAATATAATAATCAACCAATTGGGCGATTTTATATTCACTGGACTTATAGCGCTCAGGAAGTTCGTATTGTAGATATTGCACTGTTACCGACTTTTAGAGGAAAAGGTATTGGTACGACTATTATTAAAAGCATTTTTGAAAAAGCGACTGAACTGGGAAAATCTGTCACCATTCATGTAGAATTTAATAATCCGGCGCTGAAATTATATGCACGCCTCGGCTTTTGTAAAATAGGGGAATTTAATTCTGTTTATTATTTAATGAAATGGAAAGGTGGCTCGGAGACTAAGGGAAAGAGTGACCAAGAGACCCTGATAACAGATAACCAATAAAGATAAAACCCATGTTAGAAACATTAACCATTGCTGATTTCAAACCCCATTTAAACCAGGCGCTTTCGATTCGTTTTACACCTGAAGTAACACTGCCTGCTACTTTAACTGCTGTGACCGCCTGGGGCAGCGAGTCTGATAAATTTCGCCAGCCATTTACTTTAGAATTTCGTACTACGCAAAAAAATGAATATTATCAACAAGGTACTTTTATGATTGTACATCCTGCTTTGGGGGAACTTCCCGTTTTCATGGTGCCACTTGGACCTGATTCAGAAGGAATGCGTTACGAGGTGGTATTCAGTTAAATACGCATTACAAAAATAAAAGCCGCTGACGCAATACACGCCAACGGCTTTGTAATATTTTTATGAAAAAGTTAATCGCGTATCGATTTTATTTCTTCCATTCTTTGATCGAAGCTTCATTCATGCTCACGTATTGAGCATTATTGGCAGCTTTCGCCAATTCGATTGACTTTTCAGCAGCCTTGATCGCTTCTGCTTTTTTGCCTAATTCCGCCAAAATCAAGGCTTCCGTGCGCATCATCCAAAAGCGTGGCTCGCCCATAGAATTTGCTTTTTTCACCCATTCCAATGCTTTGTCCAATTCTTTCTTTTCAGACAAATAGTAGCTGGCAGCAGCATAATAGTCATTGGCGCTTGGGCCAGCCATTACTGTTTGAATAGAAGTGGTTACCAATTTATCGGTAGGAACGGTTATTGGAATAATGATTTTGGTTTTTTCCCAAGCCAAATCAATCGTAGCGCTTGCGTTCGCTATATTGCCAATTTCAATCGTGAAAGTCTCTACCATATCACTCAATTTCATCGGCTTAATCATGAAGCTCGCATCAGCTGTCTTTTCAGCATAAGCGTCAGAATTGGTTGACTCGTACTTGTATAAATTAATCTTCCATTCGTTAGCGCCTGGTACAGAAGTCATTGTGTAAGCGCCAGCTTTCAAATCCTTACCGTTGATGTTTACATCGGTGCTAAATGTGAATTTGTTAGCCAGGTTGGCACCGGTTCTCCAGGTAACGCCGTAAGGCTGCAAGCCATCCGCAGCGAAGATAGCGCGTCCTTTCGCGCTTGGGCGTGAATACTCCACGGTGATGTCGGTCAAACCAACGGCTTGCGTCAGCTTGCTCCCCGGGCTTGGGGCGGGTGTTCTGATTTGGGCATTTACATTGATTGTAAGCAATGCCATAACTGCGAAAGCGCAAATGTTGCGAAACAAGTTTTTCATTATTACTTGGTTTTGTTTATAATAGGTGTGCATTTTGTCGCAAAAGTACAGCTTTTAAAATCAGGTTAGGAACTCTTAAAATGTTTTCACATTTCTTTAAGATATTAAAGAAATGTGAATTGAGTATTGTTTTGGTTTTGAGTTCATTTAGTAATTTGTAAAACTCGAAAACCGCTAATGTCCTACGCATTAACGGTTTTCAAATCCAAATCTCTTTCAGTAAAGATTACCAAGTCTTTGGTACTTCAAATGGAATTGAAACGGCAGTGTTTTCCCAAACCAAATTAATCACCGCGCTGGTATCGGTAATATTGTTGATGTCAATCAGAAAAGTTTCCACTTTCACCTCTCCTAATTTCATAGACTTCGCCATAAAGCTCGCATCGGCTTTCTTTTGCGCATAAGCGCCGGAGTTCGTGCCGTCGTACTTGTAAATATTCACTGTCCATTCATCCGCGCCAGGTACAGTGGTCATTGTGTAAGCTCCTGCTGGCAATTTCGTACCATTGATTGTGACTTCTGTACTGAAGGTGAACTTATTCGCAGCATTGGCGCCGGTTCTCCATGCAACGCCATAAGCTTGTAAACCATCTTTCGCAAAAATGGTGCGGCCTTTCACGCTTGGACGAGAATATTCCACTGTAATTTCAGTCAAGCCAACCATTTGGGTCACTTTACTGGAAGGACTGGGTGCTGGCTTGTTATTTTGTGCATTGGCGTTGGTTGTCATAGCGAAAACCAATAATGCAAAAGCGCAAAAATTGAAAAATAAATTTTTCATCGTAACTTGGTTTTGTTTAAAATAGGTGTGCATTCTGAGATAAAAGTACTGCTTTTAAAATGCATATAAGTACGTATTGATCAGTTTTCACATTTCTTTAAGAAATTATTCAAATAAGAGATTTGAAATACGATATTTGAAAACTTGAAACGAGTCTATTAATTTCACATTTCTTATTTCCTATTTTAAATTTGAAAAATGACAATTGCAATCATCGCTCACGACGGTAGAAAAGCGGATATGGTAGGTTTTGTTAAAGATCATATCGCATTGTTCCAGCAGAAGAGTATTCACTTGATAGCTACGGGTACTACGGGTTCCCACTTGGAGCGCGCTGGATTGGAAGTGGAAAAAATGTCGAGCGGACCGATGGGCGGCGATGCCCAAATTGCCAGCCGAATCGTAGAGGGTAAAATTGATATGGTGATTTTTTTCCGTGACCCATTAGGTAAACATCCTCATGAAGTAGATGTGAATATGCTCATGCGCTTATGTGATGTATATAATATTCCTTTGGCGACCAATCCCGCTGCAGGCCTGCGTTTTGTGCAAACACTTTGATGGAGTTGGAAGTCGGAAACGGGAATTTGGAAGTGAGGCAATACAATACATCTCAATATTTTTCCATTCATTTCAAAAAAGGTAACAAGCCTCAAGCCGCAAACACCGAGAAACCAGCTTCAATAAGCTCCAAAATATCTTCTTAAAAACCATTCGCCCGTCAAGAGTAGCAAGAGCAAGAAGAAAATCCATTTTAAATTAATAACGGCTCTGGTTTTGGATGTTTCAAAAATGACAGGTTTTACGGTGCCTTTTTCTTTAATTAAGTCAGTGATTTGAGCTATATTATCAGGATAGACCATTGCGCCGCCGTATTGCTCGCTAAGTAATCGGAGTAAATTGTGATTAGCAGTCGTTTCAAATAACTCTAACTGAACAGGTTGTACACTGAACTGCCCGGTAGCCGTGAGGTTTTGCCCTGCATTTGTCACCGTAGCCCGGAAAGTGTAATTGCCGGTTGGGAAGATGCCTGCATTCAAAGAATAAGAACGACCATTTTTATTAAAAGTGAAGTCAAAATCCTTGCCGCTGCTATTGGTGATGACGATTCGTGCGTCGGGCTCGTTAATCAATTCATAATTATCATTATATAATTCGGCATCGAAGAGTACCGGCTCGTTTTCATTGAAAATATTCTTGGTCGGCGTCACGCGGAATTTGCGTTTATCTTCTTTCAAGCTTAAAAATTGCACCGATTTACCTAAAATTTCATCAAAAATCTGATGGTTTTGATGTTGCAAAAAGTCGAACAAACGCCATTTCCAAATGCCTTCCGCACAAAGAACACCAACTTTGACGCCATTTTCTTCACCCAACACAAATAAAGGATAGCGCGTATCCAACTTGCCGATGCGTTGTGTGAGCAATACCGATGCATCTGGAGCAGGTTCAAATTCGCCGAAAGGCGCAGTCAATGGCGGAAAATTGGGTAGATTTTGTATCAACTCTTCGCTCAAGGTAAAGTTATTAAATGTACCGACCGGGCGACCCTGCACGTCATTGGAATTGCGGCCGTCGGATTGAATGGTAATGAGCGACTGCAATTGATTCAGACGCACAAAATTGGTTTGCATTCCTGCGATAAACAGACGCGGAATACGCTCTTTTTGCAAAGTATTGATAATGCCCGAAGCATCAAAATTGCGACTTGGCAACTGGTGCAAGATTACAAAATCATAATCAGCAATATTTACTTTAAGGTCATTGGCATAAGCCAAATCCACCTGGTAATTCTTGTTGGCGTTGATAGACTGACGCAGCGCGGTCACATCGGGATGCGGCGAGTTGGCGACGATCAGAATTTTCTGCCGAGCATCGAGCACATCGATAAAAATTTCCTTGCTATTATTGGCATTGGTGGCTTCGCCAGCGATTGGTTCTACCACAATCCGAAAACGTTGCACCCCGCTTTGGTCGGCATCCAATATTACTTCTCGTGTAATAAAAAAATCACTGCGATCAATATTCACAGGCGTTTGCTGCAATTTTCGAGCATTATTTCCTTCCAATTTATAAACACTAAGACTCGTATTCGCGCCAGTGCAATTTTGCGCAGCAATGTCCAATTGTACAGTGAATTTATCGCCGAGATACGCTATTTTATTATGGAAAACGCGCTTGAGTACTACATCTTTTTTTACAGTCGTATCACCCAACGCAACTGTGTAAACCGGCGCAGTGAGTTTGGTATTCAAATACAACGGATTGCTACCTTCATTGTAGATACCATCAGTGGCAAGGATAATAGCGCCCAAATTCTGGTTGCTGTACAAATCATAAACGTTCGTCAGCAGTTTGGAGACGTTCGTCACTTTATCTTGAAAAGTAAAATCAACTCCTTCGCGCACTTCGCCACCGAAAGCATATTGCTGCACTTCGTAGTCCCGCGCCAATTCTTTTGCCAAATCCTCAAAAGATTTCTGGTAGGCTGTGCGTTCTTGCTCATTCATTTCGGCAGCTACCGATTCTGATTGATCTTGCGCCAGAATAATGACCGGTTTTTTGCTCTCGGTAATCAAGGATTTGAGCAACGGCGACAACAGCAGCATACTCAATAAGGTGACCGTGATAAAGCGCAAGGCACCCAAAAGCCAGTTGAGTCGCTGCGATTGTTCGTGAAATGTTTTATCCCGATAATACAGTATCAGCGCATACGCCGCTCCCAGCAACACGCACAAGATCAAATACCAGGCTGGATATTGGAAAGTTAAATTCGCCATTTTTTTATGAAGCTTAGAAGGTTGAGAGGGTTTAGAAGGTTAAGTTAGTCGTCATATCTCAACCTTCTCAACTTTCTACACTTTCTAAACATTTTTCAACTAAACTGCAATTATACTTCATTTTAATCATCAGAACCATGCCAGAATGTTACAGTTTTGTTAAAAGCATGTTTTCACTCGACAAGTTTTGTATTTTTAGAATCTTATTTTTTAAAAGATAGAAAAGCCCGAATCATGCAGAAAATCATCTTTACCCTATTTCTGACAATACTGGTAGTAAGTATTTCAGCACAAAGCGAGCATCCTGAAACGGTTCGCTTGCATTTATTGCATCAAGGTCGAATGAATGGTTTTTGTTTAAAAACGCATTTGAATTATGACAAACCAGTAAGACTTGCGCCACAATCTTACACCGTCCTGGAATTTAACGACGCGCAATTAGGCATCATCCAGGAATTAAATTTTTCAGAACAGATGATTTATCTTAATTTTGAAAAGGGCAAAGATTATTATTTCCGCATCAGCCAGACTACAAATGCATATCCGACGATAGATGAAATGAGCGCAAATGCCTTTAAAATGGAGCTTTTGTTGAATGATATTGATTTCCACCCAAATACCTATACATTTAAAACCAATGTAAAATTGAATAATTAACAAATTTATAGCTGCCGAAAAAGTGTGCCGATGAGACGACTGATAATTGCGGCCTTGCTTGCCGTGTTTGCTTTCCAGGCACAAGCTGCCTATTTACTACTACCGATGGATCATGAATCGCAGCGTGATCATCTCAAAGCTTATGGTATCACTTATTGGGTATTGCAAAACGGAGCGGAATCCTGGTGGTTGCTCAATTATCGCGGCGGTAGCTTTGCCTTTAAGCACAACCCGATTTTTGAAAAAGAGTGCATTACAAGAGGAGTGACTTATGAAGTGATTGCCGATGCGCAATTCAACCAAATTTTGGAGGAAATTGCTCATCCTGAGGTGAATATGGATGCGATTAAATTAGAAGTGGCGCCAAAAGTGGCAGTTTATTCTCCGAAACAGAATGAACAAGGTATTGATATTCAACCCTGGGATGATGCTGTTACACTGGCACTTACGTATGCGGAAATTCCCTATGATGTAATATATGACGAAGAAGTTGTGAATGGCGAATTGGCAAAATACGACTGGCTGCATTTGCACCACGAAGATTTTACTGGACAGTACGGCCGTTTTTATCGCCGTTATGTCAACCAACCCTGGTATCGAGAGCACGTGCGGCAAGCAGAAGAAACCGCGAAAAAATTGGGCTTTGCTAAAGTTTCTCAACTCAAATTGGCGGTTGTAAAAAACATCAAAGAGTACGTTGGTGGAGGTGGTTTTATGTTTGCAATGTGTTCAGCAGCAGATACTTATGATATTGCACTAGCGGCCGAGGGGATAGACATTTGCGGGCAAGAATACGATGGCGATGGCGTTGATCCTGATGCACAGGAAAAACTGAATTTTACCAAGACTTTTGCCTTTCGGGATTTTGAACTTAGCCTCAACGTGAATGAATTTGAGCACGCGAGTATTGACAATAGTCGAGGTAGGAGAGTGTCGCCCGATCAAGATTATTTTTCTTTGTTCGATTTTTCTGCAAAATGGGATCCGGTGCCAACTATGCTGACTCAGAATCATACGCGGACGGTGAAAGGCTTTATGGGCCAAACCACCGCTTTCCGCAAAGAATATATCAAATCGAATGTGTTGACCTTGGGAGATAATAAACCAGCAGGGGAGTCTCGTTATATCCACGGCACTTTTGGGGAAGGAACTTGGACTTTTTATGGTGGGCATGACCCCGAAGATTATCGTCACCATTTGGAAGACCCTCCGACCGACTTGAGTTTGCATCCTAATTCACCAGGGTATCGCCTGATTCTCAACAATATCCTTTTTCCAGCCGCGAAAAAAAAGCAGCGAAAAACATAATTCTTTCACAAACTTTAACACTTAATTTTCTGACAACACTATAATTTTGAAGTTCAACTGTTGTATGAAAGATTTAATTCAAAAAATGTTAAGCGTGCCGATGAGACGATTGATAATGTTGGCGTTGTTCTCAGTTTTTGCCTTTCAACTGAAGGCTGCTTATCTATTGCTTCCGATGGATCCTGAATCTCAGCGCGATCACCTCAAAGCTTATGGTATTACTTATTGGGTATTGCAAAACGGCTCGGAAGCCTGGTGGTTACTCAATTATCGCGGCGGAAGTTTTGCTTTTAAACACAACCCCATTTTTGAAAAAGAGTGCATTACGCGAGGTGTGAGTTATCAAGTGATTGCCGACGCGCAATTCAACCAAATTTTGGAGGAAATTGCTCATCCTGAGGTGAATATGGATGCGATTAAATTGGAGGTTGCACCTAAAATCGCGGTTTATACACCCTCTGAAAATGAGCAAGGCGATGCGATTCAACCCTGGGATGATGCTGTTACACTGGCACTTACGTATGCAGAAATCCCTTATGAAACTGTTTACGATGAAGATGTGCTGAATGATGAACTCGCCAAGTACGACTGGCTGCACTTGCACCACGAAGATTTTACTGGGCAGTACGGCCGTTTTTATCGCAATTATTCCAACCAACCCTGGTATCGGGAGCACGTGCGCAAAGCAGAAGAAACCGCTAAGAAAATGGGCTTTGCCAAAGTTTCTCAACTGAAGCTCGCGGTGGTCAAAAAAATCCGTGAATTTGTTGTCGGAGGCGGCTTTATGTTTGCAATGTGTTCGGCTACAGATACTTATGATATTGCACTGGCGGCGGAGGGTGTGGACATTTGCACCAAAGAATACGACGGCGATGGCGCGGATCCGAATGCCCAGGATAAACTCGACTTTAGTAAAACTTTTGCTTTCCGCAATTTTGAATTATCTCGAAACCCTTATGAATACGAGCATTCCAGCATCGATAATAACTATGGACGGAACGTGCCGCCTGAGCAGGACTATTTCACGTTGTTCGACTTTTCTGCAAAATGGGATCCTGTGCCAACGATGCTCACGCAAAATCATACGCGGACGGTGAAAGGCTTCATGGGCCAAACCACTGCATTTCGTAAACCATACATTAAGCCCAATATCTTGATATTGGGTGAAAATAAACCAGCCGGCGAGGCTCGCTATATTCATGGGACTTTTGGGGAAGGCACTTGGACATTCTATGGTGGCCACGACCCCGAAGATTATAGGCATTTCGTACACGATCCACCCACCGATTTGAATTTGCATCCAAATTCTCCGGGTTATCGCTTGATTTTGAACAATATCTTGTTTCCTGCCGCCAAGAAAAAGCAGCGTAAAACTTGATTTTTCAAAGTTCATAATTTTGTGAACACCTATGATAACCGCAAAAACTTTCTTATCAAATGCCAAGCTTGATAGAACCTTTCTATCATTAAAGCTTTATTATTTTAATTGAAAAACTTTTTTAAAATCCAAATAAACTTTTTAGTTGCCATGAAAAACCTTCGCTATCTGCTCTGGATTTTGCTGCTGGGCGCGGGCTTTTTTGCCGGTATCGCCTGGAAAAATAAGGACAAACAAACAAATACTGCTGAAAATGCAGCGACTGCTACCGCTTTGGCAAACAGTACTGCCGATAATGGAACACAGCGCGCTGAAGTAAACGTAGCGCTGAACCCGACTGAGATTGCAACGATTCAGCTATTTGAAAAAGCATCGCCTTCTGTTTGTTTTATTACAACTTCCAATGTGCGCCATGATTACTGGAGTCGGGATGTAACCGAAATTCCACGAGGCTCTGGCTCTGGTTTTGTCTGGGATAAAGAGGGACATATTATTACGAATTATCATGTGATTCAAGGCGCTGACCGAGCCACTGTTACATTATCTGATCGAAGTACTTTGCAAGCAAAGCTGGTAGGTGTAGCACCTGAAAAAGACCTCGCTGTACTAAAAATTGATGCTTCTAAAAATAAATTGATTCCCATTCCACTCGGTACGTCTGATGACTTACGTGTTGGGCAATCGGTGTACGCCATCGGTAATCCATTTGGGCTTGATCAAACTTTGACAACAGGTATCGTCAGTGCTTTGGGCCGTGAAATTGAATCCGTATCAGGTGTCCCTATCCGCGATGTAATTCAAACCGATGCTGCTATCAATCCTGGTAATTCTGGTGGGCCTTTGCTCAATTCTTCGGGTAGCCTTATTGGCGTGAACACCGCTATTTACAGCCCTTCCGGCGCTTCGGCCGGTATTGGCTTTTCTATTCCGGTGGATGCCGTGCGTTGGGTGGTGCCGGAATTGATTCGTTATGGTAAAATTAAACGCCCCAGCTTGGGCGTGGACGTGGCAGCACAATGGGAGGAGCGGCTTGGCATCGAAGGGGCATTGGTATTGCGGGTAGAAGAAGATGGTGCAGCCGAGCGCGCCGGTATTCAACCAACTTATCGCAACCGCTACGGTGAAATTGTATTGGGCGATATTATCGTCGGCATTGGCAATGACAAAATTACGTCCAGCACGGAGATTCCTTTGGCTTTAGAAAAATATGAACCAGGGGACGTCGTAAAAATCAAATTGCAACGCGATGGAAAACTCATGGAAGTTAGCCTGAAATTAGATGAATCAAGGTAGAGCAAGGTTTTAGGCGCTAGATCAAGATTTTTGATAAAAAATCTGCACAAATTGTTGAAAATATGTTACCTTTGCGGCTCGAAATTGAAAAATAACGAAAAAGTTCTTAAAAAGAATTGCAAAAACGAACCTTTTTGAAACGTTTGCACGTATCTGAGGTAAGTGTAGAATTTTTTTTGAATTTTTTTTTGATGATGTGACTTTTTTGAAAGACCGCGTCTAAATCAGTGTAAGTTGCAACGAAAGGCAGGGGATGAAAACCAGGAAAGGTTAAATGAAAATAAAGTAGAAACAAAAGAACTGAATTAAGGTTTATGTCCAAGATATAAGACATCCCTTCGGGGTTAAGATTTGAATATGGGTTTTAGGTGTTTTTTCGGGGGACTAAAATTAGTCCCCTTTTTTTACCCTAATACATGAAGATTTTTTTGATTATTCTGATTGATTCACTTGATTTATCTGGCATCTAACTTTTGGCATCTAATTATAATCGGTGATTGTCAATTTTATCTAAATTCTCTCCATAAATATTTACTTGTGCTCTTTTCAAAAAATCATGTGGAAAGCCCAATTCAATAGCGCTTGCTGCATTGAGCCTTTCTATTTGTTCTTTTGTCAATTCAAATTGCAAACACCCCAGGTTATCTATTACTTGATGAGGTTTGCTTACGCCGATAATAGGAATGATTACTTGATTGCGGTGTTGCCGAGTCCAGTTGATGGCGACTTGCGCCGGGCTTGCGCCTAATTCATTAGCAATAACAACCACTTCCTTTGCAATATCCTGATTTTTATCACTACGCTTGATACTATTTTCGGCCAGTCTGCCATGCTCATTTTTCAAATATTTACCTGTCAAAACCCCCGCGCCCAGTGGTGCCCAGGGCGTTACTGCGATGTCAAATGCTTTTGCCATTGGCAATAATTCTCGTTCGGGCGTTCGTTCTACCAGGCTGTATTCTATTTGCAAACCAACAAAAGAAGTCCAATTGCGCAATTCCGCCATCGTATTTGCTTGTGCCACAATCCACGCGGGCGTATCCGAAATGCCGATATAATGTACCTTGCCCATGCGTATGAGGTCGTCAAGCCCGCGCAACACTTCCTCCACAGGCGTCATAAAATCCCAGGCATGTACCCATAATAAATCAATATAATCTGTTTTCAAGCGCTGAAGACTGCCCTCTACCGAGCGGATCAGGTTTTTGCGATGATTACCGGAGAAATTCGGATCGTTTTTCCGGTCAAAAAGGCTGTATTTGGTAGCTAATACAAAACGGTCACGATCAGCAGCAATAAATTCGCCAAGCCATTTTTCGCTCGTGCCTTCGGTATAGCGATTGGCAGTATCCAGAAAATTACCACCGGCGTCGGTGAAAGCATCAAAAATTTGTTTACTATTTTCGTAGTCAGCGCCCCAGCCCCACTCTGTGCCGAAGCCCATCACGCCAAGGCATAATTCGGAAACGCGAAGTCCGCTATTGCCAAAAAGTTTGTATCGCATTTTTTTACTTTAATTTTGTAAAGAAGGAGAGCAGTTTGAGATTATTTGAACACCTGCCGAATCGGCGAAGTTCAGTCGAGTAAAAATAAAAATGGGGCAAAGATTTTCAAATGCAAGAAACTTTTTCAAAATTAAAAGTGTATTTGACTGTGTTTTTAAAATAGTATTTTGAAATTTATTATTTGAATATAAAAAACAAAATAAAATTCGGAAAAGATGAATGATATTATTGGGTTATTTGTAGCAGTACTGGCGTCTTTATTTTCGGTAGTCAACCCCATCGGTGCCGTACCCGTATTTTTGAGCATGACCGCCAATTATACCAAAGCTGCCCGGAACAAAACAGTGCTTTATACCAGCATTTATTTTACGGCTATTTTGTTAGTTTTCTTTTTTGCAGGTACGCTGATTCTGAGTTTTTTTGGTATCAGTATTAATGCCATGCGAATTGCGGGCGGCTTGGTGATTTTGAGTTCGGGTTATGGTTTGTTGAGTAGTAAATTCGAGGATACCCGTGCGATCAGCCCGGAAGTAACCGAAGAAGCTTTACACAAGCAAGATATTTCTTTTTCACCTTTGGCTATGCCGCTATTATCGGGGCCAGGCTCTATTTCGTTGCTTATCAGCTTGAGTGCCGAGCGCTCGCAATGGTTGGATAAATTGGTGATTGCTTTTGTGATTGTAACAATCGGCTTGATTGTATTTATGATTTTAAGATCAGCACCTTATTTCAATCGAGTGTTGGGGGTAGCAGGAATGCGAGCCTTATCGCGCATTATGGGCTTTATCGTGATGGCAATTGCTGTGCAATATATTATTAGTGGCGTGGTAGATTTGGTAAAATCCTTAGTGTAACTTATTTTTGTGAGGGCAAAAAAAAACCGGCTGGGGTTACCAACCGGTTTCTAAATGAGCTTTGAGAGGCTATCTACATACCAAAAATAAAGGATATCCTTTGATATCCCTCTAAATTTTCATGGGATTATAGTGTTTCAAAGGGATTAAAAATCTGTTAATAGTAAATCGTTATTTCTTTTAATAACTTGTTAGTAGGTTGTTTTCCGATTTTATTTGTTAGTTGCTATTTATTGTTCTTTGCTTTTGATGATACAAATATCGGCCCGAAAAACGCGGAAAATAAGTACAAATATTTTTTTTACTGGATTTTTTATAAAAAGGTATTTTTTACTAAAATATTGATATTGAGACTTTTATTGTAAAAAATAATTAATTTTCCTGTTTTAAACCCATCAAAAAAACCAAAAAATAGGCTCAAAAAAGATGAAAAAAATATCTTGCGCGCAAAAAAAAGATAAAAAAGTGCGCCCAAAGGACATCGAAGAACCTTTAATTGTTGTGCTTTTCTGAAACTTTCCCATTTGCCTCTCGTATAAAAACTCTAAGCTGTTCCAATCCTCAAAAAAATATCCGTTCGATCGGTAGTAAAATGCGCTTTGCGTTTCGCGCACACGTTAGTTTTTGTATCTTTTGCCACAAAAAATTAAATGGGTATGAAAAATCGACTATTGCTTTGGTTGCTGCTACTCGGCAATCTTTCTTTGTTAGCACAAAATGCATATCAACCCGCACCCGAAAATCTGGAAGCCCGACGCTGGTTTCAGGATGCGAAATTCGGAATGTTTATTCACTGGGGCGTGTACAGTATTTTGGGCGACGGCGAATGGATCATGAATACTCGCCGGATTCCGATTAAAGATTACGAGAAACTGCCCGATGCTTTCAATCCTACGCAATTCAACGCTGCTGAATGGGTGAACCTCGCCAAAGCGGCAGGCATGAAGTACATCACCATTACTTCCAAACATCACGACGGCTTTGCGATGTGGGATAGCAAAGTATCCAATTATGACATTGTGGAACGCACCCCTTACGGCAAAGATGTATTGAAAATGCTGGCAGACGAGTGCCAGAAGCAGGGTATCAAATTATTTTTTTATCACTCGCATTTGGACTGGCATCATCCCGATTATTTTCCGATAGGCTCTTCGGGGCGCGATATTGCCGGGCGACCTACGAGTGGCGATTTCAATAAATACTTGGATTATATGGATGCGCAGTTGACCGAATTATTGACGAATTATGGCCCGATTGGCGGTATCTGGTTCGATGGTTGGTGGGATCATAAATTGCAAGGCAGACAAACCCGCGTGGATTGGCGCTTAGAAAAAACATATCAAATGATTCACAAACTGCAACCGGCCTGCATGGTCGGCAACAATCATCACGTAGAACCCTTTGCTGGTGAGGATTTTCAAATGTTTGAGAAAGATTTGCCAGGCGGTAATACTACTGGCTTTAGCGAAGATTCTAAAATCGGCAACCTGCCATTGGAAACTTGCGAAACGATGAATCATAGCTGGGGTTTCAATATCAATGATCGAAGCTATAAAAGTACCAAGGATTTGGTGCATTATTTGGTGCGCTCGGCTGGTCATAATGCTAATTTTTTACTCAATGTAGGACCGATGTCGAATGGAAAAATTCAACCCGAATTCGGCAAAACCCTTCGGGAGATTGGCGGATGGCTCCATACTTACGGCGAAACATTGTACGGTACACGCGGTATTCCGGCAGCGGTGCGCGATTGGGGCGTGGTAACACAAAAGAATGACAAATGGTACGTACATATCCTCGATTGGCAGGACACCATAGTAGCAGTTCCGACTCAAGGCAAAAAAGTGAAATCAGCGCAGCTATTCAAAGATAAAAGTTCGGTAAAAATTTTGTCGGAAACCAAAGATATGACCTTGTTGCAGTTGCCAAAATTAGACGCAAACGAATGGGATATAGTAGTGGAATTGGTCATGGAGCAATAAAAAAATATTGAAGTACAACTTCTAACCTCCTGCATCTGTCACCTAAACAAAAACTAAAAGGGTACCGCAATTATTTTGCGATACCCTTCCCAAAACCACTCATGAGATTATAAATTTTTGTCGAAACAAAAGAGAGCCGTTGTAAAAGTTGCTTTTCTATCTAAAAAGGTGTAGCTCTCATAGTGTTTGTGTGGGATTAAGAATTTGTTGCAGTGGTCGTTAATTGTTTGGTCGTCTTAGTGTCGTTGTTTTCAGGAATTATAATTTGCTAGTAGCGAGTCGTGTCTTTTTGGTCGTCCTTTAGTGCTTCATTCTTTCTGATGATACAAAAGTCGTACAAAAGACTATTCTTTGTAAGTACATTTTCGTATCTTACTGACGTATTTCCTTAGACTGCTATTTTTGTATTAAATTGATTTATAGATATTTAAATTAAAAGTAAGAGGCGCTAACTGTATTTAAAAATGTAAACCATGCACCATCAGAGCAAAATTGTACGATACATCTCCGAGATTCCAGTGCGCGACCGGGAGCGTTTTTATCAATTTACTTGTTCGCCGTATTTTAATCAACACGATAAAACCAAGGAGTTGCTGGAAATTGTGCTGGAATATATTGAAAAACCCAACGGACAATTGGATCGGGACAAATTGTTCGAGCGCCTATTCCCAGGCGAAGTCCAGGATGAGCAGAAACTGCATAACGTTATGTCCTACCTCAAAAAATTATACAATCGCTATTTGGCGTATCAATATTTGGAATCGCAACCACTTCGGGAACAGCTTTTTACGCTGGAATCAGCCTATGAAGTCAATCAATTTGATTTGCTGACCAATCGAGCCAAGCAATTGGAGAAAGCCATTGAGCAGTATCCTTATCATAATGGCGATTATCATTTTGTGAGTTATCGCTTCAATTCTTTGGTGGCGTTTTACAGTGGCGGTTATGTGGATCGTTCCAAAACGGATTCTTTTCAGAAAATGTTACATCATCTTGATCGTTTTTACATCGTCGAAAAGCTGCGCAATTGCTGCCATCTCGTGGCGAATATGATGCTGTTCAGTACGAATTATGATTTTGGTTTCTTGGAAGAACTCCTTATTTATGTGCAAAAAAACTTAGATACGTTTGAAAATGATACCTCCATTTTACTCTTTTACACCATTTTGATGACGATGCGGGAGGAGAGCAATCCTACGCATTACGAGCGTTTGAAGGATATTTTGAGTCATAAAATGGATCGAATTACTGCCGCCGAAGGACGCGATTTGTATAATTTTGCCAATAATTATTGCATTCGCCAAATCAAAATGGGGCATAGCCAGTACCACCGCGAATTATTTAATTTGTATCAACAAGGCTTAAATACAGAGCTTCTACTCAATAATGGCTTGATTTCGGAGTGGGATTATAAAAACGTAATTACGCTTGGTTGTAACCTCAAAGAATTTGAATGGACGGAGCAATTTATTCAGGATTATAAAGACCGGCTGCTGGCTTCGCGGCGCGAAAATGCTTATAATTATAACCTTGCTAATTTTTATTACAATACAAAACAATATGATAATGCGCTGGAAGTTTTACGGGATGTACAATTCACAGACATAACTTATCACCTGAGTACCACGTTTTTACAATTGCGTATTTATTACGATTTGAAAGATACCGAGGCATTTCTTGGCTTGATCGAAACCTTCCGGATTTATGTCATTCGCAATCGCAAAATGACCACTGCCGAGAAAAAAAGTTATACCAACCTGCTGCGCTTCGCAAAAAACTTAGCGACCATTAAACACAACGCATTTACTTTTTCTAAAAAAACACTGGAAGAAAAATTGGCGGCTTTGCGCAAAAAAATTGAAGAGACAGATATTGTGGTCAATAAGCAGTGGCTGCTGGAGGAATGTAAGGTTTGAGGTTTGGACACTTGAAAGTTTTGGGAAAAAGCAAAACATGAAGGAATGGTAATGGACTATCAAACTACTTTTCTAAATTTGTCGCAAACACCGAATCTATGAGAATCCTGTTTCTATTTATCTTTTGCTTATTCCTGCTACAAATAAATGCTCAAACCGATGCCCCGAAACGCGAATTTCGTGCCGTATGGGTCGCTTCTGTTGCTAATATTGACTATCCGCGCCAGCCTAACTCCAATTCCGTTGCCCTCAAAGAACAATGGAAAACCCTCTTAGAACAATACAAACAAGTTGGATTGAATGCTTTGATCGTTCAAATTCGACCTACCGGTGATGCCTTGTATCCTACCGATTTAGCGCCTTGGTCGAAGTACCTCACTGGCCGTCAAGGCTTTGCTCCAACACCTGATTATGACCCTTTGCAATTTATGATCGAAGAGGCGCATAAAATGGGCTTTGAATTTCACGCTTGGATGAATCCTTACCGTGCCACGATGGATTTAGATACGCTTAGCCTTGCACCAAATCATGCTTTCCATGTGCACCGTGATTGGATGATTCGCTACGGCACTCGTTTTTATTTCAACCCCGCTTTGCCTCAGGTACGCCAGCATATTAATGATATTGTAAAAGAAGTGGTGACGAAATATGATGTGGATGCCATTCATTTTGATGATTATTTTTATCCTTATAAAATAAAAGACGAAGTCTTCCCGGATAGTACAGATTTTTGGCGCTATGGTGCTCGCTTTAGTAATATAGAGGATTGGCGGCGCAGCAATGTAGATTCGTTGATTGAAAATATTTCAACTACGATTAATACAATTAAACCTCATGTCAAATTTGGCATCAGCCCTTTTGGCGTATGGCGCAATAAAGACAAAGATCCAAGCGGTTCTAACACGCGCGCCGGCGCTACCACTTATGATGATTTATATGCCGATGTTGTAAAATGGATGCGTCTTGGCTGGATCGATTATTTGATTCCACAATTATATTGGAATATCGGCTTTGAACCTGCGGATCATGCAGTATTGTTGAGTTGGTGGGGCGCGCGTGCCTATGAGCGCGAGCTGTACATCGGTCATGCTGCCTATAAAGTGCAAAACGACCCGCAACCCGCATGGAATGTTCCAGATGAAATCCCAAAGCAAATACAACTGAATCGCCGCAATGCACTTACGAAGGGTAGTGCTTTTTTTAGTTCAAAATCCATTCTTGAAAATCGGCTGGGATTGAAAGATTCCTTGATGCAATACTACCGAACTCCAGCGTTGGTGCCTGTTGCAGCCGATGCCTCGCTGAAAGTTTTTGGAGTGCCGAAACTGGGCCGCCCGAAGTATCGAAAAAATGGTGAGGTAAAACTCTCCTGGAAACCCAATCGAAGTGATCGCAAGAACCTGCCGACGTATTATGTCGTTTATCGCTTTTATGGTAGAGGAATAGGTGATACGGAAGACGCTGAAAATATATTATACATTACGCCTTTTCATCAAAATAAAAAGAAAATGGAGTTTTATGATAAGAATATTGAAAACAGGGCCAATTATACTTATACCATTACATCGGTAAACCGCGAACATGTGGAAAGTGAACCCTGCGAACCCAGAATGATTACTGTCGGGAAACCAAGGATGTAATGATATTTAGTGATAATAATAAACATGATAGCCCAGCATTTAAATTAAACACTGGGCTATGTCAAGGGAAAAAATAGGAATAGATTAATTCAGCGTGCTGATGACGCAGTTTACAGTACCAAATTGAGTTGGAACATACTTGTCAGCTTCTTGGTCGTTGATCCAAGTATCGCCATCTACGAGGTAACGGAATTGGAATTCTTTACCAGTTTCCAACTCTACCACCCCCTTGAAAAAGCCATTTTTCTGCTTCTTCATTTCTACTGCATTTTCAACATCCCAGTTATTAAATTCGCCCAAAATCACAACATTCTGAGCTTCCGGCGCTACTTCTACTGGTAAGGTAAAAGTTGCTTTGCATACCGGCTTCGCTTTCATAAATTGCTTGGTGATCATAATTATTATGGTTTAAGATTAAATGGTTTATTTTAATTGTTTAGAGGTTGAGGAGGTTTAGAAGTTTTTTACCTGAATATCATAAACGCCTCAACTCATAAACACCTAAACTTTCTTTCCACCTTTCAATTCCTCTTGCAATGCAGCCAGCTTATCCCAATCCCCTTTAGCGGCCAACTTTGCCTGCTGCGGCCAAGTGGTAGGATCGTGCATTTTGTAACGGCTACCTGCTTCTTCGAGGATAGTTTTTAAGCCTTTCGCTTTGGCTTTAGTCAGGTCGGTGAAACTAGCAATGCCTTTAGCACTCAGGATTTCCGCGATTTTCGGGCCGATGCCTTCGATTTTAGTCAGGTCATCTGCTGTATTTTCTACTTTTTTTGCAGGGGCTTTTTTGGCAGGCGTTGTTTTGGTCTCCGTTTCAGCAGGTGTTTCCAAGCTAATAGCTTCCAGTATTAAAATCGAATTATATACTCCAAAAGGCGTAGGCACATAGCCATCAGCTTCCCAATCATTTTCCCAGGCGTAATTGTCAATCAAATAGCGGAATTCGTATTGGCGATCGCTTTCCAATTCCAGCGTAACGGTGTACTCCGCCTTGCTGAGTTTCATAACCCTGCCCTGTTCCCATTGCCAGCCATTGAAATCGCCCAATAGTCTTACTTCAGTGGCATCTGGGGCAGCTTCCAAGGGTAAGCTGAACGTAACTTTGCACAAGGGCTTGTTTTTTAAATATTGCTTTTTGAGCATTGGTACTAAGATTATATGGTGAAACGAATTATATTTGCTAAGTGTAAAATAAACACTAAGATAATATTCATGCAAATTTAGAACCGATACACCTGATTGTCAAGGAAAAATGTTTATAAATTTGTTAACTAAGATGAAATAGCCGTTTTTTGCACTCAATTTTTTTCTATTCGTGGAGGTAAATTCAGGAAATTGATTTGACGATTTTAATAGAAGCCAATTTTAATTTTGCGCACATTCTGATCGCGCATGATAAATATTGAATAAAAAAACACTCAAATTTTTTAAAAAAAACTTCAAAGTGGTGGAAATTAATAGCTTTTCAAAATGAAAACAATGATAAAAATCATTATGCAATTTATTCATCCGCGCTCGACGCTGTTATTCAAAATTAAAAACTAAGCAAAATGGCTTTATTCAGAATTATTATCGGCAGAAAAGCTTAAGTAAAGCCTGGCACGACTCATTTTTCTGTTTTTTACCTGCGGATTCTGTTATAATTTCAACGAATTTTAATCATCTATCGTATGAATCAAAACCCAACTGCTCGATTTTCAAAAACGGCTGAATATTATGTCCGCTATCGCCCTACCTATCCGGCTGCTTTAATGGACTTTTTTCGATCAGAATTAAATCTTACAGCTTCATCTATTATTGCCGATGTGGGCGCTGGCACTGGCAAACTGACAGAATTATTTTTGCAAAATGGAAATCGGACTTATGCAATAGAACCTAACCGTGAGATGCGATTAGCGGCGGAACGGCTGCTGGGTTCAAATGTTCATTTCACAAGCATAGACGGCACTGCTGAAAACACGAATTTACCCGATCAAAGCATTGATTTTATTGCAGTTGGTACTGCTTTTCACTGGTTTGAGCCCGTAGCGACGAGGCATGAATTTCAGCGTATTTTAAAGCCTAATGGTTACGTTTTGCTCACTTGGAATTATCGCAATAATGACCGTTCTGCGTTTATGCACGAATACGAGGACTTCCTTTTGGAATATTCATCCGATTATAAAAAAGTGAAAGAAGCCTATCCAGATGATGCCATACTTGATCAGTTTTTTGTTGAAAATAATTGGCAGCAAGTTATTTTTGAAAATTTACAAATATTTGATTTTGAGGGGTTAAAAGGGCGTTATCAATCCTGTTCTTATGCTTTGGAAGAGGATAGCCCCCAATTTAATAACGCTATGGACGCCTTGCGCCTTATCTTTGAACGACATCAACAAAATGGAAAAGTGATTCATTGGTATCATACGGTATTATATTATGGAAAATTGGAATAGTGGAATGTTGGAATCATGCATTTGCAATATAATATTCTTTATTCCCAAAATTTTATCATCCAAACAAAAATTATGCTGAAAGACAGAATAAAAGAATTATCCCGACAATATTTTGAAGAAATAGTTCAAATTAGGCGGCACTTGCATCAACATCCTGAGTTATCTTTTCAAGAGGTGGAAACCGGCAAGTTTATTGCAAAAAAACTCACCGAATTTGGCATTCCACATCAACATGGCGTAGCTGGTAATGGCGTGGTCGCGCTCATCGAAGGCATTAATCCTAGAAGCAAAGTCGTCGCTTTGCGCGCGGATATAGATGCCCTCCCAATTCTCGAAGCTAATAATGTTTCGTATAAATCAGTGAATAAAGGCATCATGCACGCCTGTGGACATGATGTGCATACTGCATGTTTATTGGGGGCGGCTAAGATTTTACATGATATTAAAAATGAATTACAAGGCACAATTAAATTGATTTTTCAACCGGCAGAAGAACTTTTTCCTGGCGGGGCTTCGATTATGATTAAAGAAGGTGTATTGGAAAACCCAAAACCAGCAAGTATTTTTGGGCAGCACGTGCATCCACCTTTAGAGGCAGGCAAAATTGGGATGCGCCCTGGTCAGTACATGGCTTCCGCCGATGAACTCTACGTCACCGTACAAGGAAAAGGCGGGCATGGCGCACTTCCGCAAAATTGCATTGACCCGATTCTTATTACATCGCATATCATAACTGCATTACAACAAATTGTAAGCCGTTACGCCGACCCAACCATCCCGTCGGTATTGACCTTTGGCAAGATCAACTCTACTGGCGGCGCTACAAATATCATTCCCAACGAAGTAAAATTGGAAGGTACCTTCCGTACCATGGACGAAACCTGGCGATTTGAAGCACATAAACGTATGAAAGCCATTGCTTTAAATATTGCAGAAGGGATGGGTGGGTCATGTAATTTTGATATAAAAGTTGGTTATCCGGTATTATACAATGAGCCAATACTCACTTCGCGTGCACGCGCGTATGCTGAAGAATTTCTTGGTTCGGAAAATGTAGTGGAACTCCCCATCCGTATGACTGCGGAGGATTTTGCTTATTATTCACAACAAATGCCTGCTTGCTTTTACCGCCTTGGCACAGGCAATATTGCAAAAAATATTACATCTCCCATTCATACCGATACCTTTGATATTGATGAAAATGCGCTGGAAGTGGGCATGGGATTGATGGCGTGGATGGGGGTGAAGGAGTTGGAAAGTTAGGAATTGTAATATTTTATTTTGCAGAAATGGTATTTAAACACTAATTTGTACCAATAAATTTACACTCTATCAAAATGCCACTTGAAAATGCAAGGTCACATTCTTGAAGATATAATTTTTACTCTTGATAGGAACATTAAACGCCTTGATGACCTTTTGAAATTATATGAGAATATATCAATGGGAAAAGGCAGAAAACCAGCAAATACGGTAGATTTGTTAAGAGCAACAGTGATCTTGACCCATGCTACTTTAGAGGATTTTTTACGTAATGTAATGATATGGAAATTACCACAAGCAAAAGATTCGATAATAAGCAAGATTCCTTTGATAGGGACACAAGGTGGTAAGTTTGATTTGGGCGAATTATTACGAAATCGAGAAAAAACTGTTGAGGAGTTAATTATTCTTTCTATTCGGGATTATTTGAATACAAAAAGTTTTAATAATACAAATGATATTTGCGGTACTTTAGATAGCATTAATATCCCTATTACTGACGAAATGAAAACTTGCTTTAAATTGCTTGACGAAATGATTCAAAGAAGACATCATATAGTGCATCAAGCAGATAGAGATGACAGGCAAGGTAGAGGATATCATGGAACGAAATCTTTGAGTTATCACACTGTCATAGAATGGAAAAGGGTAGTTGAAAAATTTGTAAAAGAAATCATAAAAAGTTTACAAAATGAAAATTGAAATTTATCAAGATAAAGCTGGGAAATTTCGCTTTAGATTAAAGTCATCAAATGGCCAAATTATTCTCACTAGTGAAGCTTATGAAAGCAAAGCAGGATGTAAAAATGGTGCTCAATCAGTAATAACTAATGCAGCTAACGATGACCGTTATGAAAGAAAGGAGTCGAGCAATGGAAAATTTTATTTTAATCTTAGGGCAGGTAATAATCAAGTTATTGGTACTAGCACGATGTTTGAAAGCGAAGCTGGTATGGAAGGCGGAATTCTTATAATGAAAAAACTTGCCTCATATGCTACTATTGAAGAGCCAGCAGAAGCTTAAATGATGCAATTTGAAATATCCACACCGAGGATTTGCCAGATAAAAGGGAGATGTGGTAACGGTAGTGGAATATTTGCCTAAGAATGAGCATCACGAAGAAGGATATATAGTAGAAGTTTTTGATGTGTTGGGCAAAACACTATATGTAATAGCTTTGAAAATCAATCAATTGCAAGCACTCAAGCCTAACGCAATTCCCGCCATGCGCGAGCCGGCATCTATATCATAATGAATACTCTTGCTAACAAAAATCATTGTAGGCTGTTTTATAATAAGCTAATTTGCAATTTGATTTTGTCACCTGGCTTTAGTAAATATAATGGAAAAATTAGATTTCAAAAAAGAATTCAAACGCTTTTATAATCCTTCTGCCAAGGAGCCGGAAATCGTGGAAGTGCCTGAATGGCAGTTTCTTATGATTGATGGGAAAGACGCTCGCCCGGAAAGTAAAGATTTTCAGGAGGCGATACAGGCTTTATTTAGTGTATCATATAAAACAAAATTTGCAATTAAAAAATCCCAAAATATTGATTATGGTGTGATGCCCCTTGAAGGGCTGTGGTGGTCGGATGATATGGATGATTTTATTAATGGAAATAAAGCCAACTGGCAATGGACGCTCATGATTATGCAGCCTAATTTTGTTACACAAGATGATATAAATGATGCGATACAAACTGCCAGTAAAAAAGAACCCACAGAAGCCTTGAACCATCTGCGTTTGGAGAAATTTAAAGAAGGCCTATCCGCACAAATTATGCATATCGGGCCATTTTCAGAAGAACATGATAATATTATGAAATTACATGATTTAATAAAATCCCAGGGCGGACATTTTGATAGGCAAGCGCATATTTATAAACATCATGAAATTTATTTAAGCGATTTTAGAAGAACCGCGCCGGAGAAACTGAAAACAGTGATAAGGCAGCCGTTTAGAAAATAATTACTGACCACCCAAGCCATGTTATTTTTTTATTAAAACTTTACATGTCATGGTAAGGGCAATCTTTATATTTATCCTCCTTGTGCACGGACTCATTCATCTGAAGGGTTTTGCAAAAGCTTTCAAATTAGCTGATATTCAGAGATTAACACATCCAATTTCCAAGACAAGTGGCGTTTTGTGGCTATTATCAACTTTATTATTTATTATAACAGCCACGCTCTTTATATTGAAAAAAGATGCCTGGTGGATGGTGGCAATTCCGGCGATAATATTATCGCAAATAATGATTATAATATCCTGGCAGGATGCAAAATTTGGCACGATTGCTAATATTATTATAATAATTGGCATCATATTCGCTTGGGCTATTTGGGATTTTAATAAAACGGCTCAAAAGGAAGTAAATATTTTATTATCAAAAGCAAATTTTGACACTGGAATTATTATAAAAGATCATATTATATCCTTGCCACCGATTGTGCAAAAATGGCTCGAGCGCTCAGGTATTATTGATAAACCTTACATTCAAACGGTTTATTTACAGCAAAAAGGAGAAATGCGCACTACTCCCGATGGTAAATGGATGCCTGTAAATGCGGAGCAATATTTTACAAGCGATCCGCCGGGATTTGTCTGGATTGCCGATGTCAACATGATGCCGATATTACATCTTTCGGGTATTGATACTTACCAAAACGGTAAAGGAAGAATGCTTATCAAAGTGCTTTCGCTTGTGCCAATTGTGAATGCGACAGGGACTGAAACCGATCAAGGCACAATGCTGCGTTATTTAGCAGAAATGATATGGTTTCCTTCAGCGGCGCTCAATCATTATATTACATGGGAAAAATTGGATGTAAATTCCGCAAAGGCGACGATGAATTATAATGGTGTAATAGCTTCGGGGATATTTACTTTTAGTAATAATGGTGATGTAATTAGTTTTGAAGCTGATCGCTATTATAATCGAAAAAGCGGCGCTACGCTGGAGCGATGGTATATTGAAAATTCAAAATATGATATTTTTAATGACATTAGAATACCAATAAAATCAGAAGTGACATGGAAATTGAAAGAAGGCGATTTTACATGGTATAAATTGGAAATTACAGATATTACATACAATCAGCGATAAATATTTTGTAAAAGAATGCATTATTTTTTACAAATTTGTCATTCTAAAACCCAATGATTATGAAATATTTCCCATTGATTGCACTTTTGTTGCTGTTGGCTTGTAAGAACACTAAACCTATGGAAGAACAAGAAAAATCACCGATTGAACGCCTTGATCCTGCGCTGGATGCTATTATTAGCGGCGATTTTGAAATGAAAGTGATCGCTACCGGCTACGATTGGAGCGAAGGGCCGCTTTGGCTACCCAATCAAAATATGCTTATTTTTTCGGATGTGCCCAAAAACACGATTTATAAATGGACGGAGGAAAAAGGCGCAGAAATTTATCTAACACCTTCGGGTTATATGGGCAAAGATTATTATAGCAAGGAACCTGGTTCTAATGGATTAGTGCTTGATAATCAAGGGAGTCTGGTGCTTTGTCAGCATGGTGAACGCCGGATGGCAAGGATGCAAGCGCCTTTGGATGCGCCAAAACCGGATTTTGTTGCGGTGGCTGATCGTTATGATGGAAAGAAATTTAATAGTCCGAATGATGCTTGTTATGATAGCAAAGGTAATCTTTATTTTACCGATCCGCCTTACGGTTTGCCGCAATACATAGATGATCCAACTAAAGAAATTCCTTTTCAGGGTGTATATAAAGTTGCGCCCGATGGCAAGGTGACGCTGCTCATCGATTCGATCACAAGACCCAATGGCATTGCGCTTTCGCCCGATGAAAAATATTCATACGTTGCAAATTCTGATCCTGAAAAAGCAATTTGGTATCGTTATGAATTGGGCGAAGATTCTTTATTATCAGGTGGCGTTTTTTATGATGCGACCCCGATGGTTGGTCAAGGTAAAGGTGTACCCGATGGCATGAAAATAGATCGAAACGGGAATATAATAGCGACCGGGCCGGGCGGTATTTTTATTATAAACCCTATGGGGAAATTATTAGGCAGAATAAGATTTGAAGAGGCGACGTCCAATTGTGCCTTGGCAGATGATGATAAAACTTTATATGTTACAAATGACATGAACGTAGTTCGAATAAAGCTACGGAAGTAAAGGCATTGCGTACTTTGTACCTCTAACTTCTTACTTTGTTTTATTCTTCTTCTAACGGTGACAACTGAACGTTGACTGCCACATAATCACCTTTTTCACCCTTGGTGATATGGAAACTAACGCGATCGCCTTCGCGCAGCTCGTTGAAGTCAATGCCCATCACGGTAGAGTAGTGGAAGAACAAATTATTGGGCGGGTATTTGATGAAACCGTAGCCGTTTTTCAAACTCAAAATTTCACCTTGATGCACTTCCCCGTCAAATTCGTATTCTAATGTATCCTGCTCTCCATTTTCTTGTTCGAATAAAATCGGCGGCTTTTTGCTTTCGGTTTGTACGAATAAATTATTGATTACCGCATCGTTGCGCTTCAAGCGATTGTCAATGATTTCGTGCATTGGCACAGGATAGGAAACTTCTTCTAGCAAGTCCTGCGAAGTACGCGTTACCAGCATTTGACCGGTCGGGGTGGTGTATTCAAAATCCCAACTCATCACCATCACCCGCGTACCCAGTGTATTAAGTTTGCGCACCAACGGTACATAGTCGCCATCGGAGGCAATCAGCACCAGTACATCGAATTTTTTGTAAATCGCCAATTCAAAGGCTTCCAGGGCAAGCCACACGTCGATGCCTTTCTCTTCGCGGCGTCCACCGAAATTGCGCAAAGGCAAATAATGCGTGGTCACGCCTTCCGACATTAAAATATCATCAAACACGCGGTCGTAATACAACACGTTGCCACGTTGCGAAGCCTCTTGGGCATTGAGTCGTCCGCGGAAATAATGGGCATCTACGATTTGGCAAAGGCGTAGGTCGGTATCTTCATCTTGTGCAACCTGACTGCGAATAAACTCGTGCAAACCTGCAATACTGAGTCTTTTCTTGCGGGAGTGATCGTAGTTGTAGTAATTGCTAACGTGTAAAAAATAGTTACCGTCATAAAAGACGCCAATCCTGGTCAATTTATCGTGCATTGATGCGTGTTTGTGTTATTTTTTCAGCGCCGCAAATGTACAAAACAGAAAGAAACTTACGATTTTTATTTGATTTTTTATACAAATGCGCTGTTTTTCAATGCATTTTGCAAAATACCTGCTCGTATAAAACAATGTTAAGCCTTCCGAAACAAATGTTTGGTTTTGAATGATCGGAATCCTTGCTTTTCGTAAAAACGAATGGTATTCTCCTTTTTAGCGCCCACTTCCAGTTCATAAGCCATTTCGCCGTAGCGCCTTTCGGCAAATAGCCACTCAAAAAATTGAGAAGCGATGCCTTTATTGCGCCAGGATTCTTTTACCAAAAGTTCGTCAATAATGAGCATCCGACCTCCAAATTCATTGCTCCAAAACCAAGTGAGGATGGAGTAGCCTACCATTTGCCCTTCTATTTCAAATACGAGAATTTCGCCCACTTCGGGTTGTGTGTTCATCGTTTGAACGGTGCGGTGAATTTGCTCTTGCGTCATCGAACCAATAGTGGTAGCATTATCGTCTGCATACAACTCCAGAATCATAGGTACTAATTCTTTATAATCCGATTCGCGGTAAGCCCGGAAGATGAGGTTTGTCATAAAATGAGTTTTGCTCAAAACAGCAAAATAAAGCGAATGAAGATGAGGTACAAGATCACTTCGCTTTGCATTCGAATATTATATTTCCAGCATATAAATACTACCTCGCCTATCTTGAATTTAGAGCGGGTAAATGAGTTTTTGCAATATTGTATCAGTAGATCAAGCAAGCTTCGCCATATCCCGAATCAAGATGCTGCGGCGATTGAAATAAATCAAATTCGATTTTTTCAGGTCATTCAGCACTGAGGTCACCGTTTGGCGCGAAGTGCCGGTGATATTGGCAATATCTTGTTGGGTATAACAGTGTTTAATCAGCGTTTCGTAGCCGATGCGTTTGCCTTGTTTCAAAGCTGAATCTTTCAAAAAATCAATAATCCGTTCGCGAGCATCCTTGAACATCAAGGATTCCAGGCGATCTTCTACGCGCTTGAGTCGGCCGCCAATCATCGTCAGCACACTCATTGCCAGTTTATAATTCAATTGCATCAATTTGTGGAATTCTACCACCGGGATGCGAAATACCTGTACTTCTTCCATTGCTTGGGCGCAATCCTGACGCTTTTGCTCGCCGGCCAAGCCTAGCTCACCGAATATTGCCATAGGATGCAGGATGTGTTTGATCACCTCTCTGCCATCTTCGGCTTCATTACCAATTTTTACAATGCCTCTTACCAGGATAAAAACGGCGTCCGAAGCCTCGCCACTTTTGAAAGCAAAAGCATTTTTCTTAATAACTTTATGCTCTGCCATCGCCTCCAACTGGCGCAATTCCGTGTCATTCAATTCGTTGAATAACGGTAAGTGCCGCAAAAAATCAATCGCATTGGCTCTGAAAGTTCTCATACGCCTGGTTTTTAAAGCTTATTAAATCACGCTACAAAAATGAATTTTTTGATAATAGAAAGGAAGTACAAATTATGAAACTTGTTCAGAGATTGTTTTGAATTAACTTTTTATAAAATATTGATAATAAATAATTTAGAAAGTGTAAATTTTAATAAAAGTTCTAAAATTATTTTCCAAACTCTTATAAAATCAAATTCGCGCAAGCAAAAAAATGTAGTTTTGTTTTAAAAAAGCCTGCCAAAAATTGTTTCATAAGCAATGTACCGCAAAATCATTCATATTGACATGGACGCCTTTTACGCTTCGGTGGAGCAGCGCGAGAACCCTGAATTGCGCGGGAAGCCTGTGGCCGTGGGCGGCTCGAGCAAACGAGGCGTGGTAGCTTCTGCCAGCTATGAGGCTCGGAAGTTTGGCGTGCGTTCGGCGATGCCCAGTATTGTAGCACGTCGCAAGTGTCCGGATTTGATTTTTGTAAAATCGCATTTTGATTTGTACCATCAAGTATCAAAGCAGATTCGGGAGATTTTTCTTGATTATACCGACTTGGTCGAGCCGCTCTCTTTAGATGAAGCTTATTTAGATGTGACCGACAATAAAAAGGGCATGAAATCTGCTACTTTGATCGCGCAAGAAATTCGAAAACGCATCGAAGAGGAAACCCAATTGACCGCTTCGGCGGGGGTATCTTTTAATAAATTTCTGGCAAAAATCGCTTCCGATGTCAACAAACCCAATGGCATCAAGGTCATTACGCCTGATGAAGCAATCGTTTTTATCGAAGGATTACCCATCGAAAAATTTCATGGCATCGGCCGCGTCACTGCTGAAAAGATGAAAAAATTGGGCATCCATAATGGGAAGGATCTGAAAAATTGGTCAGAAGTAGATTTGGTGCAGCGTTTTGGCAAAGTAGGCCGATATTATTATCGCATTGTACGCGCAGAAGATAATCGTGAAGTCAATCCGCATCGCATTCGCAAGTCTATTGGCGCAGAGCGTACCTTTTTTGAAGATTTGGTCGAACTAAGTGCCATGAAAGAAAAGCTGGCGCACTTGGCGGGCATTGTTTTCGAGTATATGCAAAAATCGGATAATTTTGGGCGAACGGTCACCGTCAAGATCAAGTCTTTCGACTTTAAAATCAATACCCGCAGCAGGACTTTCGGCACGGAAGTGACAGATTTAGAAAGCTTAATCGCCGTTACGCATGAATTATTAGATCAAAATGAAGAAGAACTTGGTGCGGTGCGGCTACTGGGCGTTTCAGTATCCAATCTACAAAAAGAACATCAGGTGGATGGCATCCAACTCAAATTTGAATTCTAAGAGGCGCAAGTAATTCTTCGTACTCCAAAAGCGAAGTTTTTTGGTACTTCAGGAAACTCTTTCGTCCTTTCTACTGTTGAAAGCAGCAAAAGTTAGAATTTTTTTTGCGCAAGGCTTGATATTCTTAAAAAGGGTTGTATTTTTGCAACGCTTTTTTAAAAAGCACCCTTAAATCTGAAATTTGAGATGAGAAATTTGAAAAGTTTCTCGCATTCCATATCTCACATTTCAAATTTGACTTGATTCGGTAGCTCAGCCGGTAGAGCAATACACTTTTAATGTATGGGTCCTGGGTTCGAATCCCAGCCGAATCACTTCCGATAAGCAGCCTCTGTAATCAATTGATTTGCAGGGGCTGTTTTGTTTGAAACCCCTTTTAATAAGAAGATATGGCTTATCCAATTTTAATTATTGATGACGAGGAGACCCTGCGCAAACTATTGGTGCGCATGATTTCACTGGAAGGCTATATGGTTAGTGACGTTGCCAACGGTAAGTCGGCTTTAAATCTTCTGGAAAAAGAGGAATTTTATGTGGTTCTTTCTGATATAAAGTTACCCGACATCAGTGGCGTTGAATTAGTCAAACACATTAAGGCACTCTCCCCCGAAACCGAGGTTATTTGCCTCACCGCATACGGCACGATTCATGATGGTGTACAGGCTATTAAAAATGGGGCGTTTGATTATTTAGTAAAAGGCGATGATAATAA
>JANRME010000204.1:0-2599 GCA_033761835.1 Saprospiraceae bacterium
TTGACATGTTTTCATTAAACCAAGAACAAGCGGATTTAAGCAAAGGAACTTATAGGTTCAAATTGTTTTTCGACCCACGCGACAGCCTTGGACTTTATAGTGAATTATTCCTAAACGTGAACATACCCGACAAAGAAGTTCAAATTAACGAAAAGGAGATGGACTACAGGGAGAATTTAATTAAGGTATTAACGAGATAGCGGACGAAGGCGACAAGTAAGTTTTGAGTAGAAAGCAACAACTATCGCCAACAGTATGTTTGAGCAATGGTGGTGGGACGAGTTGATTTGAAGTATATTTATTTTATAAAGTTTTGTGCACGTGGACAGGACGTGGTTTCAATAAGCTAACACTGCGCAAACACAACCGTTAGCGTTAATTGCTTTCGGACGATCACAGAGAAAAGCGACTAACAAATAAAAAGTATGGTGACAAACATAAATCCAAAATTGCCATTCGGGACAAAACCTTGAGGACAAAAAGAATTTGCTTTTCTTGACACAGACAGCAACATACTGACCTTGGACAAAGGGAAACTAAAAACAACATGATATGAATTTTACAAGATTAGTACCCAGTGTATTTTATACAAACCTTTCAGATGGACTGAAATTATTTGTCGATTGTCTACAATTTACAATTGAACACAAAGATTTAAATACTTCACAACCTTACTGTGTATTACAAAAAGATGGGATAAGCATTATGGTTTTTCAAGATGAACAATTAGCGAAAGAACATAATCCAGAGCTAAGACTTGTGACAAATAATATTGAAGAAGTATATGCAAAAGTATCTGCATCTCATCCTAATCTACTTCACCCAAATCTTAACAAGGTTACACCAAGACCTTGGGGTGCAAAAGAGTTTGCGATTAAAGACAATCAACTTGGTATAAGATTCCAAGAATGGTAAACAGCTAATTACAAAGTACAAAATACCGAACCGCTAACATCGGTTTGGCAAAAGCAGAGAGGACTGAAGTGGTAAATTGAGCATTTGTGCTTCTAATCCCGCCTGAATGCAAAACCGCAAAACGTTAACGCCCTCCCTTCCACAAAAAACATCTAAACAATTGTAAATCCCCGCAAAAAGGCTTTTCTTAGTTGCCATTATTGCATACCAAAACCTTTCTGGAAGATGAAACAACTCAACTTACTCTTGCTATGCTGTGCTCCGGCCTTGCTGCTCGCGCAAAGCACAGGGAAAGTACTCGAAGGCAAGACTGTGAAAAGCGCTATCCTGGGCAAAGACGTGCGCTATACCATTTACCTGCCTTATGATTATGCGAGTTCTGAGCGCAGCTACCCTGTAACGTATTTATTACATGGATATAATGAAAAAACCGAGGATGATACCGAATGGCTGCGCCAGGGGGAGATCAATCGCTATGCGGATCAAGGCATTGCCAGTGGCGCGATCACGCCCATGATTATTGTGATGCCCGATGCCGATGTGAGTTTTTATATTAATTCGTATGATGGCAAGTCGAAATATGAAGATTTCTTTTTCAAGGAATTGATACCTGCCATTGAAAAAACCTATCGTGTCAAAGGCGAGAAGCGTTATCGTGCGATTGCAGGCTTATCGATGGGTGGGCATGGCACCTTGTTATACGCATTAAAATATCCTGATATATTTGTGGCGGCTGCGCCTTTTAGTGCTGCGGTTTTCACCGATGAAGATATGACTACCATGCCTGATGATTTTTGGGATACTGCTTTAGCGCCATTATTTGGTGGTGGTAAGCTACGCGGCAAAGAACGCCTTACGCAGACCTGGTACGATAATTCTATTTTGAAAATCATAGAAACCAAATCAAAAGAGGATTTGAGTAAAGTTAAATACTGGATTGACTGTGGTGATGATGATTTCCTGATCGCTTCTAATTGCGAATTAAATATTGCGCTTAATAAAAAAGGCGTGCCCCACGAATTTCGCATCCGTCAGGGTGCACATAATTGGACGTATTGGCGCACGGGCATTACTGATGCTTTGCAGTTTATTAGCGATAATTTTAGAGAAAAGTAAATGAATTGCCTTTTTATTTATAAAAATATTACAAAATGAAACTAACCATTCTTGGATTATTATTATTTGCTTTCAGTTACAGTGCTTGCGCCCAAAATATGGGTACAGTAGTAGAAAGCAAAACCATTAAGAGCGCGGCGCTCGGCAAAGATGTGAAGTACACGCTTTATTTACCTGCCGATTACGAAACTTCGCAACGAGCGTATCCCATTGTTTATTTGCTGCATGGCTACGGCGATGCCGATGATGGTTGGGTACAATTTGGTGAAGTGAATCGCTACGCTGATGCGGCTATTGCCAATGGTGATATTCCGCCTATGATTATTGCGATGCCCGATGGCGGTGTGAGTTTTTATATCAATTCTTATGATGGCGCCACTAAATATGAAGACTTTTTTATTAAAGAATTTATGCCACATATTGAAAAAACGTATCGTGTCAAAGCGCAGAAGCGTTTTCGCGGCGTGGCAGGGCTTTCGATGGGCGGGTATGGCACGCTTATTTATTCTTTAAAATATCCTGATTTATTTGCTGCGGCCGCGCCGTTGAGTGCTGCTGTTTTTATGGA
>JANRME010000205.1:0-6006 GCA_033761835.1 Saprospiraceae bacterium
CCTGATAATATTCAATCGGTAGATTGGTTCAACCCCTGGAATTGCAATGGTTTTTCTTGGTTCGGCAGCCCTGGGCATACTAACGAATTGGTACTTGCTGATGAGAATCGGATTTTATTTATCTCCGGCGGCGATAGCGAAGTCTTGTCCTTGGATATTACAAATCCTAATAATGTGAAAAAAATCGGCGAATATACTTTTGTGAAAGACAGCGCTGCTACCTGGGGCGTGGATGTATTTGAAAATCAAGTTGTTCTGTCTTTTATCGACAATAGCAACATCCCTTTATTCCAACCTTTTTATTCCAAATTTGGTGGCATCCAGATATTGACTTGGGAAAAGGCTATAACTACTGCCACGAAAAATGAAGATTTAAAAACCAGTCAATTCAAATTATTTCCCAATCCAATACAGGAAAGCGTTCACATTCAACTTATTACAAAACAAAACGAAGAAGCAATTATAGAAATTTATGATTCGAAAGGCGCTCAAATCCAGCGTTTTAAAACAAGGCTTATTCCTGGTGAAAACAGAATCGAGCATCCTACGGAGAACCTGTATCCTGGCGTTTATTTTCTTAAAGTAATTGGAAAAGGCTTTATTTACTCGGATAAAGTAGTAAAAATAAAAAACAACTGACCTCCGAGAGAAGCCAGTTGTATTGAATTAGTTTATAAGGTACAAAATTTAAGCGATTCTGTATATCTCCTGAATATTCGCCAGTATACTGTCGAAGTCAATTTTCAAGTCCTTCAAAATGCCATTTCTCAAATCATATACCCAACCGTGTACAATCGGATACCCATTTTTGACAAAACTTTTCTGCACAAAGGAAGTTTTAATCACATTTATACACTGCTCTTGGACATTGAGTTCTACGAGTCGATTGGTACGAGCTTCCATGTCTTCGATAGCATTTAATTCATCGCGGTGCAGGCGATACACATCACGGATATTGCGCAGCCACATATTGAGTTTGCCCATATCTTTTTGCTGTAACGCGGCCTTAATGCCCCCACAACCATAGTGCCCACACACAACAATGTGCTTTACTTGAAGAGCTTCCACAGCAAATTGAATAACAGAATGTACATTCACATCCACCGTAGGCACGACATTGGCGATATTGCGATGCACAAATACGTCGCCAGGTTCCAAACCCATCACTTCATTCGCTGGAATCCGACTATCCGAACAGCCGATGTACAAAAATTCCGGGCGCTGTTCCCGCGCAAGTTTTTCAAAAAAATCAGGATCGTTGGCGGTTTTGCTTGCTACCCATTTTTTATTATTTTCAAAAACCTGTTGATAAAGACTTTCTACGCTCGTTAGAGCAGGGTTTGAATTGGTCATGATTAAAAGTTTTACTATTAAACATAAAGGTATAACAAAATTTTCAAAAGAACTATTTTTTTCAAAATTTTACAAAATTGGATTCCTATGAAAAACACGCTTAAAAACATCAGTTTTTTAATTATGTTGTTGCTATCGCAAATGATTCTAATTCAAAGCAAAATGAATCCCGTTAAAGAAGTCAAAGAATATTTTTGTCGTGGTAACGAACCGTTTTGGATGGTTGAGATCAGTGCAGGAGGAATTATTTTCCGAACACCAGAAGAAGAAGTGGTCTATCCTTACTCAAATCCTAATAAAAATAGTAATGCTATTATTTTCGAAACCCGAAATCGCAATTCAGGCGACAAAACCAGCGTTTTAAAGGTGAAAATTCTTCCCGATTCTTGCACCGACTCCATGTCGGAAGAGGCGTTTCCATATACGGCTGAGGCTGAACGGGATGGAATATTTTACGAAGGCTGCGCTCGCTAATATGGTGACAAAAATTTTTATTATATTTGTATAAGCGAATAGGATATTGCTATCCGATGATTCACCCTAACCAATTGCCACAAGTTAATTAGCTATGAAAAAACCGATTCTCCTGCTCGTCACAGGGGTTTTTATAGCCGCTATCTTCCAGCAAGATGGCCATCCTTCCTATATTTCATTACCAGCACCGACCAACCGAGAAGAAGGCGAAGAACGCATCCGCCGCGAAGCTTGGTTTGAACTCATGCACCAAAGCGCCGCAGGCACTGACTGGCGACAGATCGAATATGCCAATCGCTTCTCCCAGCACGAGCAAAGAATTCAAAATCTAAGCCTTCGACAGGATTGTGGTGTGATCGCTATCGCCGACGGGCAAGTACAAGGAGAATGGCAGGAACGCGGCAGCAATAATCAAGCGGGCAGCATCTTTGACACGGAATATGATCCTTCAACCAATGAAATTTGGACGATTTCTGCGGGCGGTACGCTTTGGCGTGGGCCGCGTGATGGTT
Organism: Saprospiraceae bacterium; assembly: GCA_033761835.1. Lineage (GTDB taxonomy): Bacteria > Bacteroidota > Bacteroidia > Chitinophagales > Saprospiraceae > JADJNW01. Next base: position 2,340 of record JANRME010000205.1, read on the forward strand.
CTCATTGGCAGGTTGTCAACCAAGATTTGCAGTTCAACCCCGGGATTTTGCAGTTTGTCCCCAAAGGCTCTGGTAGAAGATTAATCGCTTTTGCCGGGCGCATTCCGCATTATTCTGATGACGATGGTTATTCCTGGACGGCCGCGCACGGCATTCGCTACGCGGATAGCTGGGGAAATTTTCATAAACCAGTTATTTTGAATGATAATGCTCATACGTTCTATTTTTTTGCAAAACCCGATTATTGGAGCAATATCAAATTATATAAATCTATCAATCAAGGCGAAAGTTTCCAGGCGATCAAAACCTTTGAAACCTCTGATTTTACAATGCTTTCGCTTTGCAATCCGCATTTTTCCAATGAATTATTGTTGATAGAAAAAACAAAAACCGGATTTGCCAAAATTTCCAGAATCAATCCTCAAAACAATACTTTCGAGCTGCTCAATCAAGGCAACGAACTCAAATTGGAGGACGCGCCTGCCAATCTTGTCGGTTGGGCGGGCAATCAAATCGTGCGTTTGTACGCCTACGCTAGTAATGACAATGGTTACAGGGTGCATTCCACCGAAAATTATGGTGTTAACTGGAATACTAAAGGTTTCTTGCCTGCCGAACCCTGGGAAGTGGGGCTTTATGTATTGCCTTCCAACCCCGACGCCCTGTTCATGGGTGAAGTGGAGTGCCACCGCAGTCTTGATGGTGGGAATACTTGGTCAAAAGTAAATGATTGGTGGGCTTATTATGATGATGTGGAAAATAAACTACATGCAGATATAATGAATCTATCAGAATTTATTGATAATGAAGGTATTCCATTTTTATTAATCAGTCATCATGGAGGTATAAGTATTTCCGAAGATTATTTCGATTCGCAAAAAAATATAAGCCTTACGGGGCTGAATACCAGTCAATATTATAGTGTAAGAACCGATCCGAACAACTCCAGCTACGTGTACGCGGGCTCGCAGGATCAAGGATTTCAATTGGCCAATGGCTTTGATACGTGGGACATGGAGGCTTTTGAGCAGATCATTTCCGGAGATTATGGACATATTATTTTTTCTAATCATGGGCAATCGCTTTGGATGGTTTATCCTGGCGGAAGCGTGTCGTATTATGCAAATGCGCAAACAGGAGATTGGACGGCGAATTATGAGTTAGAATCTGATAACGAGTCAGTCTGGCTACCGCCACTGATACCGAGTCCTGTGCCGTCAGAAAATGCGATTTATATGGCGGGCGGCAATATGAATGGCGGAAAAGGTTCATATATTATTCGTTTAGAAGCAAGTGATAACAATAGGATTCAAGCATCTCAAGGCGCTTTTGATTTCAAAATGCAATCCGGTGGCGGCGAGATTTCAGCGATGGCGACTTCGCCTATAAATCCTGATTGTTGGTACGCTGCTACCACAAATGGGCGCTTTTTTTATTCTAAGAATAAAGGTCAAACCTGGGAGCAAAATTTAAACTTCATACCTGACGGGCATTATCTCTATGGCCAAACCATTTATCCTTCCAAAACGACTATAAATACTGTATATCTGGGTGGTAGCGGCTATTCCAATCCTGGGATTTACAAATCAACAGACGGTGGCGCAACCTTTGTAGCCATGTCTGAAGGATTACCGAATACTTTAGTTTTTGGAATTACCGCCAACGCAAATGAAAGCTTGCTTTTCGCGGCGACCGAGGCAGGGCCTTATGTATATGTAGAAGCTGAGGAGCGATGGTACAATATGTCGGGCACTTGTGCTCCGGCGCAAACGTATTGGTCGGTTGAATTTGTGGAATCAGAAAACTTGGTTCGCTTTGGCACGTATGGTCGCGGCATTTGGGATTTCCAATTGGATGCAACAGTGGATACAGACGACCCGGGGCTCGTCGCAAATGGCTTGAAAGTTTTCCCGAATCCTTCAGATGGAAAATTGTCTATCAATTGGTTAAGTATAAATAAATTTTTAATACAAATTTGGAACGTAAATGGTCAACTCATTTACCAAAAACAGGCATCAGCAGAATCTAATAATATTGATCTAGTTCATTTACCAAAAGGAATGTATATTGTAAAAACTCAATATAAACAAAAAACCGCAAGCGCTAAACTCCTGCTTCGATAATGCTGGACGAAACGAATTTCCAACTGCTCGCTCTGACGTGGATCGCGATTGCCATTTTATTAGTTCCCATCCAATTGCGCATTACTGCACCGTATGGCCGGCACACGCGCCGCGACTGGGGTTGGACGATGAATAATCGCCTGGCTTGGATATTAATGGAAATCGTTTCCCCGATTTGTTTTGCTTATTTTTTTCTCACAGGCAGCAATGACAAGTCTTTTCCTATGTGGCTTTTCTTTGGTTTATGGATATTACATTATGTAAATAGGAGTATAATTTTCCCTTTCAGAATCAAGACAAAAGGCAAAGAAATGACCGTCATGATTGCTGTTTTGGCAGCTTTTTTCAATATAATAAATGGTTTCTTGAATGGCTATTGGCTTGGAAATTTGGGTGCAATTTATCCTGAATCCTGGCTCTTTGATTGGCGTTTCATCATTGGTATTCTACTGTTCATCACTGGATTTATTATTAATATCCACGCTGATAATATTTTGATTTATTTGCGAAAGCCTGGCGAAACCGATTATAAGATTCCTACAGGTGGCTTATTCAAATACATTTCCTGCCCGAACCATTTCGGTGAAATCCTTGAATGGTGGGGCTTTGCGCTGCTATGTTGGAATCTTCCGGCGCTTTCTTTTGCTATTTGGACAGCAGCAAATCTCATTCCACGTGCATTGGCGCATCATCGCTGGTATCGTACAAAATTTGAAAATTATCCCACAGAGCGTCAGGCAGTTATCCCTTTCGTTTTGTAATTGCCAACTTTTCTATCGCAAAAACCATTATCTTTACGATGCAAAACAGCAGTGGTCAGATGGCAGCACGTCGTCTGACCATTGTCTATTGAGATATTAGGATATTGAGAAATTAGGATCATGGCTAAGCTCCTAAACACACTCAACTTTATCAACTTTTCAACTTAAAGAGAATGTCCATCGTAAAAGAATTCAACGACTACCGTTCTAAAATGAACGAAAAAATATTGTCAGAAGACAATCTCGTGCTGAAACGCTTTTTTAATCTCGACACCAATGCCTATCAAGACGGCGCTTTGGACAAGAAAACCAAGGAATTGCTGGGCTTGATCGCTTCAATGGTGCTGCGTTGCGACGATTGTATCCGTTACCATTTAGGCACTTGCTACGAATTGGGCGTCACACGCGCGGAGGTGTTTGAGGTATTTGCGATTGCAAATTTGGTCGGCGGCTCGATTTGCATTCCGCATACCAGGAGGGCGGTGGAGTATTGGGAAGCATTGGAAAGTGAGCAATGATATTGTGATGTTGTGATATTCTGAGCCACACATTACATCACCATATCACAATATCATCATATTATTACATCGCCATATTATATAAAAATAAAAATCCATGAGTAGGAACTACCTTCAAGAACTCAACGAGGTGCAAAAAAAAGCAGTCACGGCAACCGATGGCCCAGTGCTGGTGGTGGCGGGTCCTGGCTCTGGCAAGACGCGGGTACTCACTTATCGCATCGCGCATATCATCGAAAAAGATGTGCCGCCCTGGGAAATTCTG
>JANRME010000206.1:0-35273 GCA_033761835.1 Saprospiraceae bacterium
CCATTAGGTGGTGGGGCGTCATCAAATCCTTTAAGGATGCAAATAAAAACACAAAGCAGTGGCTTTATTTTTTCTTTTTAGGGCTTTCCACAGGCGAAAACCAATCTGCTAAAATATGGTCCTTATTCAACACGACTGTACCCACAGCCAAAATCAACAAGAGTATAGCATCTCCTCCCATAAGGTTGCATTTTTCAATTAAAAAATCAGACTAATTCGGACAAGCCTTGCGTTTTTGTAGCTATTGATTTGGGAAGGTTTGCGTAATTTTGGTAAGCCTTGAAGTAGTAAAGAATCTAAATTTTCCGTAAATTTAGGTTCTTTTCACACTGCAAGCAAGTCCTATGACCCACAAAATTTTTATTTTTTTAATATTTATTCTTGGCTTAACATTCCAAGCCTGCCAGCCATCGCCCAAAGCAGATGCCATTTATATAAATGCCAATATATGGACGGGAGACGCTGACAACCCTCATGCCGAAGCAATTGCCATTCAAGGCGATTCGATTTTGTTCGTCGGTGGCGTACAATCTGTTAAAAAGTTTCAAGACGCAAATACGCAAGTGATTGATTTAGAAGGAAAATTAGTAACACCGGGCTTTATTGACAATCATACCCATTTTCTTTCGGGGGGCTTCCAATTAGCCAGCGTGGACTTGCGTTCTGCCAAAACGCCCCAGGAATTTATTCAACGTATTAAAAACTTTGCTGCTACCCTACCCGAAGGCGACGACCGTTGGATTCTTGGCGGTGATTGGGATCATGAGGCATGGGGAGGCGAGCTGCCGCGCCGCGAGTGGATTGACAGCATTACAACCGATTTTCCCGTTTGGGTCAACCGTTTGGATGGACACATGGCTTTAGCCAATTCTAAAGCCTTGCAATTGGCAGGTATTACAAGCATCACGACAGCGCCAGAAGGCGGTACGATCGTGCGAGATGCAAAAACGGGCCAGCTAACAGGCATTTTTAAAGATGAAGCAATGGGTTTGGTGACCCAAGCTATACCTGTGCCTTCTGAACAAGCATTCGACGAGGCTTTTGGTCGCGCTGTGCAGCACGCGCTTTCATTGGGCGTTACACAAGTACACGATGTGAGCAGTTTTGGTGGATGGGATGACCTGGCGACCTACCGCCGCGCTCAGGAATCAGGCAGATTGCCCATGCGGATTTATTCTTTTGTAGCCATCAATACCTGGCAGCAACTCGCGGATTACGTCAGTAAAAACGGCAGAGGCAACGATTATTTGCGCTGGGGCGCACTCAAAGGTTTTGTAGATGGCTCTTTAGGTTCTACAACCGCCTGGTTTTACAATCCTTACAACGATGAGCCCAATACTTCAGGCTTGCTGGTAAACGATACCGCCGCTTTGCGTGAATGGATTATACAGGCAGATGCTGCTGGCTTGCAGGTAGCCGTACACGCCATCGGCGATCGCGCGAATGACTGGTTGCTCTCGGTTTTTGAAAAAGCAATTCTACAAAATGGCGAAAAAGCGTCGCGCCGCTTCCGAATCGAACACGCACAGCATTTGACGCGCGATGCCATCCAAAAATTTGCTCAAATAGGCGTCATCCCCTCGATGCAACCTTACCATGCCATTGACGACGGGCGCTGGGCGGAAAAACGTATTGGGCCGGAGCGCATCAAAACCACCTATGCTTTTCGCTCATTATTAGACGCTAATGCCCGCCTAACCTTCGGCTCGGACTGGACGGTAGCGCCCTTGAATCCGATGGAAGGCATTTATGCTGCGGTGACCCGCCAGACGATTGACGGTGCAAATCCAAACGGTTGGGTGCCGCAAGAAAAGATTTCGGTAGAGGAGGCACTGCGTTGCTATACTATACATAATGCTTACGCAGGATTTCAGGAAAATCGTTTAGGCATATTGAAGGCGGGAATGCTGGCAGATTTTGTCGTATTATCCGATGATCTTTTCAAGATTCAGCCTGAGAAAATCAAGGATGTCAACGTATTGCGTACCATCGTAGGCGGTAAAGAGGTTTTTGTAGCAAAATAAAGGGATATAGCCTCTTAACACAGAATTTAAAGGCATGATCGAGCCGATTCTATGGTATGCAATGTTTGTGACACCATTAGTCACCATACCTTTTGCCTGGAAAGTTTTAAAGGAAGAAACATTTATCACATAATGATCGCGCTCTTTCTTCCCTTTGTGCTTTCCTATTTTCTTTACTCCATTAGCTTCACTATTATTTTTAAAGATGGAATGAATCCAGGATAATTCACGGTCAAAATAACCTATTATAATGGTAAATTACCATGCCAGAGCATTCCGATACCCTCTAAAAACATTCTATGACCCTCCTATAATATTAAATTACCCTCATAGAGCCTTACAAAACCCTCCTGGAACGTTCAACTACTCGTGTAGAGCATTCTAATCCCCCCCTGGAATGTTACAAGACCCTCTTAAATCATTCTAACACCCTTATAGAACGTTATACCCCCCCATAAAACGTTAAATTATGCTCCTGGAATGTTACAAGACCCTCCTAGAACATTCTAACCGGCATCTCCAATATTCTAACCTATAAATTCCTTTTTGATGCCCAGCTTTTTCATCTTAGAGTTCAAGGTTGTAGGCGGTACACCTAAGAGTTCAGCAGCGCCGCCAGATCCCCAGATTCTGCCATTACATTTTTTTAAAACAGATAAAATATGATCGCGCTCATTTTCTTCAATGGTTTTAATATTCTTGTCTTCTAAAGCGCTGAGGCTTGCTGCTTGAGCAATGGACGGCAGGTATATTTCTTTAATAACCGCGCCTTTTGTCAATAAAATGCTGCGCTCGAGTAAATGTTCCAGTTCGCGCACATTGCCGGGGAAATCATAATTCAAAAGCTCCTGCATCACTTTGGGCGAGATGTCGGTAATTTTTTTCCCGATTTTACGGGCGTAGCGATTTACAAAATATTCAGCGAGCAATGGAATATCCTCTTTGCGCTCGCGCAAGGGTGGAAGGGTGATGGGGAAAACATTCAAACGATAGTACAAATCCAGCCGGAAGCGCCCTTCACCTATTTCTTTTTCTAAGATTCGATTCGTAGCGGCAATGATGCGCACGTCCGTTTTGATGGGTAGCCTGCCGCCAATGCGCTCGATCTCTTTTTCTTGTAAAACGCGCAGCAATTTCACCTGCATTTCCAAAGGCATTTCTCCTATTTCATCTAAAAAAATGGAGCCTCCGGCGGCTTGCTCGAACTTCCCAATTCGCTTATCAAAAGCCCCGGTAAAAGCGCCTTTCTCGTGTCCAAACAATTCCGATTCGATCAGACTGGCGGGCAAGGCTGCACAATTGATCTTGATGAAGGGTTTGTTCTTGCGGTAGGATAGTTGATGAATGCAATCGGCTATTTGCTCTTTCCCCGTGCCGCTTTCGCCCATAATGAGCACGGATGTATCGGTAGGGGCGACTTGTGCAACATGATCCAGCACCGTCAAAATACGCTCGCTATTGCCGATAATGCCCACAGAGCTTGGGTTTTCGGCAGTTCCAGAAGCTGCATCCGCGTAATGAGGATGAATATTTTTATTTTTTGCTGACATTTCGAGCCAATGCTCATGCCGATATTGCGCAATTTCTAATGTGACCAAAACATCCTTTTCCCGAAAGGGTTTCACCAGAAAACCATAAGGCTCGGTGGCTTTGGCGGCTTCCAGAATGCGCTGGTTGGAATTGGCGGAGAGATAGACAAAAGCAATCTGCTCTTCTTTTAGTTGCTTGGCTAAGTCAATGCCATTTAGTTGCCCTTTTAATTGGATATCAAGTAATATCAAATCGGGTTTTTCTTTATTTATAATAATGCGTGCTTCTGGTACAGAATCAGCGATGCCACAAACAATATAACCTGCCCGTTCCAGCATAAAGCGCAAATCATTTGCAACAATAAATTCGTCTTCTACGATTAATATTTTTGGATTCATAAGGGTGATATTTTAGGCGCTTAATTGCATTTCATTTAATTTTATAAATGGCTTGCTAATCACTTCATTTGCAAATGCAATATGAATCGTCAATCCGTTTTCATTTCTCAATTCAAAGCTTCCGTTAAGCTGCTTGCTCAATCCTTTCATCAGGCTCATTCCCAGCGAATTAGATTTATTTACATCAAAATCAGGCGGTAAGCCAACGCCATTATCCGCAATGATAAGTGAATAACTCTCTTCATCAACTTGCTGCATTGTAATATTAATAAGCCCTTTACGATTTGGAAAAGCATACTTGATCGCATTAGAAATGGCTTCATTCAAAATCAAACCCAGCGGAACGGCTTGCGTTACGTCCAATTCAATGGGTTCAATATTTAAATCGAAGTGAATATTATAATTCGTATCAAAACTATCTTGTAAATATTCCACCAATTCCTGAATGTAATTGGGCATATCAATTTGAGCAACGTTGTCTGATTGATATAATTTTTTATGAATCAGCGAAATAGAATGAATCCGGTGCTGGCTGTCGCGAATGGCGGAAAGCGCGGCATCATTTGCTAAATAATTAGATTGTGTATTAAGCAAACTCATTACAATCTGTAAATTATTTTTCACGCGGTGGTGAATTTCTTTTAATAACCATTCTTTTTCTTCTAATAAATTTTGTAAAGAACGGTTGGTCTGGTTGATTTCGATTTGCTGAATTTCTAACTGTCTGTTGCTGCGTTGCTTTAATCGGTAACGATTGTATAATAAACCGACAATAATTATTAATAAAGTAATGCCGCCGAATGTAATATTTTTAGTCAGATTTGCCTGGAGTAACTGACTTTGCTGCAATTGGCTTTCATTTTGTAATAATTGAATATCTTTTTCTTTTTGCTCTGTCTCATATTGGATTTGTAATTCTTCAATCTGCTTGCTTTTGGTTTCATTAAAAAGGGAATCATTCAAGATTTTATACAGCTGAAAATGCTGAATGGCTTGCAAATACTTACCTGCTGCTGAATCTATTTTGAATAAAAGTAGTTGCGTATCCTTTAAGCGTTGTATGGTAACCATTCCTTGAGGAATAGCCAATACATTTTTTAGATAAGGTTCGGCGGTTTGATAACGATGCCTGTTTACATAAAAATCGCCAATCGTTAAATTGACTAAAGAGGTAAATGCATTTTGATTTTCTAATAATTTTTCAAAATGAATCATCTCCAGAAAATATTTTTCTGCCACATCATATTGACCTAAAGCATTATAACAATTGCCCATTGCATAGGCTACACAGGATTTTTGATAATCAGTAGCCGGTGCGGACTTTCGGACTGCATTTGATATAAGCGCTAATGCTTCTTTGGGTCTGCCTAATTTAATCATATTCATCGTTACCCGTCCGTACACGGCGTGTTCGATGTTTTCGCTTTTTTCCAAGGCTTTTTTTTGCCACTCGACACTTTTTTCCAGTTGCCCTAACTCCTGATAGATGTTTCCTAAACGCCAGTAGAAGTTCTTTGCTGCCATACCATCACCGGTCGCTTCCATGCTTTTGATGGTTTCCATTGCATAATAAAGTGCTTTATTTAAATTTCCTTTCCGAGTATTTACTTCTGTTAATAAATCGTAAGTATAATGTAAATTTTGGAAGCCAATTTTTTTATACAATTCAATTACTTCCAGTAATTTTTTTTCACTTTCATCCAACTTTCCCTGAATCAAATTGATATCCGCCATTTCTTTAAGTGCTAAGGTGGATGCTTCCTGCTCTCCCAGTTGCTGATAGAATAATCGGGCTTGCTCCAAGCTGTAAAGGCTTTCATCGAATAGTTTTGATTGCCGATAAGCGCCTGTTCCAAACTCCATTAATATTTTTGCTGCCGATTCTTGCGCCTCTTTTGTTTCAGAGGAACGGATCATTTCATCTAAATAATTTTTCCCATACAAAGTATCGCCTATTGCAATAGAATGGGTTACTAAAAACCGCAAGCTTTCATTTTTAAATTTGTCACTGCCCAATGATTCACTTAGTCTTTTTCCCTCGTGAAAAAATAGGGCAGCACTATCCAAGTCAATCGTATTCTTATTAGGCTTATATATATATTTATATAAATAATGTCCGCCAATTTGAAGTGTCAGTTTTATCTTACTAGTGTCCTGTGTATGAGGCAATAGTGCGATTGCAGGACCAGGATTATTTCGTTCTAAAAATATATTCCCAGTTAAATAGTAGCTTTCATATACTCCACTTTTATATTGCAAAGAGCGACTGAGTTCCTCCGCTTGTTTGGCGAGCAGTGCTGCACTGTCCAAATCCACCTCATATTCCCCTATTTTGTATAGATAAGATTTACCTAAGTCTAATAGTAAATGGACTCGATTCTTATCACGTTTACTTTGGCTTAATAAATATTTTAATTCATTAAGTGAATGTTCAGCTTGCGCATATATCATAACAGGTAATAACAATACCAAAAGCACCCAAAAAATTGAAATGGCTTTTCCCATAATTATAGGTTTAAGGTGTTGCAAAAACTTAGGCTGCCATTGTTTCTTCTTGCAATTTTATATCTGATTTTATTACTTCTTCTTTAATAAATAAAATACTGATTGTCAGACCATTTTTACTTTTCATTTCAAAGCTTCCATTCAATTGTTTACTCAATCCTTTCATTAGACTCATGCCCAAGGAATTATGCTTATTCATATCAAAATCAATTGGTAAGCCAATTCCATTATCCGCTATGATAAGTGAATAATTCTCTTCATCAACTTGCTGCATTGTAATATTAATAATCCCTTTACGATTTGGAAAAGCGTACTTGATGGCATTGGAAATGGCTTCATTCAAAATCAAACCCAGCGGCACGGCTTGCGTTACGTCCAGCTCGATGGGTTCAATATTTAAATCGAAATGAATATTATAATTTGTATCAAAACTATCTTGTAAATATTCCACCAATTCCTGAATATAAGTAGGCATATTAATACTTGCGATGTTTTGTGACTGGTATAACTTCTGATGAATCAAGGAAATGGAGCGGATGCGGTGCTGACTGTCGCGAATGGCACTCAAAGCAGCGTCATTGACTAAATAAAAGGATTGCGTATTGAGCAAACTCATTACAATTTGTAAATTATTCTTTACACGATGATGAATTTCGCGTAATAACCATTCTTTTTCTTCTAATAATTTTTGTAAAGAACGGTTAGTTTGATTAATCTCAATTTGTTGGATTTCGAGTTGTCTATTGCTGCGTTGCTTGAGTCGGTAGCGATTATATAATAAACTTACAATAATTAATAATAAAGTGATGCCGCCGAATGTAATGTTTTTTGCCAAATTTGCCTGCACCAAGCGGCTTTCCTGCAATTGGCTTTCATTTTGTAATAATTGAATATTTTTTTCCTTTTGTTCGGTTTCGTACTGGATTTGTAATTCTTCGATTTGTTGGCTTTTGGTTTCATTAAAAAGCGAATCATTCAAGGTTTTATGCATTTGAAAATGCTGAATTGCAGAAAGATAATTGCCTGCGGCTGAATCTACTTTGAATAATAAAAAATACGTATCCTTCAGTCGTTGTGTGGTGACAATCCCTTCGGGGAGCGCTAGTACTTTTCTAAGATAAGGAGCTGCCGCAGCGTGTTTATGAATGTTTGTATAAAATTCACCGATTGTAAAATTTACAGTTGACGTATAATGGTCTTGCCCATCCAACAGCGACTCATAGTGAAGCATTTCTTTATAATGTTTTTCTGCCAAATTATACTGCCCAAAAGCATTGTAACATAGCCCTATTGAAAGGGCAAAACAGGATTTTTCATAATAACTATCTGGCGGAAATTTTTTAGCTACATCCTGCAAAAAACTAAATGCCGCTTGGGGTTTACCTAATTTTAAATATCCTTCTACTATTTGGCTATATAATGAATAATTATAACTATCAGATTTTCCGAAGGCTTTTTTATACCATTCGATACTTTTCTCTATCTGCCCCAGTTGCCAATAAATTCTTCCCGTTCGGGTATAGAAAGTACATGCGAATGTACTATCACCAGTGACTTCCATACTTTTAATCATTTCATGTGCATATAATAGTGCTTTATCTAAATTACCTTTTAAAGTGCTTACCGCAGCCAATAAATCATAGGTATAATGTAAATTTTTAAACCCGATCGCTTTATACCTTTCTATTACTTCTAATAATTCTTGTTCGCTTTGATCCAGCTTGCCCTGATTGAGGTGCGTATCCGCGATTTCTTTAAGGGTCTCTATCGATTTTTCTTTTTTACCAAGTTGTTGATAAATCTCATACGCCTTTTGCAAAAAAATGATACCATCCTCATAACCTCCACGAAAGCGGAGGTATGTTCCAAATTCCTGCCAGATTTGCGCTTCATATTCTCTATTTCCTACATTTTTATTGACTTGCGAAATTTCCATCAAGCATTTTTTTAATTGATTTACCTCCTTTTTTTCCAGGTAGCAAAACGCTAACAGTCGTAAGTTTTCTATTTGTAAATTCTTGTTATTTAATGAATTAATTAGATTTTTCCCTTGTAGTAAAAATAAGGCAGCGCTATCGAGATCAGCAACTACTTCCTCCGGTTTAAACACATAATGCGCTCCGATGATATTTAATAACTTGACTCGGCTCGTATCTTGCGTTTTTGGTATCATAGCAATGGCGGCACCAACATTTTGTCGCTCCAAAAAGATATTACCGATTAAAAAAGCGCCTTCATATATACCGATTTTATATTGAAGAAGCGATTGGCTAAGTGTTTGCGCTTGTTTGGCAAATAGCATCGCACTATCTAAATCGGATTGTTCCTCGCCTGGTTTGTATAAATAATATTGACCAAGCTCTAATAACAAATCCACTCGCTGCTTACCTGGCTTGCTTTCAGAGAGCAGTATTCGTAGCTTTTCCGGCGAGTTTTCTGTTTGCGCCTTTATAATAAAGGGCAATAACAGCACTACATAAAGGTAAATTATCCGCAATTTGAACATGGATGGCAGGGTTTACACGGTGATTATTCAAAAAGTGTTCCGAATCGTGCGCATCGCCTTCTCAATATGGGTTAAACTTTCTCACAAGTGCTAAAAGCCTTTTAATTGTACGTCATTCTCCGTTTGAAAAAACTTGGATAGGAAGAGGAATCTTTTATGTACCAACAAGATACAACTTTATTTCGTAGTTCGCTTCGTTGTACAACGAAATATCGTTGTGATGTTGAAAAACCTTCAGTGATAACGTCATTTGATTCCAACTTTATTTCGCCAATCCCTTCGTTGTATCACTAAATAACGTGGTCATTTTCTTTTGAATTATTTTATAAAATACTCATTATCAATATTTTAAAAATTCGGCATTGTATTTGGCTTATGTAATGAAAACCCAATTCATTATGAAAAAGCAATTCAATCCAATCGCAATGGGTAGTTTTTTAACAACTGCCGTTTCTACTGTTTTATGCTTGACTTTATTTACCGCATCCGTAATTGCCCAAGTAGCTACTCCTGTGAAAAACATCGTACTTGTACACAGCACTTCCGCCGATAACTCTGATTATCAAAAAGTTACAAAAAAGAAGAAGGGCTACGCGGTAGGCAAAGTGGGTGGTTTCGGCGGTCCAATCGTAGAATTTGGATTAAAAGATGATCTCAGTATTTCCTACGGTGGTGGTGGTGGTGTCGTTGTTGGCGGTGCATTTTTTGGAGGCTACGGTTTGGTTGCGTCCGACTTGAATGCAGTCATTGACGGAAAAAATATGGACAACATTGACCTGGCACACGGTGGTATTTGGCTCGGCTATGCTTATAAGACTCAAAAGTTTGTTCATCTCTACTCCAGTGCAAGGATTGGTTGGGGTACAGTCAAAATGGAAACAGAGAAGCTTGGGGCGTTGGATGCAAAGATTAACGATCCAGTTTTTGTACTTACTCCAGAAATTGGCGTCGAATGTAATGTTTTCGAGTGGTTTCGTGTCAGCGGTACGCTTGGTTATCGCTGGTTGAATGGCACAAATGGCAATGGCACATACTACGATGAAGACTTCAGTAGCGCAGTCTCTACCTTGACCCTGCGCTTCGGTTGGTTTGGTAATAGCAGATTTTGACTTGTCTCGTAAGATTAAATTTTGAATATCAACTTCTCAAGTTATCTGACGCATCATTTTCATTTACTCTAATAATCATAGTATAGCATACAAAACGAAAATTCATTATCACATCATTAATCTAAAAAATTATGAAAAATCAAACTAATTGGGATGCACCTGCATCCATCAACCCAGAAAAGGGTTTTAGAATCCATTTACTTGTTTTCCTGCTAGCTACACCAGCTATTTGGCTCGTATGGTACCTCACCGACACCACCTATCCGTGGCACCTGTGGTCTACAGGTGCTTGGGCAATTGGCATACTGTTCCATTACCTTGGCGTATTTGTTTTCAACAAATCAAAGAACAATTAAAAAACTATATCATGGATTCGCAACAAAAAACATTTAGACGCATCGTGACGGGTCATGATGCAGATGGTAAAGCAATTATTATTTCCGATGCGCCGCCCGTACATACGCAATTGGTGGGCGGTCCCGGTGGTCCTACCTTTATCGAAATATGGCACACTTTAGAAACGCCTGCTTTAATTCACGCTCAACCTACTGGAGTGGATGAGGATAGTTTGGTGTTGCCTCCTCCTAAAAACGGCACTCGGATACGGGTGATTGAATTCCCGCCGGAAGGGGAAGAAATACGGAAACTGACCGGAGCAGATGCGGCGGCTAAGTTCAAATCCATGGGCGACGAAAAAGCCTCAACCTCCGCAGCAGGCGCGCCTCACCCCTTGATGCATCGCACAGAAACGCTCGATTACGGAATTGTGCTGGAAGGTGAAATAACCTTAGTCTTGGACCGAGGGGAGACGACCATTCAGGCGGGAGATATTGTCATTCAAAGTGGTACAAACCACGCTTGGGCGAACCGGTCTGGCAAGGTTTGTAGAATGGCATTTGTACTGATTGGCGGTCAATTTACGGATACAATTGCTTAATGTTTAAAAAAATAAAATGATGCGTCTAAAACCATTACCACCAGATACCCTTAGCCCGGAACTTCGCCACGTGCATGATGAGATTGCCAATCTTGTTGGCAGAAGTCAGGGACAAGTCGTCATGCTTGATTCAGAGGGTGCGTTACTCGGTCCTTTCGCACCCATGTTGCATTTTCCGCAATTTGGCGTACCCGCCTTGAGCTTTCTACGAACCTTGGACACCCACGCAACGCTTGCCAAAACCGTGCGGGAAGTAGCCATCCTGACGGTAGGAGGTGCTTTTGGTGCGCGTTTCGAGCTATATGCACACGAGATTATGGCAGCGGCTTTTGGTCTTTCACCTAATATTATTGCAACACTCGCAGCAGGTGGTCGCCCGTATGGTCTAAACGAGCAGGAAGCCATTGCCCATGATATTGCGCATGCACTGGTCAATGGTCACATTATTCCGACCTCAACTTATAACCACGCCGTTCATCTGCTCGGGAAGGATGGTGTTGGAGAACTTATATTTCTCGTAGGTGGCTACTGTTTAATTGCAATGGTATTGAATGGATTTGATATGCCTGCGCCGGAATATAATGAATGAAATGATAAAATGAAGTTTGAAAGTGCTAGTGATGTTGTCGCTTGGGAAGATATTATATCACTTACTTCCAACGCTATTTCGTAAACACTTTAGTAATCCAACGATATATCGCAGTCTTTTTTTTGTGAAATTTCATATAAATAATTGATTATCAGATAAATAAAAACTTGGCATCATATTTGGCTTACCTAATAAAAAACCAATATCATTATGAAAAAGTATTTCAATCCAAACAAAGTCGGCGGTTTTTTATTGACCGTCGCGCTTCTAACCTCATTCCTAACCTTAAAACCCGAAATTATGGATGCACAATCTGCAACCGGTGTGAAAAACATCGTACTCGTACATGGTTCTTTTGCCGATGGCTCTGGCTTTGAAAGTGTTTACAAGATTTTGAAAAAGAAGGGTTACAATGTAAGTGTAGCCAGTAATCCTAATACTGGATTTGAAGGCGATGTGGCTGCTACGCAACGCACCCTGGATCGGCAAAATGGACCGGTTATTCTGGTTGGGCATTCTTATGGCGGTGCGATTATCACCGAAGCAGGCAACGATTCAAAGGTAGTCGGACTCGTATATATTGATGCTTTTGTACCCGATGCAAATGAGACTTTATTACAATTATTACAGTCTGGACCACCAGCGACGAAATCTGGCATCCTGCCTCCAGATGCAAATGGCTATGTTTGGTATGATAAAGCAAAATATCATAGCGGCTTCTGCGCGGACTTGCCCAAGGAACAAGCGGAATTTTTAGCCGACTCTCAACTCCCTATTTCTGCGGCTATTTTTGGTGCCAGCATTGCCAATCCAGCGTGGAAATCAAAGCCAAGTTGGTACGTAGTTGGTACCGAAGACGAAACGATTGTGCCTGACGGTCAGCGCTTTATGGCGCAACGTGCCGGTGCAAAAATTACCGAAATCAAAGGAAGTCACCTCGTATTCATGTCACAACCCAAAGCCGTAGCCGAAGTGATTGAAATGGCTGCAAAAAATGCAAAACCTAGCGGTAAGGCTGCCACTACTGGTGGTAAGTAAACAAAAAGTGTGGCGCATTTTTGAAATGCGCCACACAAAAGTTATAAATTTTAATTCACAGGGTATTTACATTCTCCAATAATTAATAATAATTTAAAAAACAAACAAAATGAACAAGTTAACAGTAAAAGACGGAACAGAAATTTATTTCAAAGATTTAGGAACAGGACAAGCGATTTTCTTTCATCATGGTTGGCCCTTGTCATCTGATGATTGGGATGCTCAAATGATGTTTTTCTTAGATAAAGGTTACAGAGTAATTGCCCATGACAGAAGGGGGCATGGCAGATCGACACAAACTTACTTAGGCAATGAAATGGATACGTATGCAGCTGATGTAGCGGAACTTGTAGCGTTTTTAGACCTTAAAAATGTAATCCACGTAGGTCATTCCACAGGCGGTGGCGAAGCCATACATTATGCCGCAAAATACGGCAAAGACCGTGTCGCAAAAGTGGTATTGATAAGTGCCATTACGCCTTATATGATTCAGGATGAAAGAAATCCTAACGGTGTGCCATTGGCGGTTTTTGATGATATTCGTTATAATACGCTACATAATAGAGCTCAATTCTATCAAGACATTACTTTTCCATTTTTTGGATATAATAGAGAAGGTGCTGATATTAAAAAAGGTATCCAAGATAATTGGTGGCGGCAGGGAATGATGGGCGGTATCAAAGCACAATATGATTGTATCAAAGTGTTTTCTGAAACCGATTTTACCGAAGACCTAAAAAATGTTGATATACCGGTACTTGTATTGCATGGCGATGACGACCAAATAGTGCCTTATGCGACTACTGCTGTCAAGGCTGCCGAACTTTTGAAAAACGGACAACTCATCATTTATCCTGGCTTCCCGCATGGTATGCCTACCACCGAAGCGGATAAGATAAATAATGATATTTTAGCCTTTATTCAATCTTAAAACCTATAAAAATTATTTATTCACTATGGCTACTTCCATTCCAACGATTGATCATTTAATGCAGCAGTATAAGCATATTATCAGAAATGATTTCGACAGGTATAATAATCATGTATATCGGGTATTTCTCAACTGTAAAATGCTGGATGACAGTATTGAAAACGAAGAAAAGTATGCTATTGCAGCTGTATTCCATGATATAGGCATCTGGACGGATCATACCATTGATTATTTAAACCCCTCTATCATAAAAGCAAAAGAATATTTAAATGAAGTAGGTAAACTACTATGGATGTATGAAATCGCTTTAATGATTGATATGCATCATAAAATGAGTAAATATAATGGTAAATATGAAGCAACGGTAGAAGTATTTAGAAAAGCCGACTGGATGGATGTGTCTTTGGGGTTACTAAATTTTGGTGTAAATAAACAGTTCATTAAAGCCAATCAAAAGCAATATAAAAACTTAGGTTTTCATCAATTTTTAATCAAAGCAACAACGAAAAACTTTTTACAACATCCATTTAGAAATCCATTACCCATGTTCAAAAAATAAAATATTACATCATGTATAATCCAAACACCTTTGTCCATGCGCCCGCCAGCTTCTTTTATGATGGCATAGTGTGCAATTTCACCTTACTCAATCCTTTCAGTACGCTTACTGCTACTAAATATTTGTTTTTTGATGCAGCCATTTTATTAAAGCAATGGGTGACCTGACATTTCTACATTCCACAAAACCAAAGGGGCTTCGCAGTAATCATTTTGCTGAGTCCCACTTCTTTTAATGATACAATTATCAATTCAAAATGATACAATTATGAAAAACATTCACTCTAAAACGGTTATATTTATTCACGGGGCATTTGTAAGTTACGCTGGTTGGGATGATTGGCGCGACTACTTTGAAAGCAAAGGCTACAAGACCCTTGCACCGCCTTGGCCCTCAAAAGAAGCGCCCGCCGAAGTATTGCGCAGTCAGCATCCAAATTCACCCATTGCCAAATTACGCTTAACACAAGTGATTAATCATTATGCGGAAATTGTAAAGAAATTGCCGGAAAAGCCCATCATTATTGGGCATTCGCTTGGTGGCTTAATTACACAGGTATTAATAAATCGGGATTTAGGCGTAGCAGGCATTTGCATTCACCCCGTTCCGCCGCAGGGCGTTTTTCCGTATGAATTTTCTTTTTTAAGATCAGGCTGGAAAGCGCTGGGGTTATTTACTTCTACCAAAAAAACATATTTAATGTCATTAAATGACTGGGCGTATGCCTTTACAAATGGCATGACATTAGCCGAGCAAAAAGCATCTTATGATATGTCGGTAGTACCAGAATCAAAATTATTAACCAGAGATGGGCTTTCTTCTGCTACAAAAGTGGATTTCAAGAAGGATCATGCTCCTTTACTATTTATGGCGGGAAGTAAAGATCATATCATGCCAGCGCATCTTACTTACCGGATTTATAAAAAATACATCGCAAATAATAAAAATTCGATCACGGAATATAAAGAATACAAAGGAAAAAATCATTATGTATTAAACCTGCCAAACTGGAAAGAAACAGCTGACTATATTTTAAATTGGATCGATACGCATTAAAGATTACTCTATCCGCATTTTCCTGATCCTTGTTGCGTTGAGAATTATTATTCTCAACGCTTTTTATTATTTATTTACAGCTTAAATTTTCCAAGCGAAAAAAATCAACGTTGACAGGCATGATCGCAGTGCTACCCACAAAGCCTTTTAAAGCAAAAATGCCTATATATTTAACATCTATATCAAATTTATAAACCGCTAATTCTTTAAATGAAAAATTTTCAGAAGGGCTGGCGGAATATAAAAAACGAAATTTTGAACCTTGTTTTTCTACTCTAAGCGCTGAATTTCTTAGATTATCCACAATAATGTGATGATTACTTCCTTCGTCTAATGTAAATAATGTTTGGTGAATAAACTCTTCCAAATTGGAATAAGCTTTTCCATACGAGGCGATTCCTTGTATAATAATTTCTCCAGGTTTATTATATCCACCGAAAAAATCATTATAAGATAATGATAGCCGAATGCTTTTTCCTTGATAAGAGGTGTCTTCAAGTAATAAAATGCCCGCCTGTTGCCAGTTTTGTTGGGGTATAAAATCTGAAAAATGCACCTCCGCGCTAAAGCAATCATCATAAATTTTTCTTGTTAATAAATTCCGAATGACAGGCGCCTCGCCTGTTTTGGGCCAATTATCGCCTTCCAATGTAAATAAAGTAAGCTTTCCGGGCTTTTCGATCCTTCGATTCCAATAGTCAATATCTTCCGACACTAAAAACCAATGCCTGTCTTTGAAATAATTCTCGTCAAGCGAATGAAAATCTTCTGTAATATTACTTTGCTTCGGATTAATAAAATATAAAATAGTAAAAAGTATTAATATTAAAAGTATTAAACCTCCCAAAATTAAAACAAGCTTCTTTGAGCGCGTTTGCACAGTTCCTGGCGCTACGTTTGTATATGGCTCTTTATAACGAAACCAATATGGGAAATGTCCTTCATTCTTTTTTCGTTGATTTTCAGAGGTTTTAGGCGCTTCATAAACGTATCTTGCCAGCGTATCGAGCGTAGCTATAGAAGGATTGACACGCTTATCGGGTGCTTCTTTTAATACAAATGCTGCATAATTTTTGATGCTTTTCCAGCCAATCACAAGTCCGGTTTGATCCTCGATTTCATTGCTCAAATGCTTGCTTTCCGGCTCTGAAAGTGCTTTATTTAAAGCGTTTCCGAAGCATTTATGATATACTTCTTTAAATAAATCCGCAAAAGCCAGAGCGTCCTGTTCGTTCATATTGAAAGATGTAATAATCGTCAAACGATAACAAAACTAAGGAAATTTTACACGCTGCCTATATAATATAATTTTGCCGGAATCCTCATTTACGCCATATTTCCGTTGCAATTCCGCCCGTATTTACTGGTTTGGAAGACTTTTACGGAAAAATAATTTCGCATGAAAAATGTATTATTTCTCGTTTTCACGGCTTTTACTTTATTCGTTCAAGCGCAGCAACTGCAATTCCATTATGATTTCCGGCATGCTATTGATCCTGCGTTTAATATTAAGAATTTCCCTTCTTTAAGCTTTGAATATTTTAAAGCGAACGATTCGCTTGGCTCTTTTTTATTAAAAATGCAAACCGATTTTACGGGCGAAAAAAGCAATCCTGCTCAAGTTTTTTTACAGGTTTCACAAAATCTTCGTTTCTGGAAGCCCAAGGTTTATCTATCACTCAGCTACAGCGGAGGTCTGGGCATCGCGCCGTCGGCTTATGGTTATTATATCAGTAATGCGTTCAGCGCGGGCGCATCTTATCCCTTTCAATGGAAGGGTGCGATATTTAGTGCCAATCTTAATTACCGTTACACCGCTTTCACGAAGGGCAGCCATGATATGCAATTCAATTTTTATTTTTGGAAAGGCTTTTTTAATTATAAGCTTCAAACAGCGGGCAGTTTCGTTGCCTGGACGCAAAATAGAGATCAAGGCCTTGAATTCACCAAAGATTTAAGTGGTAAAAAATTTGCACTTTTCGGTGACCCACAAATCTGGCTAAAAATAATGAGTAAAGTATCCATTGGCTCACGAATCAATGTGTTCTATCATGTGCTGACGGACAAAAATGAAGTGCAAATGTACCCGACGCTGGCGGTGAAAAGGGAGTTTTAAAGCAAAGCCATGATTAATGCTATTCTCGTGCGCTTTGAGTTGAAGTAAAGCCTCGTTGCGCGCACAACTTGCCGGGATTTAAGCAATCTTTCTAATCTTCCTTGCACGCTTTCGCAAGATTCAAACAATCCTTCTAAAAATTTAAACACTTTTTTAAAAATTACGAGCATTTTATTTCAATAATAATTTCAATTTTTTATAAAAATAAAGCATTCATTTTAATGATATTTGCATAATCTTAAAGAAAATATACAGTCTTTTGGACAATCTGAGAATGCAAAGTCTGCTTTCATCATTGCAATGCGCAAAAAAGCCAGCGTTTTGGCACAAAGAAGCAAAACTACACGTACCTTCGTTTCAATTTATCATTCAAATAACAGATATGAAAAAGTTTATTCTAATAATCACTTTGGGTACGGCGGCATTATTAAATGCTTGCCAACAGAAATCGTCCAATACTTCCGAGCAAAGCGCCGATACGCCTGCGCAAAATATAGCAGATGGCACGCATTGCTTTGAATACCGCGTGGGACAAGACGTGACGAGTGTGCAATTGGTGCTGAATGGAAGCAACGTAAGTGGTGAAATGGATTGGACGCCTTTTGAAAAAGATGGTGGCTACGGTACGCTGAAGGGAATGCGCATGGGCGATGAAATCGTGGCGGTATGGTCTTATACAATAGAGGGTAGCAGTCAGAGCGAGGAGGTTCATTTTAAAATAGAAGGCGATCAACTGATGCGTAAGGTGGGTGAACTCGAAGACCCTAATTTTGATGGCAATCTAAAGCTAAAAGACCCTGCAAATGCGACTTATAGCGAAACTTATATAAAAGTGGATTGCCAATAATGGCGGGTTTATGTTTATATATATAATCCCTAAACAACCTTTTACTTCATGGATCTAGCGCAAATCAAGCTGGAGTTAAAAACACGCATTGCGAAAGGCTTGAACTTTGGCATTGAGGGCTTTGAAGAAGTGGTGGATGCTTCCTCCAAATTGTATAATGATTTTATTTTGCTGAAAAGTAAGTATAACGACCTGATGCACCTCTCGTCCATGAATACTTTGGCATACGATCAGATCGAATTGGGGTTGGATCGCTTGCGCAATAGTCTGTTGGGTTTGATCGATCATTTGGAAGAATCGCATTTGGAAAAGCACGAGGTCAAATCAGATTTGACAAGCCAGGCCTTGCCGACGCGACGCGCCAATTTTTTTCAGTTATTGGATATTCATTTTCACAATTTAGAAGCAGTAAAGTATTCAGAAGTAGATGATTTTCAAACTAATGGACGAGAAGCAATCTACAAGTTGTATCAAATGTATAAGTACTATTTTGATAAAGAAACCAAAACAAATGAAATAGCCACAGAAACCTTCTTTAGGACTCATTTTGGCAGAGACAGCGGTGCATTGGAGGTTTACTTTAAAAATATTGGGCATATCATAGCTTATGCTATGGAAAGCGAAGTGGAGCAAGCCTTTTTCCTGAATATCATCAAGTCTTTGTTTTCTAAATATGAGTTGGGCATGATTTTTTATTACGCTGTCAGCGATATAGACCCCGTTTTCCGGGCATTGATCAAGAAAAGTAAATTAATCGATGAGGCTATTGCAGTGATATTATTTGATGCAGCTCATTTAAAGCATTTGTAATCTTATTCATATTCCTTTCTTTGATTGCATTTCCATTTTGAAAAAACAAACTATCTTTGCAAACGAACGTTCGTTCATATAAAATGATAAAAGAGCAATCTTCATTCAACGCAAAGCTTTGATCCTTATAAAATTGAGGGTTTTACCATGACGCCAAAGTTTCATACGCTACAAGTAAGCGATATACGACAAGAGACATCCGACTGCGTTTCCATCGCATTGGAAGTGCCGGAAACATTGAAGAATGACTATGCTTATATCCCAGGGCAATACCTGACGCTCAAGACCTTTCTGCAAGGAGAAGAGGTGCGTCGCTCGTATTCTATATGCGCTAGCCCCGTGGACGGAGAGCTTCGCGTAGCGGTAAAGCTCGTACCCGGAGGGCTTTTCTCGACTTTTGCGAATACAACTTTGAAGGTGGGCGATACATTGGGCGTGATGACCCCGATGGGCAATTTTCACAGTGATATACATCCAACGCAAGCCAAATATTACGTGGCTTTCGCAGCGGGAAGCGGCATTACGCCAATTATGTCTATCCTGAAAACAGTTTTATGCCAGGAACCTCAAAGTCATTTCACCCTTTTCTATGGTAACCGCGCGACCGATAGCATTATTTTCCGCGAAGCAATTGAAGCATTGAAAAATATTTATCTTGGCCGACTGAGTGTGCATCACGTTTTGAGTCAGGAATTCAATACAAGCGATCTTTTCACCGGTAGAATTTCCAAAGAAAAATGTCAAACATTTTTTGAAAAGATCGTGGATGTGGAAGAAGTAGATGAATTTTTTATCTGCGGCCCACAAGAAATGAATGAAGATATTCGGGATTTGTTGTTGGAACGTGGGATGGAGCGTAAGAAGATTCACGTTGAATTATTTACAACCGGCATCGCCAAAAAGCAAACGCAAAAGGCAATTATCACCGACAAGCCAGGATTTGAAGCGCAAGTACAAATTACTTTGGATGGGAATACGTTTGAGTTTCCGCTGCGCACCACGGGTGATAGCATTTTAGATGCCGCTTTGAAAGCAGGCGCGGACTTGCCTTTTGCCTGCAAAGGCGGTGTATGCTGTACTTGTCGGGCCAAGCTGACCGCAGGGGAGGTAGAAATGGACGTGAATTATGCTTTAGAGCCGGAAGAATTGGAAGCGGGCTATATTCTGACTTGTCAATCGCATCCAACAACAGCGCGGGTTGTGGTAGATTTTGATAGCTGATGAAGTTGAGGAGGTCAGGAGGTTAGGGAGGTATTGTATTAAAAAAGTATTTGATAGATGATATTGGAACAAGCAACAAAGGGGAAGAGCAAAAAACAACTTATTTCGGAGGCGGCGGCGCAATTGTTTCGGGATAAAGGCTATACCGCTACTTCGATGCGCGATTTGGCAGAGAAAGTGAATTTAAAGGCCTCCAGTTTGTACAATCATATCGGTTCGAAAGAAGAAATTTTGCGCGACATTTGTTTCGCCAATGGCCAGCGTTTCAATGAAGGAATGGAAGAAGTCGAACAACTCGATGCGCCTGCGGCAGAGAAGGTGCGTGCATTGATTCGTTTGCATATTCAGATTGCCACAGAAGATGTCACTTCGGTCACGGCATTTAATGATGAATGGCGGCACTTGAGCGAGCCATATCTGAGCGATTTTAGGCAATTGCGGCGCAATTATGAGCGTCGTTTTCAGGCGATTATAGAAGAAGGCATCCGAAATGGCGAGTTTAAACCCCTTGATCCATTTGCAACCTTGTACACGATTTTTTCTTCCATGCGATGGCTATACGATTGGTACAAGCCCGAGCGCAAGGTCTCGCCGGAGCAATTATACGAGCAAATTTCGACCTTATTAATGAGCGGTCTTGTGAATGAAAAATGATACGATGTAATAAAACTTTATATTAAAGGGTTGAATAAATAATCATTTAATTAATTGCTTATCAATTATTTTCTAATAAAGTAAAAACACTATATTATATATAAAATAAAATAGACGTCATAATGCTATCCCGAGATCAAGCCTACGAAATCCTGAAAGAACTGACCAAATCCCCTTCCCTATTGCGGCACGCGCGCAGTGTTTCGATTGTGATGGAAGCTTTAGCAAAGCATTTTGGTGAAGATGAAGAAAAATTTGTCGTGACCGGGCTGCTGCACGATGCGGATTATGAAAAATATCCTGACCAACATCCGAATGTGATTGTGAAACGCTTGCAAGAAATGGGCGAAGCCGACATTGCTCATGCGATTGCAGGACACTATACGCATTGGAATGTACCGCGTGTTTCGATGCTGGATAAATGTATTGTGGCCGCTGATGAAATCACTGGATTTATTATTGCGGCGGCGCAAATTCGACCAACAAAACTGGAAGGTATGGACGTGCAGTCGGTGATGAAAAAATTTAAAACCAAGAATTTTGCGGCCACAGTAGATCGGGAAGAAGTGCAAAAAGGTGCGGATTTATTGGGTTGGGAACTCAGTCAATTGATTGCTTTTATTATTCCAGTATTGTATGAAAATCGCGAAATGCTTGAATTAGCTTAATTTTTTCAAGACGTCTTATGCTATGTTCCCAAGACAATGTCAAATGATGAGCCTGCTTTTATGTTTACAATTTTAGTACCGAATTAAAATATTTTGTTTGGAAAATATTCTAAAATCAAAAATAGATTTCGTGTTTCCATAATGGTTGCACTTTAATTTTACTATCTATTCGCTTCAAAAGCAGTTATTTAGAAACAGTTTTCTATATTTCCTTTTGACTTCATTTATTCGCATCCAATTTATGAACAATGAAATATTTTTTGCTTGGTAGGATTCGTTTTCTGGGGAATACAAAATTACCATGTCACAAATTTTATTTTTTTTTATAAAATTTACTTGCTCTATTTTTTTCCTTTGTACTAAGGAAATGTTAAAGAAGGATACTGAGTGGCGTTATACTAACTATAGAATGCTTTTTTAGAAAGATACTTCCTGGTTAGCGTCAGCATATAAGGAAAAAATTTAGTGTTGTTCATAGTGTTTGTTTTTCCCCTGTCCGGGTTGCACCGAGACAGGGATTTTTTATTTTTGACATAAAATACTGCGTATGCCATTGGATATAGAACATCTTCGCCAGGATTATCGCCTTGCAAGTCTCGAAATCAGTGATGTGAAGGCGCATCCTGTCGATCAATTTGAAAAATGGTTTCAGGAAGCTCTGAACGCCGGTGTACCGGAGCCTAATGCGATGACGCTCGCCACATGTACCTCCGAAGGCAGGCCGTCTGCTCGGATTGTATTGTTGAAAAGTTTCGATGAACAAGGTTTTTCCTTTTATACCAATTATAATAGCCGCAAAGGGCAGGATTTTACTCAAAATCCTTACGCTGCGTTGGTTTTCTGGTGGGTAGAACTCGAACGGCAAGTGCGCATCGAAGGGCGAGTAGAAAAAGTATTGCCGGAACAATCTATTGAATATTTTCAGAGTCGACCGAAAGGCAGTCAGATTGGTGCTTGGGCATCGCCACAAAGCCAGGTAATCGCTGATCGTGCTGAATTGGAACAAAAGGTGGCAGCATTGCAAGAACAATATGAAAAATCCGAAGTACTTCCGCGCCCCGAGCATTGGGGAGGATACTTGGTGCGCCCTGATTTATTAGAATTTTGGCAAGGCCGATCCAATCGTTTGCACGATAGAATTCAATACCGGCTTCAGGAAGATAAAAATTGGAAAATCGAAAGATTGGCTCCGTGAGGAGTGATATAGTGTTATCGTGCGTTGGTGTTGTAGTGCTATGGTGCTTTTCACCGAAGCACCATAACACCATAACACTATCGCACCATTTAGCAATAGCGATCAAAAGCCATTTGCAAATTAGCAGCAATAATCTCTGCCGAACGGCCTTCAATGTGATGGCGCTCTAAGAAATGTACTAATTTACCATCTTTGAACAAGCCAATCGAAGGCGAAGACGGCGGGTACGGGAGCAAATATTCTCTGGCTTTGGCGGTCGCTTCTTGATCTACACCTGCAAAAACCGTCACTAATTTTTCCGGTTTTTTGTCATTTTGAATAGCCAATCTCACGCCTGGTCGAGCATTAGCAGCAGCACATCCGCATACAGAATTCACAACTAAAAGCACCGTTCCTTCACTTTCATCGAGGGTATTCACAACAGCCTGCGGCGTAGTGAGACTTTCAAAGCCATAAGTCGTCAATTCTCTCGCCATTGGCACGGTCAGTTCAACTGGATACATCGTTTTATGTTTTTATCCGCAAAAATATTTTTTTCAATCAAATCTTATACACTTTTACTAGACTAATGGTTCAACTTTAATTGTATATTGATAATGGGGGTTAGTATTTTTCTGTAAAAAATGTATCTTCCATTTCAAAAGTGGTAATTCGATATGAAACAAATTTCTAATCTTATAGCAGCTATTTGCTTACTTACTCACATTCAACTTTTTGCACAACTCCCAGAGGGATTCACACAAGAACAAATCGTCACAGGCCTCGATCCAACCGCTATGACCATCGCTCCTGACGGGCGCATTTTCATTACCGAAAAGAGCGGGAAAGTGCGCATTATAAGAGATGGAAAGCTATTGGAAAGCCCTTTCCTAAGCATTCCGGTAGATAATTTTAATGAACGCGGCTTAGGTGGCATTGCACTTGATCCTGATTTTGAGCAAAATGGATATGTATATATTTATTATACGGCAGAACGCATCAATTCCAATCGAGTGAGCCGAGTAACCGCCAATGGCGACTTCGCAATTCCAGGAAGCGAAACAATTTTATTTCAAATGGATCAATTGGCAGGCACGATTCACAATGGCGGGGCAATGCTTTTTGGACCGGATAGAAAATTATACATTTCAGTAGGCGATGGCTCAGATGCAGGCACTTCTCAAAGATTAAATTCTTTACTTGGTAAAATCCTGAGAATCAATCCTGATGGCACAATTCCAACAGATAATCCTTTTTATAATCAAGCAACTGGCAAGTATCGAGCGATCTGGGCACGCGGATTCCGCAATTCCTATACATTTGCTATTCAACCGAATACAGGTAAGATTTTTGCGAATGATGTTGGCGGTGAAAATTTTGAAGAAGTCAACGAGATTGTAAAAGGTGGGAATTACGGTTGGAATATCATCGAAGGTTATCGCCGTGGGCAAACCGTACCTGAAAATTACCGCGAACCGCTCTATTCCTATAGCCATGCCGAGGGCTGTTGCATTATTGGCGCGGCATTTTACAATCCGCAAATCGCTACGTTTCCACAAGAATATCTGGGAAAATATTTTTTTGCCGACTATTGCAATGGCTGGATGCGCGTGTTAAATCCTGAATCAGGGCAAGTAGAATCCACTTTTATTACTGGGCTCGATCAATTGGTCAGCATTGTGACTGCGCCAAATGGTGATTTGTATTACCTCGCGCGCGCCGGCATCGGCGGCGGCTCGGTGCAGGATAATACCAGCACAAATAATGGCTCGCTATGGCGGGTTTCATTTACTGGCAGTGGAGCGCCTTTCATTTCGGTGCAACCAGAATCTACTATTTTATCCATTGGCGAAGACGCGCATTTTTCTGTGCTGGCACAAGGCAAGGCCCCTTTGAGTTTTCAGTGGCAAAAGGATGGAATTGATATTCCTAATGCGAATAATCCTGATTTTATTTATCCGAATGTCCAACTCAGCGACAACGGCAGTGTTTTTAATTGCTTGATTTCCAATAGCGAAGGGCAAGTGACAACTCGAGAAGTAGAATTAACGGTGACACCGAATACGCGCCCCTTGCCAAATATTTTGATTCCAACAGAAGGTGCAACTTACGCTGCCGGAGACACGATTTTCTTTGCCGGCCAAGCAAATGACGCCGAAGATGGCGCTTTGACAGAAGAACAACTCACCTGGCATATTGACTTTCATCACGATGAACACACTCATCCTGCTTTGGATTTCACAACCAGCATTTCGTCAGGATTTTTTATCGTGCCGCAAGTCGGCGAAATTGATGATAATGTTTTTTATAGAATTTATCTTACCGCCAATGATCAGGGCGGGCTGAGCCGTACCGTTCATCGAGATGTACAACCAGTCAAAACAGCATTTGTAGTAAAAACCGAACCGCCGGGTTTGCAAATCAATATCGATGGCAAAACGGTCACAGCGCCTTACACCACGACCAGCGTAAAAGGCATCCGTCGCACGATCGCTGCGCCGCTCACGCAATCTGCTTCCGGGCAGCTTTTTTCTTTTAATTCCTGGAATAATGGCACAAACAGTGATCTTTTCACCTTTTTAGCTGGAGATCAAACTGAAATCATAGCTCATTACGACGCCATAAAACTCACCATTGGCGACGGTACCGGGCTATTGGGCAATTATTTTAACTTCCAGGAAGGCAACGAACCTGAGAGCGCATTTACAAAAGACCCCGTTTTCAAAAGATTAGATCCGATTATTCGATTCGATTGGGGCAATGATTCACCTCTTCCGGGGGTTGTCGCCAACAGTTATTTTGCTATTCGTTGGATTGGTAAAGTAATGCCCAAAATCAGTGGACATCACACCTTTCACATTTTTTCGGATGATGGAGTACGCCTTTGGGTGGACAATCAATTGGTCATAGATCAATGGGTGCCACAAGCGGTAATGGAAAGCCTCGGTTCGATTGAGTTAGAAGCCGGGAAAAAATATGATATTAAACTTGAATATTTTGATAATTGCTGCGACGCTGTTTGTGATATGCGCTGGAGTACAGATCGCCTCCCGATAGAATCTATTCCAACTTCCCAGTTATTTCCTGGCAGAGCGTCCAACATTCCAACGGGTAAGGATTATGATATTCGGGTATTCCCCAACCCAGCAAATGCCTTGCTAAATCTGGAAGTAGATTCCAAAATATTCGATCGTGTGACCTGGCGCATTTACGATGCCAAAGGCCGCGAAATGAATCATGGGGAAGGGGAAATAATTAATACGGTCAATTTATTTGAAATTAATATTTCAAAATTGTCACCTGGTACATATTTTATTAAAATAAAAGGTAATATTATGGATGGACAAATAAAATTTGTAAAGCATTGATAATAAATCCCTTCGGTTATATAATAAAAAATTAATCATAAAAAAATGTCTCTTACTCACCAAAACTTCCTTTTTGCGCATCTATTGCCGAGGAGGCGGCGTTATTTTATATTGCAATTTGAAAAAATATGCGAAAAACCATTTGCCAATGAAGCGATATATACTCCTGGTTATCAGCTTGTTTTGTACTCTTTTATTATCATCACAAAGTAGATACGATGGCTTGTGGGAAGGCGAACTAACCTACGGCGGTATTTATTCCGAGCAAAGTTATCGCTTTCAAATGTGGCTGGAAGCTGATGGGGGGGACATTAAAGGTCGCTCTTACGTTTTTTTGAGTGAGGACAAGGTGATCGAAATGGAAATTCGCGGCCGGCTTTACAGCGACTTGTCTATTTACCTGTTGGATACTGCTTTTGTGCCTGCAGCTGGTTCTGAACTTGTTCCTTCTTTTTATCGAAAATACCAATTATTGTTCAAACGAAGCATTTGGGAAACCGCATTGGAGGGTTATTGGCAGGAAATCATAGATTCTCCATTAGATGAACACCGTGAAAAAGGCCGAATCAAAGTACAAAGAGTCAAAACCCTAAAACCTTAAGAGTCACATCGCCCCTTGGTCATTTGATCTCCTTTATCTCCCATCCGTATTGTTCCCAATCTGATTCATAATCTACATCCGGCAGTTCCGGCAACAAGAAATAAGCAGCATCTAAAGCTTCCACTTTTTTAACCGTTTCGGGAAAAACAGATTTGGTACTCCATTCGATCCCTTTGAAAATGAATGGAGTATGTTTCCGCATCCCAAGCAGATAGTAGCCGCCGTCGGTAGCCGGGCCAATCACAAAAGGGTAATCTTCCAATTTAGCAAAAGCCGATTCAACAATTTCAACCGTGAGTAAGGGATTATCGCTACCAATGATTACCGCTTTATCCTCCGGGCTAATCAATCCTAATAAAAAAGCATTGCTCATGCGTTCGCCGAGATCAGTGCCATGCTGCACCATTTTCTGGAAATCCTGTGCCGACCAGCCGTCATCTTCTTCAATAAAATCGCTGTAAAACAAGATTCTACGGGCATTTACTTGTTGGCAGATTTCGCGCGTATGGCGCAAAAGTTCTAAGTAGATTTGTAAAGCACGTTCATCACCGGCGGTTTGCGCGATGCGGGTTTTAACTTTTCCTTTTTCAGGATTTTTAATAAAAATGAGCAGGGTGTTCAAGTTTATAGACTTTTTATGCCATAAAAAAAGTGTTCAGGGTAGAAACGTACACCTGAACACCTTTGTTTTATTCCAATTTCGTGCTTTTAAATTCGCACTTTTAACTCGGAATTATTCTTTTTTCTTTTTATCATCTGCTTTGTTGCGGCGAATCTGACTGCCTTGTTCCAGTTTTCTGGATACAGCCGTGTAAGGGCCTATGATGATTTCCTGCCCCTCCTGTAAGCCTGAAGTAACATGGATGTACGTATCATCTTGAATGCCGGTCTTCACCTCAACCATTTTCACCGTATCCGCAGATAACACAAATATCACTTCCATCAGGTCTTCATCTTTGGGTTCAGTTGTATTGGATGCCGTAACGGCTTGTCCTTCATCATTTTCATTCGCTTCAGCAGCTTTGGCGGCGGTAGCTTTTTTGCGCTTAGCTTCGTCGCGTTCGCGTGTCGTCACGGCCTGAATAGGCACACTTATTGCATCTTTGACGGTCTCGGTATTGATTTCTACAGAAGCAGACATTCCTGGCAAGAATGGGTGTCGTTTGTTGGGTTCAATCAAATCCTTGTAAGATTCTGAATTAACGCTGATGCGCACCTCGAAATTCGTCACTTGATCACTGGTCAACGCCGAAGTAGCTCCTACACTGGTCGAAGAACGCGCAATTTGAGTCACTGTTCCTTTGAAAGTACGCCCAATATAAGCATCCACTTCAATATCAACCTCATCGCCAATGGTAACACGGGGCACATCATTTTCGCTCACGTCCACTCGCACTTCCATGGCATTCAAGTTGGCAAGGCGCATCATTTCCGTACCCGCCATTTGAATCGTACCAACCACGCGCTCCCCTTGTTCAATATTCAATTTGGAAATAATACCACCGGTAGGCGCATAAATAGTGGTACGGCGCAAACTCGTACGCAATTCCTTGAGTGAAGCCTCCGCGCTTTGTACCTGGAAATCAGCTGCTTTCGCGCTTTCTTGGGAGGCTTTGATATTGGCATCCGCTGAACGTAAATTGGCTTCCAATCCTTGAAGATTTGACAAAGACTGGTCATAATCTGCT
The DNA here is from genome assembly GCA_033761835.1 of Saprospiraceae bacterium. Lineage (GTDB taxonomy): Bacteria > Bacteroidota > Bacteroidia > Chitinophagales > Saprospiraceae > JADJNW01. The sequence continues at coordinate 28,330 of JANRME010000206.1, forward strand.
TGCGAAATCACCCCTTCTTTTCTCAACTTTTCATTGCGTTGATGAATTTCCCGCGCATTTTTCAATTGCGCCTGGATGTTTTCTTTCTGAGCACGAAGTTGTTCAATCTGCGATCGAGCATTTGCCAATTGTGCCTTGGAGCTATTAACACCGGCTACCCCACGTTCTACTTGTGATTGATAAGCATCAGGGTCAATCTTTGCAAGCAATTGCCCAGTCACCACTGAATCGCCCTCTTCTACGTACAACTCCACCACTTCGCCCGATACATCGGAGCTGATTTTTACTTCTGTTTGTGGAAATACTTTGCCGCTGGCGGCTACCTTTTCGGTAATGGTGCGACGGGTCACTTTTTCCACATCCACCAATTCTCCTTTGGGTTTAGATTTTTGCTGAATCACCGCCACCACGACCAATACCGCAATGAGGCTCACCAAACCAATTATCAGCCAGTTATTGCGCTTTCGTTTTGCCATTGTTTGTTGAATTTGAAGATTTTCTCAATTGAAGGACTATTATTTGTTATCGGTTATCTGGGCTTTGGCTCTTCCGAATAACCAATAACAAATAACAAATTTTTTAATCAATCTTTATTTCTCGTCCAAGATAAAATTCTACCACTTTCACATTAAAGAAGTACTGATATTTTGAACGAATCAAGCTGATTTGCGCCTGGTCGAGATTGTTGCGAGCAGTCGTAAAATCAAACGTATTGATCGCGCCCAATTCAAAGCGTTTTTGTGCATTGTCAAAAGCAATTTGAGATGCTTCTACCGAACGCTGCGCCGCATCATAAGAGCGTTTGGCGGCCCTTGCACTGGCAATCGCCTGCTGTATATCGGTCTTTAATTGCTGACGCACCTGTTGGTTTTGCACTTCCGTTGTCAACACAGTCACCTGAGCTCTTTGTACACCAATGATGTTTTGTAAATTATTAAAAATAGGGATTCGCAGACTTACACCGAAGCTTTGACCGAAGTTTTCGCGCAATTGATCGAAGTATGGGTTGTTATCAAAGCTATTCACTTCTTGATCAACGCCAAATGTATAAGGTGTATCATTCAAATATATTGTTTGTTCGACGCGCTCGGTACGGGTATCCACAATCCTTCTGCCTTCGGTAGAGTAACGGGTATCCAAATTACCAAAAACCGACAGCGTTGGGTAAAGCGCGCCTTTAGCAAGATCCACTCCAAGTTGCGCGCCTTCGAGACGAAGGTCAGTTGCTTTAATCTGAGGTTGCGTTCCTAATGCCGTTGTATAAACTTCGTTTAAAGCAAATTCGTCGGGATTAACCGTTGGTGCGTTCACTTCTGGGCGCTGGATGCGAATATCGGTATTCTGATCTACATTCATCAACTGCTTCAAATTCAAATAACCGATAGCAATGGTATTTTCTGCATCTATGATCGTTTGCTCGTTACGCGCGATTTGCGCTAAGAGGTCAAATCGTTCATTTTCTGGGCGTGAGCCAGCACGAATCAAACGGTCAATTTGATCTAATTGCGCCTGCGACAATTCCAATTGCTTTCTGGCATTCGCTAATTGTTCCTCACCCAATAAAATATTGAGGTAAGCTGTTGCCACGTTCAATGACAAAGTATTAACCGTGTTGGAGGCATCAAGATTAGAAGCTTCCAGCAGCATTTTATTTTGTTTGATGCTGTTATTAATTTGACTACCTGCGAACACAGTCACCCCTGCACTTAAGCCAATATTACTGTACCCGCTACTTTGATTTTGAAAAGAGTTGGTCAGATAATCTAAGGAAAGACCAAAGTTCCTACCATAAGAAACATTCGCATTCAAATTAGGCAGACGATTGAATTGGCTCTGTTTTAAATTCAGTTCATTTGACTTGATAGTCGCCTGCGCTTGTTTTACAGATATATTGTTTTGACGGGCGTATTCCAAGCATTGCTGTAATGACCAAGAATCCTGCGCCGACAGTGCTCCTACGAATAAGAGAAGGATTAGAGTCGAAAGTAGATTTCTACGAAACATAAACGTCATGATTTTTAACGGTTACAAAAAAAATAAGCCATTCGCATTTAGGCGAATTATTTCTATTAAAAGAGGTTTAAATCGGATAAAAGCCCCTATTTCAGGTGTGAAAATCACTCGCCTTCTTCGACAAAGGTGAAAACTCGGCGTTCAACCGGCATCCTCAACAAGGCTTACACAATAGAGAGAGTTGAATCGTATTTTTCTAATTGGACTACAAAATTACAAAGATTTTGCGTACACCACAACTTTCATTGCAGCTTAAAAGGAAGAAGTAAAATTGACCATGCCGATCACGCGGTCATAGCGCTCTCCAAAAGGGCGATAATATATCAAAATGGTATATTGGTTTTCTGTTTCCTGCCAATCGCCTTCTATTTCACTTAGATTTGGCTTGAGATCTTTGCCATTACGCGGTGCCACTGCGTAACTGTATTCATAATATCCTTGTTTGAGCCTGATTTTGGTCACATAGCCATTGACAGCAGGGTTGTAGGCCATCTTAAAACGTTCATCAATATGCCAATCGCTCAGTTCACCATAAAGGTAAACGTCGAAATCGTAGAGCGGCTCTGGGCTATATAAATTGAACAACACATTGGCATAGTCGTTGGAAAGATTATGGTCCAAAGAATCCTGATCAAAATTTTCGATCACAAATTGTCCGTTGATATCTTTTCTTTGAAAATAAGAATCGCCGAAGCGTTTTAAATCCTTTTGCAAAGTCACTTCGTAATTGCCGTCAAAACGTTCGATCAATGCCACGTTTTCCGAACGAAAACGCAGGCTGCGCAAATCCAAATACCGAAACTCTTTACCCCCCGGAAACGAAATTCGATCCTGATAATCAAAGATATACTGATTAGAGCGCACAAAATAAGGTATGATGTCTTTTATAGCGCTGTCCCAGCGTCCATTTTGCAAAATTACTGCTTTGATCTCCTGCAAGGGTCGTCGAATCTCGATTTTGCTCAAATTTTCGGCAATAAAATCAATTTCCTGGTGGGTACGTTGCTTGCTGGGTGCGGCGGGGCGTACCATTTGAGGAATAATCCGCAGTAAAGGCTCTACTACTGTGAATCGGCGGGTGATGGCTAATTTTTTTTCGCCTTCATTTTCATATACTTTCAACAAATAATTGCCCGATTTGAGCCAGTCCATTTTGGAATTGGGCAGATGCAGCCAATAATGCGTGTAAGGATTAATCGCCGTAAAGGAAAATTGAAACCGATCCAACCATTCTTCAATAAACCCATCCAGATATTCCATTTCTGCGAGATTGGAGGGCTGCCAATTCATGTCGCAATGCACAATAGTGTAGGTGTAATTTTTGGTATCGCCATCAATATCATCGAAAGAAAACAGCAAGGCGCTGGGCGAACCCAATTCTATAATTGGATAACTCGTAAACAAGCCATCTACATGAAATTGAACGGTTTTGATATTGTCTTTATAAATATAATCTTCGTAACGGAGATTTTGATCTTGCGCAATAATTACATAGCTTGTAAATAAAAAAAGTAATAATAATAAATGTTTCATGTCTTTATTTCGCTTTACTTGTCCAAATTGAATCTTTTACTCTAAAACGCCAGGGAATCGATGCCCATTCTTGCGAAGACTCCACGCCAACTCTCGGGCCGGCAATCATTTCATCCGTTTCAACCCTCAGCCCTCTATCCTCAATCCTAATCGGGCTTTCTTTTTTAAGCAAATTGATACCCGAATGATTCGTTGTAATCCCCATTGCAATAGACAAAACGCCTGGCCCTGCTGTTAATTGTGGTTTTAATGTTTCCATGCCTCGACGCAACAACATTAATTCCACATTTTCCACCGGCTCTACCGCTCGAATCAACACCGCGTGCGGAATATCCTGTTCATTCGTCACCACATTGAACAAATGATACATTCCATAAATCAAATACACATACGCTGTGCCACCGGTTGCATACATTACTTCTGTGCGCGGCGTGCGGCGGTAGCCATAAGCGTGGCTTGCTTTGTCTTCGGGGGCGCGGTAAGCTTCGGTTTCGACGATTTTGCCAACCGTTCTTCGCCCGTCAAATTCGGTGATTAAAAATTTTCCCAATAAATCCTTGGCAATTTGCACGACATCATCGCGGCGATAGAAATCTTTTCCTAACTGCATTTTATAATAAATGAATGGTACACTAATTTTTTATGACTAAGGTTATTATGTTTTAAAATCATAAATATCATATTAATTAGTGCACCATTAACGAAACTTCAAATAACTTAAGTTAGCGTGAATAATTCGGTGCTTCCTTTGTAATGGTAATATTATGCGGATGGCTTTCGCGAATGCCTGAATTGGTGATTTTTACGAACTGCGCTTCCTGCAAATCTGCAATTGTATGCGCTCCGCAATAGCCCATGCCTGCACGCAAACCGCCGATGTATTGCACCATCACTTCCGCCAAAGTGCCTTTAAACGGGACACGCCCTTCGATGCCTTCGGGTACAAGTTTTTTAATATCGTCTTCTACATCCTGAAAATAGCGATCTTTCGAACCTTCCTGCATGGCGCCCAATGAACCCATACCCCGATAGACCTTAAATTTTCGACCTTCAAAAATAATTGTTTCCCCAGGTGACTCGTCAACGCCTGCAAACAAACTGCCCGCCATGATTGTGTGCGCCCCCGCCGCCAAAGCTTTGACGATATCGCCTGTATAACGAATGCCACCATCACCGATGACTGGAATGCCTGTATCTTTGATCGCATAAGCCGCTTGCATAATCGCTGTCAACTGCGGTACACCAACACCCGCCACGACTCTTGTGGTGCAAATACTTCCAGGACCAACGCCTACTTTCACACCATCAACACCTGCTTCTACCAATGCTTTTGCGCCATCGCCCGTAGCAACATTGCCGCCAACTATCTGCAAATCCGGGAATTTTTTCTTGATTTCTTTGATGGCTTGCAACACGCCCATCGAGTGTCCATGCGCTGTATCCACACAAACCACATCTACACTCACTTTCATCAAAGCTTCTACCCGATCAAACATATCCCGCGTGACGCCTACCGCTGCACCTACGACCAAACGCCCAAAGGCATCTTTGCAGGAATTGGGGTAGTTTTGCACCTTCATAATATCCTTGTATGTAATTAATCCTACAAGTGTATTATCCTGATCTACAACAGGAAGTTTTTCAATTTTATAGCCTTGTAAAATATCTCTGGCTTGCTTGAGCGTCGTACCAGCCGGTGCTGTCACCAAATTTTCTTTGGTCATCAATTCCCGCACAGGACGGTTGTTGCGTGGTTCAAAACGAAGATCGCGGTTGGTCAGAATGCCAATCAATTTATTTTCAGCATTCACAATCGGGATACCACCAATTTTAAATTCTTCCATTAATTTGAGCGCGTCGCGTACCGTCGCATCGTCTCTCAAAGTGACGGGGTCAATAATCATGCCGCTTTCTGAGCGTTTTACAAAGCGAACTTGCTCCGCCTGCTTCTCAATACTCATGTTTTTGTGGATGATGCCAATGCCACCCTGCCGCGCAATAGCAATCGCCAGTTTGCTCTCGGTCACAGTATCCATCGCGGCCGAAACGACCGGAATATTCAATCTTAGTTCACGTGTTAATTGCGAAGAAGTATCCACTTCGCGGGGTAAGACTTCGGAGTAAGCTGGAACAAGGAGCACATCATCAAAGGTAAGTGCATCTTCCCAAACTTTATTCTGTGGTATTTTTTGTGTTTCCATGTGCAAAGATAGGGAGAGAAGTATGAAGTACGAAGTACGAAGTACGATTTTTTAGAAATTCTCCATACTGCATACTTCTAACTTCGTACTTTTGCGCCATGGCGCTTTCTGTTTTTTCTGACGAACATTTTATGAAACAAGCACTCAAAGAAGCTGAAAAAGCTTATGAATTGGGCGAAGTGCCGGTAGGCGCTATTGTGGTTTGTAATAACCAAATAATTGCTCGTGGACACAATCAAACCGAACAACTCAACGACGTAACCGCTCATGCCGAGATCATTGCGTTGACCGCCGCCGCCAATTATCTGGGTAGTAAATACTTGGATGACTGTACTTTATATGTGACTTTAGAGCCCTGCGTAATGTGTGCTGGAGCGCTGGCTTGGGCACAATTGGACAAGCTGGTTTATGGTGCAGAAGATGAAAAACGAGGATTTATGCGCTTTGGGAAGGGATTATTGCATCCGAAAACGAAAGTAGAATATGGAATTTTATCTGAAGCGTGCGGACTACTGATGAAGGCATTTTTTAAAGCAAAGCGGTAGCAGTTTGCATATATAAATAGTTCCCATTTAAAGTTATTCCAGGTAGTTGGTTTGAAATTTAAGAATTTGTACATGGGTAAAGTCGTGAATTGCTAATACTCGTGCTCTCCAATAGATTGTTTCTGCTCTCGCCTTATTTTCTTCAGACAATTCTCTTAGCCAGTCATTTTTATTTAACGATTTCAAAAAACTTAAACTTTTCCTTCGTTCCAAACAGAAAGCCCCCAGCAATTCATGCAATTGAAAGTCTGAAAACAAACGCAATCTGTCGAAATCCCTTTCTGCGTGTATTGGATAGATCTTCGGCTTGTTTAAGAGGAATGCCGGATAGATCGTAGTATAATGAAGTCCTTCGATATTGAGTAAATGTATAAGGGTCTCTCTAAATGATCTTTTACCTTCTATTATGGGTTCTACTGCGTTTTTATCATCAAAATGTCTTGCAATGGAAGTCAAATAATTTGGTGTATATTCAAGTATAGTAAAGATATTATTAACTGCAATTTCAGAAAAAGAGGTTGGTATCTCTTTCTTTTTCCGTTGCACTAATTTATTCAGTTCTTCTTTATAGTCCGATTTCATTTCTCATTAAAGCTAATGATTTGGATACTACCAATATTTGTGTATGCGCCACGCCTATATTTCCATTATG
>JANRME010000207.1:0-2571 GCA_033761835.1 Saprospiraceae bacterium
GAGTCATCCATGGCTGTATACTGAAAAAATAAATATTTCAAAAGGTTTCAACTAAGTGACACGGTGAAATGGTCAATGCACAGGGTCCGCATATAGAAGTTGCCTGTTGGGATACAAGAAAACAAGAGATTTATATGACAAAAACTTGGATGCCTGTGTTTGTTGAATAAAAATATTAAATAGTGTCTCTTTCATCAAATTCAAATGTTTAATAATTAAATAGCTTCTGAGCCAACCTGACCAGTGCGAATGCGTACAACATTTTCGACATCATACACGATGATTTTACCATCACCGATTTCGCCGGTTCTACCAGATTTTGTAATAGCGGCAATAATGTCATCTACACGGTCTGTGGTCGTCAGAATATCCAATTGTAATCTTGCAATGAAGTCCGTATCATACGAACTGCCACGGTACACCAGCTTTTCTCCTTTTTGTAGTCCAAATCCTTTCACATCCGTCAGTGTAAAGAAGTTGACACCAATTTCAGCCAGCGCATCGCGTACTTTCTCAAATCGAGAGAGACGAATAATGGCTTCAATTTTTTTCATTTTTTGTAATTTTGACGTTTACTGTAACTTAAACAAGCATTGGCACCGAACGCATCAGCAATTTTAAAGAAGCTTCCTTGCTGTTTGTAATAGCAAAAGTAGCAGCTTTCAGGCAAGCGTCAAGGGATAACTTTACTATACGGTGTGATATTCAAGTTCGTAAATATTTTTACAACAATTTGATTTTCAATTCTTTAATAGAAAGACATTTGTCATGTCTAACCAACAAAAAGATCAGCTGTATTCTCTGGTAAAATCGCTAACCAAAGCCGAAAAGCGCAATTTTAGCCTTTACGCTAATCGCGCTTCGGGCAGTAATGACTCGAAGAAATTCATTCAGTTGTTCGATGCGTTGGACAAGTTGTCTGACTATGATGAAAAAGCCTTGCTTGAAAAGTTACGTGGTATTCAAAAAGAACATTTGCCCAATCTAAAGCGTCATTTATATAAACAAATTCTTATCAGTCTGCGGCTTATATATATTCAAAAAAATATTGATATTGAAATCCGCGAACAAATTGATTTCGCCCGAATCCTATACGGGAAAGGGATGTATATGCAAGCATTGAAAATTTTGGAGCGTATCAAACAAACAGCTTTAGATCATCAACAAGATATTTTACATTTAGAAATTCTTGAATTTGAAAAACATATCGAAGCTCGCCACATTACACGCAGTCGTCGGGTAAAAGGGAAAATGGAAAAACTGCTCGACGAGTCCGCCAAACGCAGCCAAATTACACTCTCTGCTAGTTTATTATTTAATTTTAATATCGAAGTTCACGGTTATTATATCGAGCATGGACATGCCCGCAACGCAGAAGAAGCTGCCGCCGCGCAAGCCTTTTACAAAGAGCATTTTCCAGATGGGGTCATGCGCGAAAACCCTACGTTTTTTGAGCGGATCAACCTTTTTCAAGCAAAAATGTGGTATGCTTATATCCTGCTCGATTTTGCCGACTGCCGCGAAAATGCTTTGGCTTGGGCGGATCTCTTTGCCCAATATCCGCGCATGAAAGAGAAAGACCCCGATTTATATATGCGTGGTTTATATTACGTATTGGTATTTCTTTATTTTACACGTGATCTGGATCGTTATGTGCATTATTTAAGGGAGTTTGAAGTTTTTGAAACATCCATTCGAGAGCAATTAAATACGAATTCGCAAACCATTGCATTTGTTTATCTTTATTTATCAAAGTTGAATTATTATTTGATGATTGGCGATTATGAAGGCGGTGAAGCGGTGATAAAAGAAACGCTTAAAATGATTCCAGCATACGCGCCTTACTCCGACGAGCATCGTATTTTGTTATTTTATTACAAGTTCGCGTATTTTTATTTTGGCTTGGGTAAATTTTCTAAAGCGCTTGACTATCTTAATGAGGTGATTACAATCAAACATGGTTTTCTGCGCGAAGACCTGCATCATAATGCACGTTTATTACACTTGATATGTCATTTTGAATTAGGTAATCATGAATTATTGACTTATTTAGTTCCCTCGGTACAACGTGCTTTTGCGCAAGCAAAGGATGTAAGCAAGGTGCAAAAAATAACTTTGAATTTTATTAAAAAATTGGTTACGATTTCACCTTCCGAACAAAAAGAGGCTTTTGCCAACTTCAAGCCAGAACTTACCAAATTTATAGAAAGTCCCTATGATCGCAAAGCCTTGCTTTACCTGGACGTGCCTTCCTGGGTGGAAAGTCGCTTACGAAATCGCCCATTGAAAGATATAAAAACGGAAAAAGAAATACTCCATTTAAAATTTAAAGCCGAGGGGCAATGATAAAAAACATTATTCGATTTTAATATATTCAATCTCTTTCTTATCAATTCTAACCTTCAATCCATAAGATATCAAGCTATTAATTATTTCTTCGCTTGATCTAATTTTTATATGAAAATCATATTTTTTATTCAAACCTGTATTATTTATAAAAAGTTTATCGGAATAATTATTTAATCCATTAATAATATCATCGATAGAATAAGAATAAACAAGAAGAACATC
>JANRME010000208.1:0-13841 GCA_033761835.1 Saprospiraceae bacterium
AATGCCAATGCCGGTATCCTTCACCCGAATCTGCACCTGCGCTTCTTTTACTGTATTTAATTGATCTATTTGGAAATACACATCACCACCTTCCGGGGTATATTTGATTGCATTCGACAGTAAATTGGAGACAATGCGCAGTAATTTGTCAGGATCATAATCCATGACAAGCGCTTGCTGGTCGCTCAAGAAATGAAGCCGCAGGTCTTTGCTTTCCGCCAAGGATTGGAAAGACTCAAAAATATAGCTCAAATACTGAATTACATCGCCCTGCACCATTTTCAAATGCAACTTGCCCGATTCGAGCTTGCGCAAATCCAGGATTTGGTTGACCAGATTAAGCAAACTATTACTATTGCGAATGATCATTTTAAGACCTCTATCTCTCCATTGCTCAGGGTTTTCCTGCATTTGATTCGCCATGCCACCAATGATGGTAAGCGGGGTTCGCAATTCATGTGCAATATTGGTGAAGAAACGTGATTTCATTTCGTCGAGCTCATATAATTGTTTATTTTTTTCGGCCAATTCGTTGGCGAGTTTTGCCTGTCGGAGTACTTCGACGTCTTTTTTTGTTTTTTCAATCGTTTTTTCTAAATCCTCAAAATCAATGGGTTTAGTAATAAAATCAAAAGCGCCGAGGCTCATCGCTTTGCGAATATTTTGCATATCACCATAAGCAGAAACCATGATAACCTTTAGATCAGGGGCAATATCGTGCATTTTTGTAATGAACGTGAAGCCGTCCATTTCGGGCATATTAATATCACTCAACACCATGTCAATACTTTGATCCTGTTTCAATAACTCCAAGGCTTCGGCCCCGCTTAATGCAAAGACAAAATCAAACTCTTTATTCGTGATTTGTTTTCTGAATCGCTGCGAAACTAAACGCTTTATATCGCGTTCATCGTCAACCATTAAGATTTTTACGCCCATTTTTTAGTATTGCCCATTTATCATTTTCCCTTATCTCTCTCTACCCTCATCCTTCTACGCTCTACCAAATTCCTAATTCAAAATCTTCTCTCTTAAATGCTCAAAATCAATCGGTTTGGTCAAATAATCATGCGCACCGTACATCGTTGCCTGCTGCCGAAAAGTATCATCACTATAGGCGGTCATCATACATACTTTTTGTTCCGGATATTGTTCTCGAATAATCTTTAATAATTCCAAGCCATTCATTTCAGGCATATTAATATCCGATAGAATCAGTGCTACATCTGTGCCCAATTCCAAATAAGACAGGGCATCGGCGGCCGAAAATACGAAACGGAATTCCAATTCCCCGCTTTGCCGCTCTTTTCGGAAACGCTGTTCAAACAAGCGCTGTATATCTTTTTCGTCGTCTATTACTAATATCCTCATTTTATAAGCATTTGTTCTAAAATAAATATAGTTTTTATTTGAAGTAAATAATTGGTTTTCAATATACTGCAAAATGACCAATGGCTCTTGATCAATGGTTTACTTGTTTTTTAGGCAATATAATAATGAATTCTGTGAACTCGCCTGGTTCGCTTTCTACTTTTAATTTTCCATGATGATCTTTTACAATAATATCATAACTAATCGCCAGACCCAGGCCGGTATTGCCTGTGCCGGTGGGTTTGGTCGTGAAAAAAGGTGTAAAGATTTTGTCGCGTACCTCTTGCGGAATGCCTGTCCCATTATCTCGGATGCGAATGATAGCCTCTCCGTTTTGCGAATTTGTAGTAATCGTTAGCGTAGGCGTATAATTTTCTTTGTTTGCTTGCTGTTTTTGCAACATAGCATCGTAGGCATTATTGATAATATTTAACAACACCCGTCCAACGTCTTGTGTCACTATTTCAACAGGCGTCAAAGATGAATCATATTTTTTCTCAATCTTTAAATCGAATCCGCTATGCTGAGCACGATAACTTTTGTAAGCTCGATTGATCTGCTCCTCCACCAAATCATTTAATGCAGTCGGCTGACCTTTGCTCTTGCGGCCGCTGGCGTAATCGCTCATGCTGCGCACGATCTCATTGACGCGAAGCCCGTTCTTTTTGATGTCCACCGAATTTTGTTTGAGTTCTGTAACCAACTCTTTTAGCAAAGCGAATTGCTCCGGCGTCAAATCCTGCTCGTTTGTATCCAATATTTCTTCTGCTTCTGCTGAAAGTTCGGTCGAGCCCTCGGCAAAATTATTAACGAAATTGAGGGGGTTTTTTATTTCATGCGCAATGCCCGCCGTTAACAATCGCAAGCGCTCCGCTTCAAGATGCTCGCGCTGTGCCATTTTTCTGGCTTGCCTGCTTTGATAAAAAAACCAGCCGCTTAATCCAAGTATTAAAAGAAAGGCGCTACCTGCCAAAACCCAATAAAAACGTTGCTGTTGCAACGTTAATTCTTGTTGCTCTTTTCTCAAAAGCAATTCGGTTTGCAGTTTTTCTTGCTCTATCCGATAGGTTTCATTTTCAAGCGTAACGAGTTCTAATCTTTGTTTATTCAGAATTGCTTCCTGCTGACTAATGATATTCCAAGCCGAATCTGTTGCACTCTGCGCTTTGATCACTTCCAAACGAGCTAAAGATGCCGAATCTTTTTGTTTTGAAAATTGATCCTGGAGCAAATCGATTTTTTCTTGATTACTCTGATTAACTTGATTTTGCTGAATTTTGAGTTGAAGGTTATTATATTTCTGGCGAATAATTTCTGTTTGTTCCTTTTTATTTTGTCTTTGATAAACTTGCGCTAAATGAAAATAAAAATCAAGCAATACAGGCGCCTCAGCGTTTTTTTCTGCCCAAGACAACGCGGCTTCAAAATTATTGGCAGCTTTTGCCAACTGATTTTGTTTCAGTCGCACCTTGCCCAGCATAATCGAGGCTTTGGCCTCGCCTATCGTGTATTTTAGCTTTTTTGCCAATTTTAATCCGTCTTCTGCATAATCCGCAGCTTTCTTAATATCCGAATCCAGCAGCTTTCCACTAAGTGATATTAGAATATCTACTTTTTGAGTATTTTCAGCACTAATCTCCAATGCTGACATCAACTCTTGCATATCGGCCGTTTGCGCCTGCAGCAAAGAAAAACCCAGAAATAATATGATCGCTGCTTTTTTTATCATAGATACGAACTTCGGAAAATGTTTAATATGCTGAAAGGAAGTCTTTTCTGAGTCAAAAATAACAAGTTTTTTGCAGTCTTGATGCACTCCTTTTATAAACGTTCTTTTTTAAAAAAATAGGATAGGGTTCATCAGAGTAGCTGCCCCTGAATGTTAAAGATGAAATATCCCAGCAAAATATGTTATGATGATGTGAATACCGCGCTCAACGCTGATTATAATGGATGTTTCACTTGTCTGCGCAGTAAGATACCGACTAAGCGATTTGATTTATTCAATTTTCAAAACAAAATAAGGCGAACAAAAAAGTCTGCTTTGAGACAGAACTCAAGCAACAAATTCTATTTTTACGCGGTTGAGTTATTGTATTTGAAAAGACAAAATTCCCGCATCATCTATGAAAATTGCCTTTGCCTCTGATCACGCTGGTTTTGCTTACAAAATTACTTTGGTCAAAGAATTACAAGCTGCCGGTTATGACATTCTTGATCTTGGTACGCACGATGAAAATCCTTCCGATTATCCTGACCATGCGGCCGATGTTGCCAAAGCGATTCAAGCCGGACAAGCCGAACGCGGTATTCTTGTGTGCGGAAGTGGCGTAGGCGTCAGCGTTGCGGTCAATAAATTCAAGGGTATTCGGGCGGGCGTTTGCCACGATACGTATTCTGCGCACCAATCCGTGGAGCATGATGATGTGAATGTATTGTGCATCGGGCAGCGCGTAGTGGGCATTGAGTTGGCTCGTGAAATCATCAAATCCTTTCTGAATGCGCGTTTTTCAAAAGAAGACCGACATCAAAGACGCCTCGACAAAGTTTTGGCGATGGAATCAGAAAACATGAAATAATGTAAATAACTTGCTGAAAATCAGTTCAAATTCCTGTTTCCATTCGGATCAGTTTTGTATTTAATCGCAAGTATAATTTTCTCAATTTGAGCTAATTAAGCAAAATATAAAAACAATTACCATAAAATTATGGCAGCACAAGAATTTGACTATGGCATGATTGGATTGGGCACGATGGGGCGCAATCTGGTATATAATATGAGTGACCACGGCTTTTTTGTAGCGGGTTATGACAAAGACCCCGCGAAAGTAGACGCATTCGTAAAGGAATCGCTGTACTATTCGGTGCTCGGCGCGAGCACGGTAGAAGAATTTATAGCCTCTTTGAAAACGCCTCGCGTTATTCTGATGCTGGTGCCGGCTGGGCCGATCGTGGATTCGGTGATCGAGGAGTTGAAACCATTATTGTCTAAAGATGACTTATTAATCGATTGTGGCAATTCCCATTTCACAGATACCAACCGTCGAATTGAGTCGCTTGCGAAAGAAAATCTTCATTTTATGGGCATCGGCGTATCGGGTGGCGAATCTGGTGCGCGGCGCGGCCCGAGCATTATGCCTGGCGGTAATAAGGAAGTGTACGCGCGCGTGGCGCCTATGCTGGAAGCGGTTGCTGCCAAAGTGAATGGCGAACCTTGCGTGGCTTATCTTGGCTCGGGTTCGGCGGGTCAGTATGTAAAAATGGTGCATAATGGTATCGAATATGCTTTAATGCAATTAATAGCAGAGACGTATCATTTACTAAAAGAGTATGGAAAACTAAATAATTCCGAATTTCATGATATTTTCACTAAATGGAATGCTGGTTCTTTACAATCCTTCCTGATTGAAATTACAGCCGAGATTTTTGCAAAAAAAGACGAGTTGACGGGCAATGATCTGGTGGATATGATTCTGGACAGCGCCAGCCAGAAAGGCACTGGAATGTGGACTTCCCAGGATGCCATGTCTTTGCACGTGCCGATTACCACGATTGATGCAGCGGTTTCGATGCGCGATTTGTCTGCCAACAAAAAAGCACGGCAAGCAGCCGAGCAAAAATTGCATGGAAAAACAAACGCTGAAAATTTAGATAAGAATATCTTGATTCAGCAAGCAGAACAAGCATTTCATTTTGCCATGATCGTGACTTATGCTCAAGGATTGTCGCAATTACAAAAAGCTTCGCAGGAATATCATTATGGTCTGAATCTGGCAGAAGTCGCCAAAATATGGCGCGGCGGTTGCATCATTCGGGCGGCGCTGTTGGAAGACATTCGGGCGGCTTTTGCCCAAGAACCGGATTTACCAAATTTATTGGTGAGTGATATTTTTGCAAATCAATTAAATAATTTACAAGAAAGTATTCGCGCAATTGTAAAAACTGCTGTTTCCAGTGGTATTCCAATGCCCGCTACCGTTGCGGCGCTGACTTATTTTGATGCGTATCGAAGAGGCTGGCTGCCAGCTAATTTGATCCAGGCACAACGCGATTATTTTGGCGCGCATACCTATCAACGCACCGACCGCGAAGGTACATTTCATACGCAATGGAGTGAATAAATGTAATGTTTTTAATGTAAAATATAAAGTATCCATATAATGGAAACCACCAAAAAAATAAATCCAACGATCATTGTCATATTCGGCGCGACGGGCGACCTGGCTTGGCGCAAACTAATGCCTGCTATTTATAATCTTTATTTAGATAAATGGATTTCTGAGCAATTTGCTGTCATCGGCGTGGGCCGATCAGCTATGACCGACGAGGAATTTCGCAAGCATTCGCTCGAAGGCATCGACAAGTTTTCGCGCTCCGGCAAATCCCAAAAAGAAGATTGGACGCCTTTCTCTAAAGGATTATATTTCCAACAAGCTGATTATAAGGATGATACATCTTACGAAATTTTAAAAGAAAATATCGACCAACTTGAATCGAAATGGGAAGGATCTGTGAATCGGATTTTCTATATGTCGATTCCGCCTACTGCGGTGGAAATGATCGCCAACAAATTAAAAAATTCCGGTTTAACACAAGATAAAGATACGAGTCGCCTAGTGGTGGAAAAACCCTTTGGGCGCGACCTCAATAGTGCCAAGCAATTGAACGATGCGCTGCTGAAACTCTACGATGAATGCCAGATTTATCGCATCGACCATTATCTTGGCAAAGAAACGGTGCAAAATATTCTTGCTTTCCGCTTTGCGAATGCACTGTTTGAGCCTCTTTGGAATCGCAATTATATCGACCACGTACAAATTACTGTTTCCGAGAAATTAGGCGTCGAGGATCGCGGTGGTTATTATGATCATTCCGGCGCTTTGCGCGATATGATTCAGAATCACTTATTACAATTGCTTTGCCTGATTGCGATGGAGCCCCCTGTTTCATTCAATGCTGATGAAATTCGGAATCGAAAAGTAGATGTATTGCACGCTTTGCGCAAATTCAAACGCGAGGAAGTCCACTTATCCGCTGTTCGCGGGCAATATGGTGATGGCTGGCTCGAAGGAAAAAAAGTGCAGGGCTACCGCGAAGAACCGGGCGTGGACAAAAAATCGAATACGGAAACCTTTGCTGCGATCAAATTCTTTATCGACAACTGGCGCTGGCAGGGTGTGCCTTTTTATATGCGCACCGGCAAACGTATGAACGAATCTGTCTCTGTTATTACCATTCAATTCCGACCCGTGCCGCATCAGTCTTTTCCTTCTGTCGCTGTCGAAAATTGGCAGCCGAATCGCCTGATTTTGCATATTCAGCCACAAATGGGCATTCGCTTGACTTTCCAAGCCAAACGCCCGGGATTAAAAATGCAATTGAACCCTGTGGATATGCTTTTTGATTATCATGAAACTTACACGACTGGTACGCCGGAAGCCTACGAAACACTGCTTTTGGACGTGATGCGCGGGGATGCAACGCTCTTTATGCGCGCCGACCAAGTGGAAGCCGCCTGGGATATTTTGATGCCGATCATTGAAAAATGGGAGGCCAATCCTTCTGTCTATTTCCCCAATTATGCCGCCGGTACCAAAGGTCCGGAAGAAGCGGAAGCATTGATCGCAAAAGATGGCCACAATTGGATTGTGATGCCTTTTGAAAAAAATAATCATATATAAAAAATGTAGCACATTTTAGAAATGTACCACATCCAATATTTATACTATATTATAATAATTTGTAAATAACTAAGTAAACGAGCATATTTAATTTATATAATAACTTCCATAAATTACTGATTGTCAATTTTATTGACTTTCGGCTGTTGACTGTGGCATCGCCATCCCTATGGGATAAAACTGCTCGACTACTTATTTCGTAAAAGCCTGCTTATGCTGTCAAATCATCAAATTTTTCCTACGACCCAAGAATTAAGCGAAGCAGCTGCCCAGCATATCATAGAATTGGCAAAATATTATATTCAAAAAAATGGGCGCTTCACCATCTCTTTATCTGGCGGCAGTACGCCGGAGCGCTTATTTAAATTATTTACACAATCGCCTTACCGTGATCAAATGCCCTGGCAAAACACTTATTTTTTCTGGGGTGACGAGCGTTGCGTACCTTTAAATGATGAACGTAATAATGCTTATCAAGCTATTCAGTTTTTATTTAGTAAAATTGATATTCCGGTAGAAAATATTTTCAGAATTCCCACTAATCTTACGCCTGCCGAAGCCGCCGAGCAATATGAACAAACGATTAAAAATTTCTTTGCTACTGGGCAGCCTCGATTTGATTTGATGCTGTTGGGCATGGGCGACGACGGGCATACGGCTTCGCTTTTCCCAAATACTTCTATTTTACATGAAGAAACACGGCTGGTAAAAGAAATTTATATAGAGAAGGTTGCTATGTATCGCATTACAATGACCGCGCCATTAATTAATTTATCGCATCATATCATATTTTTAGTAACAGGCGCTAATAAAGCCGATACTTTGAAGAAAGTATTACATGGACATTATGAACCCGAATTATATCCGTCACAATTTATTAAACCGGTAGATGGAACTTTACTTTGGATGCTCGATACACCCGCTGCCGAATTATTATAAAATTATTATTGCATAATAAAAATATATAGTAATAAATTAAATAATTAATTAGTTTCTTTAATCAAAACCCACTAAAAATACTACATCACCAAATCACCAGATATTTAATCTATCCAACCCTCCGGCTTGATTTTAGTGCGATACTTACCTTCTACACAAGGAAAGCTGGCAAAGGGATCGCTAGTAAAGGGCAGGGTGGTGCCAATAAATTTCGCCCGAGCATTCGGAATTTCCTGAAGCATATCGATGTAAATAACTTTATATCTTGAAGAAAATACACTAAAGACGCCTATAATCTTTTCAGAAGGATTATTTACATTATAAATATTAGGGCTAAATTGCGTTTGTGCAGGTATATCAAATTGAGAACCAATATTTTGCGTTTGCGTTTCGAGTGATTTTAAATATTCAAAAACAGTAGGTGTAATCGCTCTTTGTTCCACACGCAAATAATATTTATTGGGCGGTGTAGCATAAGGTACACGCACCACTTTATGGGCAATCGGCTCTCCATCGCGCAATTTATCTGCCTGCACTATGATGCGCCTATTATATGTAATATCCCAGCATTCAGAAGGGAAGCAAGGCACGCGTACCTCCTGATTATTTTCCATTATAATATTACAAGAAGCTGCTTTTTCATAATGAATCCAATCCCATTCATAAAAATTTTCCTCCCCCGCAATATCGGTCAACTCCGCATACACATCAAAACCATCATAATTCAAATCATCAGGAATTCGGCCCGACTCACGGGTATAGAAAACACTCACAGTATCCAATTCCGGGCAAGCGCGCATCGTCTCCGCAGTAGATTCATAGCTTTGTCCGTCAACGGTGATGTATAATTTATAGGTTTCGCCTATTACACCTTTAAAACCAAAATTAATTTCACCATTACTCTTAAAATCGGTGCGGTTTCCCTTGCTATCCAGCACGTACGCGCTGGCGTTGGGAGGTGTCGGAAAATTATAGCCTCCTTTGGCGTCTATCTCGGTCAGGGAGTAATTTACATTCACGCTACCGTAGGTCTCCGTTAATTCGGCATCAATAACGATGAATTGTTGAGTATCAGGCAATTCTGTTAAATCAACAGGATATTGGCAAGAATTAATAATAAGTGAAATTATTATGATATTTATTAAAGATATGACTCTATTCATGATTATTCAAATTTAAAATTATACGTAATGGAAATCAAAGGCGTAGGAAATACGCTTACTTTATAAGGGCGGAAGGTAGCGAGATCGGGATTAAAAAAATAAGAAAAAGCATTTTTCCGACCATAAACATTATATACTGTAAAAACCCAGGAGCTTTCCCAGCGCCGATCTTTCATCGAAGGATTGTTGATCGTCCAGGAAAAATCGAGCCGATGGTAATCAGAAATGCGCGCGTTATTGCGGTCGGTATAAACCGGACTAAAACTAAATTCATCCTTAAAAAAACTCACTGGCGCCGTATATGGTCGCCCGGTGCTATATACAAAAGTAAAGGAAGCAGCGTTATGCTCTTCTCTTTGAAAATTCAATAATACGTTGACTGTGTGCGGTTTATCTATATTACTTTGGAACCATTTGCCATCATTTAGTTGCTGCAAAGCAGGGAAGTCGCCTGTGATTTGCTGAAAGCTTCGGGCATATGTATAACTCAACCAACCCGTCATCACGCCTTTCTTTTTATTAATAAAAAATTCCACGCCATAAGCTTTGGCGATGCCCTTGAGCAGTTGCGTCTCCACCACAGGATTTACATTCAATTCTGCGCCGTTTAAATAATCAAAAATCGAGCGCTGCCAACGATAATAGCCTTCCACCGACCATTCCCACATCTTGCTTTCGCTATCTCTGAAATAACCAGCCGAGACCAAATCACTTTGCGCGGGCGGCACATAGCGGTTCGAGTTTTTCCAGCGTACATTGGGCAAAGGCGTAGCGTTATTGGCAATCATTTGCAAAAACTGATTCATTCGATTATAGCCAATTTTGACAGAACTAAGCTCGTCTATTTTATAACGAAGCGCCAGCCGAGGCTCGAACCGCGCGTAATGTGATTCAGTAGCATTCTTACTTAAATATAATGTATCTGTAATAGAACTTAATGTTTTTGGTTCTTCTGTATTAAAAATTGGAACAGCAGCGGGCCCGATATTCCAATAATTGACATAACGAAAACCGATTTCTGCTAATATTTTATCATTTATTTCATATTCATCGGAAGCGAATAAAGCTATTTCCCAGGCTTGCTCGGAGGGTAGCCTTACGGTAGACACCGAAGAACCTTCAAGGGGCTCCAAATCAGCAGGATTGATATCATAACGCGTCACGGTTGCACCCATATTAATGCGTTGTAAAGGAGAAGGCGCATAGGTCAATTCCACTTTTCCATTATAATAATCCAGTCGGGTATCATAATCAAAACTCGTTTTATTATCCCTGGCAGCGGTAGTTGTATTGTAGCGCGATCGCACGCCTAAAGCATTCATATTCAGCTTGTCAGAGAAATAATGATTCCAGCGCAAAGCCATATTATTATGTCCATATCTCATAGTTGCCTGGCGCGGTATAATATTTGCAATATTAAATAAAGTATCTACTCTATAAGAATCATAACTAATATAACTGGAAAAGGAAATATGATCTTTGATCGTGGGTGTCCAGGTGATTTTATTAGCAAGGTCAAAAAACTTTGGTTTATTATTGGGCATCCTTGTATCAAAAAAAGGTAGTATGCCTGTAAGTACCTCATTATAAAAATTCACTAAATATTCATTAAAAGAAAATCGGGAAGAAGTCAGCCAAGCCAGCTTATCCTTGACAATTGGCACATTCGCGTGCAAGCGATTAGAAATAATCCCGACCCCGCCTTTCATAGAAAATTGCTGCGAACTGGCTTCGCTCATTCTTACATCTAATACCGCCGCCGTGCGCCCGCCGTACCGCGCAGGAATAGAGCCTTTGTACAATTGCATTTCCCGAATGGCATCAGTAGGAAATAAAGAGAATAAACCCAGCAAATGCGTGGGATTGAACACAGGCATATTGTCGATCAAAATCAAGTTTTGCTCTACTGCGCCGCCCCTGATATTGATACCATTAGCGCCCTCTCCTACCGAGGATACCCCCGGCAAAGTCTGCAAACCCCGCAGCACATCTACCTCTCCGGCCGCCGGAGCGATCTTTTGCACCGCTTTCATACTGAGTACACTTACACCCAAGGCTGGCGTTTCCATGGTACGCACGGCGCTCTGAGCCGTCACGACTACTTCCTCCAGTTGCGTAGCGATGTTTTCCATTTCGATTTGAATCAAGGAATCACCTTCTACCAGCATCCTTTGTGCAAAAGGCTTGTAGCCTACTACTGTAAAACGGATGGTATGCTCTGCACAAGTAACGGGCATCCGCACTTGTCCGTTCAAATCGGTAGTCACTTGGGTTTCTTTTCCATCCAAGCGGAAGGATGCGCCAATAAGCGGTTCAAAGGTCTGGGAATCAACTACTTTCGCATAAAAATAACAAGGGGCTTGAGCGTAGGAAACAATAGAGCATAGCAGCAACCAAGCTACTAACAGCCAAGGTGTTCGGTTAGTCATCAATCATCGGGATAACAGGGTAATTAATAAATTTCCGTCTGGGGTTAGGGCAAATGTTAGGCTCTAATATATGGTTTGACAAAACAAGGCCTCTTCTATTTCCAATGCTTTGTCATATCTCTGACTTAAAGTTGAGACTTCCGAGGTTTTTGAAACTTCGGAAGTCTTTGCATTTCTAATTCAATACCTTCACACCTTGTTCAAATACAATATCCACCGGAATGTTGGCAGCGTCCACCCGGTCAAGGTCGGCTTGTAATTGCGCACCAATGATGCCTTTTTCACTTACCAATTTTGCAACACCATCATAATTTCCATCGCCCTGCAAGGTCAAAATCAATTCGGATAATTCCGCCATTGCTGTTTCCAGTTTATCAAAATTCACACGGTAAGTCCCATTTTCTAAGCGTTCAAATGCGCCTTTTTCCTGAAAAAAGTTAAAGCGAATCATATTGGCTTTGCCATGCGCACTGGCTGCTCCGAAGCGCACCGAGCGGAAGATACCCGCCATAAAGGTCGTGTAATAATCTTTCAGATCGCCTTCCAAATCGCCCTTTTCATGTAATTGTTTAATCATATACAAGCCCAGAATATCCGCCTTGCCTTCTTCCAAAGCGGAGGCGTGTTCTTTCAAAGCTTCGCGTACTGTGCCTTTTTTATGAATCGTGTTTTTAATGCCCAAGCCGTGTGCTACTTCATGGAACATTGTATTTGCAAAGAAAGCATCAAAAGTCACGTGTTGACGCTGGTCTTCAGTAATCAATATATCATTGATGGGCACCATAATTTTGTCGTACTTGGCACGCATCGCGTTTTTGAGTTGCAATCGGCGTGTGCCCTTTTTCAGTTGCACTTCTTCATCATTTGGCAAATTGATCGCAATCGTTTTGCTGCCTGCGTTGCAATCGCCAGCATAATAGACCACATCATAAGCGTTCAAATCCGCGTCTGCACCCGGTTTTTCCTGCTTGTAAGCTGCTGGCACAGGTATGCCTTTTTGCAATTCTGGCAACACCGAAGCGTATTTGGAGAGGCGCTCGCTCCAATCCATATCCTTGATCAAAACATAAGCCTCGTGGGCAGCTTTGTAGCCAAAGAGCTGATCCTCATACGTTTCAATTGGGCCGATCACCACATCAATTCGATTACTTTTCATATCCATCCAGGCGAGGTCGCTGGCTTGGTAGTTGTCGCTCAAGAGTGCTTCGGCGCGGAGTTCCAAGTATTTTTTCAAACCGGCGTCTTCCGCTAAAGCTGCCGCTTTTTTCAGCAAATCAGAAGCTTTGGTAACTTGATCTTTGAACATTTCCCGATAAGGAACGGTCTTCAGTTTGCCTTGCTCATCGCGTAGAAGGAAAGTATATAAACTAGCTTTATCCGGCAGATCCGATGCCTCAAATTCTTCCTTAGTCATATCTATCGGATAGAAATTAGCGCCCGCCGGTTTTGTCTCGAAGCCAGGCACGAAAGGCTTATTGTCATCCAGGCGATCCCATGGTCCGTAGTTGATAATCGCAAATTGCTTGAGTTTTTCATCCTGAATGCCATTCAGAAAAGCTTGTTTGTCGCCGAATGCTTCGTACCAGAACAATTCATCCATGATCTGCGCGGCTTCGATGAGGATCGGAATCATCTGGCGTTCTTTATCTGTCAACTTGCTCAGATCAGCAGTTAGCTGAAAATTGCTGTATTTATTCAACAGCGAGTCAGCTGCCGTTATCACTGGTGTATCGGTGGAGGTGTCTTGTTTTTTGTTGCAAGCAAAGCATAGCAAAGCGATTGCCAAAAATGAAAGGATTTGGATTCTCATGTCGTATGGTTTTATTTTTATTTGAGCTATAACTTTAACAATTCAGGGGTAAGTTAAAAAGTAATTTGCTCAAATCAAATGAAGCGCATTTGCTCTTTTTTATCACGGGCTAGGTTTTCATCTATTCATTTTCAAAAAAATCATCTATTCTTTTCTCTTAAGTAGTCGAACAGTTTAATAGTCAATAGTCGAGAGTCGCATTTGGTTGAAAATTAATAGTTTACGTCAATGAAAACCTATATTTTATTTAGAACAAATGCTTATCTTAAATGGCCTTGTTCAAAAAGAAATTTGCTGCTTCTTAAAAAAAATCAATAAATTAGAATTGTTCGAAAATAAACTTGCTAAATTTTTAAAGTTTAGTAAATCTTGGATTATCAAAAACTTGGATTTATTGACAATTCATTTTCGAACAACTTTATTATTAATTATTTTAATAATTATTTTA
>JANRME010000209.1:0-23908 GCA_033761835.1 Saprospiraceae bacterium
TACACCAATAGCCAAACCAAAAACATTAATAAATGTAAAAACCCGGTGCTTGAGCAAATTGCGGAAAGCAATTTTAAGGTAATTGCGGAACATGATGTTTGATTATGGGTTCAGGTAATTTCTATCAAAAAGAAAGACGCGGTAAAATCAGAAAGGTTACAAAAAATTTTCTTGTTTTTACTGCTTTTTCCAGAGGCAATGCTGATATTATAAATAGAATTTAAGATAACCTGGATTGCATTTGGGCATTCTTAGATTAGATTTAGGCACTCCCAAGCGTAATTTGGGATGCCCTAATTTATATTTGGGGCGTCCCATTTTGCATTTAGAACTCCCTAATTTGAATTTGGACATCCCTAAATCAAATCTGGGACGCCCCCAGAGAGTCCATGAATACCCCCAGATGAACAGGGGGAAGCTCCAGTTATCCAGAGGCGTTCACAGAACATTTGGGGGCGTTCACGACCAAATTAGGGAAGCCCCCAGATGATCTGGAGAAGCCCCCAGGCAATCTGGGGAAATCCATGAGTATATTGGGGAAAGCTCTGGAAAGTTCAGAGAAGTTCCTGGACGTGCTATGGAAAGCTCCAATTACTTATTCATCGCGCAAACTCTTCACAGGATTTGCCACCGCCGCCCGGATGCTTTGAAAACTGATGGTAATAAAAGCAATGACTATTGCCAGCGCACCCGCCATACCGAAGAGCCACCCATTCAAGTTAATGCGGTAAGCAAAATCTTGCAGCCAATTGTTTGTCGCGTAATACGCCAAAGGCACAGCGATGACAAAACCAATCACAACAAGCTTTAGGAAGTCTTTGGATAATAGCAGCACGATGCTCGATACCGAAGCACCCAGCACCTTACGGATGCCGATTTCCTTGGTGCGTTGCACTGCCATATAAGTAGAAAGTCCGAACAGCCCGAAGCAGGTAATCAGAATAGCAACAAAAGTGAACCAGCGAATGACATTGGCGGTTCTGGCTTCGGCATCGTGCAGGCTGGCAAATTGCTCATCAAAAAACTCATACGCGAAAGGATAATTGGGTTCAAACTTTTTCCAAACCTGTTCCATTTGCTGCAAAGTGCCACTAATTTCATTGGTACTCAATTTCACAGAAAACTGCGCACGCCAGTTGGGAGCAGGATTGATAAAGAAATAAACCGGAGCAATTTTCTCATGCAAGGAGCGGAAATGGAAGTCTTTTACCACGCCAACGATCTGGCCAGTGCCACGCCCGATGGCAGGCATCGCCATCTGATGCTCCAAAGGATTGTCCCAGCCCAACTGCCGCGCCGCTTCTTCATTAATCAGATACGCTGCCGTATCGGTAGCCATTTCTTTAGAAAAGCCGCGACCCATGGCCATTTCCATGCCATAAGTTTCGATAAAATCGTGGTCGATCACGAGGCAACGCATAGCGGGCAATTCCTCATCGTTTTTGCCCACCGCCTGATAAGGGATGCCATAATCACTACCGCCAGGGCCATTGGCAGAAGCCGAAACACTCAACACACCTGGAATGCGTTTGAGTTCTTCTTTCATGGTCTCCGCTTGCGCTCGCATTTCAGGATTGGTCATGCTGAGCAATAGAATTTGTTCTTTATTGAAACCCAAGTTTTTATTTTGAATATAGTCCAGTTGTCGCGTCATTACCAAAGCCGCGATGATGAGGAAAGTGGCGATGGCAAATTGGAATACAACCAAGGTTTTTCTTAAAAGCGCATTGCCCGAAAGGGAAGCTTGCCCTTTGATGGCGCTTCCTGGCTGAAATGCAGACAAAATGAAGGCAGGATAGTAGCCAGACAAAACAGCCGTGACCAGCGTGATTCCAGCCAAACTTATTATCAAGATTGGATTACCCAACCAGTTAGCACTCAAATTCCTGCCCAAAAATTCATTCAAAGTCGGTAAGGAAATGCTGGTAAGGATCATAGCCAAAATAGCAGCTATAAAACAAATCAACATGGTTTCGCTCATAAACTGCTTGATCAGCACGGCGCGAGAAGCGCCCACCGTCTTACGCACGCCTACCTCTTTGGCTCTGGTGCTTGCCTGCGCGGTAGTAAGGTTGACAAAATTCAAAGCAGCGATGAGCAAAATAAATAGTGCCACGCCACTGAAAATATAGACGTAAATGATATTAGAATTCACCGATAGCTCGCGGAAGAGGTTGGAATGCAAATGGATAGAAGAGAGCGGCTGCAGCAGCGGAAAAGTCGCTTGGGCATTCTCTGCATCTAAATGCTTGTCCAATATGGCATCAAATTTCTGAGCAATTTGCGCCAAAGAAGCGTCCGGCTTGAGTAAAAGATATGTGTAGAATTGATTCCAGCGCACCCAATCGTGCAAATCGGGATGGGTGTAGGTATTCAGCGACACCAAGAAATTGAAAACGAAATGCGAGTTCTCCGGCACGTCGGCCATGACGCCCGTTACTTTGTATTGGAGTTGATTGTCGAACAAAAGCGTTTTCCCAATGGCATTTCCATCGGGAAAATACTTCTTAGCTAAGGTTTCATTTAGCACCAGGCTATTCGGTTCGGTCAGCGCATTCGCAGGATTCCCTTGCAGGAGTTTCCAACTGAACATATCGAATACATTAGCATCGGTGAACAAGCCTCCTTCTTCCAAGTATTTTTCATCGCCTTTGCTCACCAGCACTTGCCCGTAAGGCAGGAAGCGACAGCGTTCTTCCACCTCTGGCAATTCATCTTTCGCGGCTTGCCCCCAGGGGTAGCCGACTTTTGCAATGCCATTTTCAAAGGAAGCGCCGTCCACCTTGCTCGCCAGGCGCACGATGCGGTCGCTGTTTTTATGATAACGGTCGAAACTCAATTCATTTACCACATACACAGAGATGAGCAGACAACAAGTCAGCCCGAGTGTGAGTCCAAATAAATTAATGAAGGAAAAAACCTTGTTTTTGAACAGGTTGCGAAAAGCGATTTTAAGGTGATTGCGTAACATGGCGTTTGATTATGCGTTTAGGTAATTTCTATCAAAACGAAAGACCCCTCCGCAACCAAAAAGGTTACCCAGGGTCTTTTGTTTTTTACTGCTTGTTCCTTAGTTACAAGCGTCTTACGGCTTAAGCCGCAGGGCGCTTGTGCTTTACTCGCTTCGCAAACTCTCCACCGGATTCGCTACTGCTGCCCGTATCGCCTGCATACTCACCGTACCCAGTGCCACTAACAAAGCAATAATGCCTGCCACAGCAAACATCCACCAGGGCAAATTGATGCGATACGCAAAATCTGCCAGCCAATTGCTCATAGCGTACCAGGCCACAGGCACAGCAATCACCGCCGCAATCAGCACCAGCCATAAAAAGTCTTTGGAAATAAGGGTCACAATATTGCCGACGCTTGCGCCTAGGACTTTTCGGATGCCAATCTCGCGCACGCGCTGCGCAGTGGCAAAGGCTGCCAAACCAAACAGACCGAGACAAGCGATAAAAATGGCAATGCCAGAGAAAATTGTAAACAAGCGCCCTTGTCGCTGCTCGGCTTCATACAATTCCCCAAAACTTTCATCCACAAACGTGTACTGGTAAGGGAAGTCAGGAATGAATTGTCGCCAGGTTTTCTCTATATGGCTAAGTGCATTTTGAATATTATTCCCATCAATTTTGATAGAAGTATCGCTGAAACGATTGCCACCAGTAGGTATAAAAAATACAATCGGATTGATATTGAAATGCAAGGATTCAAAATTAAAATCTTTTACAATACCTACCAAACGTCCTTTACGGCCACCATATTCAAAAGATTTGCCAATACCATCCTCTGGGTTCTGCCAGCCAATCATACGCATCGCCGTTTCGTTGATAATGAAAGCGGTAGAGTCATCCGTTGGAAAATCACGCGAAAAATTGCGTCCGCCAACGAAAGGAATGCCATACGTTGGAAAAAAATCGTGATCAGCAAAGACCATATTCAATGTTTCAGATGAATTGATGGTAGAATCGCCCATTGGCACTGTGGCTGTCCCCATAGAATTTAATAAGCGATCAGAAGGTGCTAATAAAGAACGCCCTACATTTATTATATATCGATTGCTTAGTAATTCATTGCGAAAAGCCTCCCAGCGTTCTCCCAAATTACCATAATAAGGAAGCGTAATCACGTGTTCTTTATCAAAGCCCAGCGATTTACCTTGCATATACTGCAATTGCTGAAACACAATACCTGTGCAGCTAATTAGGATAATAGAAATTGAAAACTGCGCCACTACTAATACTTTCCGCAAGGACACATTCCCGCCGCCTATTTTGAAAATGCCTTTCAACACCGCGATAGGCTGGAATGAAGCCATAAACACTGCCGGATAAATGCCTGACAATAGCCCCACCAATGCCGTCACACCTGCTGCCAATGCTGCAAATCGCCAATTTAAAATAGATTGAATGGTCAAATCTTTTCCAGTCAAACTTTCCAACATAGGCAAACAAAACCAGGTCACGCCCACGGCTAAAATCATTGCCAACAAAGTCATCAATAAGGATTCGCTCAGGAACTGTCGCATCAACTCTCCTTGCTGCGCTCCTGCCACTTTTCGGATGCCGATTTCCTTCGCACGCGTCGCAGATCGGGCTGTCGCCAAATTCATATAATTGATGGCTGCAATCAGTAAAATAAGCAGCGCAATCGCCGCAAAAATATACACTCGCTTGATGTCACCATTGGTTTCAATTTCAGAATCGAGGTGCGAATACAAATGAATATCGGTCATTTTATTCAAATACAACTTCGTCCAGGTGGAAGGCATCGGATAATCGTTTTCCCGCGCCTCCGCGCCCATGTGCCGATCCAAAAATGCCGGAAATTGTACTTCCAACTTTTTGGTATCATAATCTTTTGGTAATAAGAGATAAGTCGAAAAAGAATTATTACCCCAATTAGTGCGCAGCCCTTCTTCGCCGTAGATGCTGGTATCACGCAAAGTGCTGAATGACACTAAAAAATCAGGGTGCCAATGCGAATTGGAAGGAAATTTCTTAAATACACCGGAAACTTTCGCTGTAAACTGTCCATCCACCTGCATGACTTTGTCCATCGGGTCTTCATCGCCAAAATATTTCTTCGCCATTTCGTCCGATACCATCACTGTGAATGGATCCACCAGCGCCTTGTCAGGATTGCCTTTCAACACATCAACGCTAAATATCTTAAACAGGTTTTCTTCCGCCATAAATACATTTTGCTCGGTGAACACCTTGTCCTCATAACGGAAATTTGTGGTATTTTGCAACAAGCGCGCTACTTCTTCCACGTCCTGAAAATCATTTTTAATGAGCGGCCCAAAAGGTGGCGCTACATGCCCCAGGTGCAACTGCACAGAACCATCCCGCTCCAGAAAACTCCGTGTGACGCGGTAAATCCGGTCTGCTTTATCGTGGTAGCGGTCGTAGCTCAATTCATCGAGGATGAAGAGTGCGATCAGCAGACAGCAAGCCAAGCCAATCGTAAGTCCGAATAAATTGACCAAAGAAAAGATTTTGTAACGCAGCAAATTGCGGAACGCAATTTTGAAATAGTTTTGCAGCATGATGGATGATATTAGATGTCTAATAGTACTATGGCTTTGAGCCGTAGGGCAATTTTGTGATGGATATAAGACTCCTTAACATAAGGCGAGGTTACACCCCGGCTCAATTTTTTTCAAAGACAATGGTTGTATAAGGAAGTTGCTTGTAATCAGTTGCATAAGCGTCCTACCGCGCTTCGAACGGTAGCCTTTATTTTATTGGCTTTGACGATGCTCCGTCTTCTTATAATGGCGCCACCGAACGATCCGATGACGTGAGCGAATCATTCGGTGGCGCGGCCGAACGATCCGGCGACGCGAGCGAATCATTCGGCGGCGTGGCCGAACGATCCGATGACGTGAGCGAATCATTCGGCGGCGTGGCCGAACGATCTGGCGACGCGAGCAAATCATTCGGCGACGTGGCCGAACGATCCGGCGACGCGAGCAAATCATTCGGCGGCGTGGCCAAATAATCCGGCACACGCGCCGAATGATCTGACGCACGTGTCAAAACAGTTAGCTTATGGAACACACAAAGACAGCCGCCAAATCAATAGTAATAAAAATTGATTGCTCGGCGGCTATGATATAATCATTCTTTTAGGAAAGCCTGTTGCTACGTTATTCACCTCTTAAACTCTCCACCGGATTCGCCACCGCCGCCCGAATGGCTTGAAAACTCACGGTCGCCAATGCGATGATAAGTGCCGCTACACCTGCTAATACAAACATCCACCACTGCACCTTGATGCGGTACGCAAAGTCTTGCAACCAGTTATCCAATGCCCACCAGGCAATCGGCGTGGCAATGAATAGGGCGATTATGACCATAATAATAAAGTCTTTTGACAAAAGCGTTACAACATTCGCAACAGAAGCGCCCATTATTTTGCGGATGCCAATTTCTTTCACGCGCCGCGCCACGGCTAAGGTTGCCAAGCCAAACAAACCCATGCAAGCAATAAAAATGGACAGCGCAGAGGCAATTTGCACAATGCTG
Organism: Saprospiraceae bacterium; assembly: GCA_033761835.1. Taxonomy (GTDB): domain Bacteria; phylum Bacteroidota; class Bacteroidia; order Chitinophagales; family Saprospiraceae; genus JADJNW01. The sequence goes on from JANRME010000209.1 coordinate 6,534, forward strand.
CCCAGACGACGCTCCTGCACATACTGCTGCGCCAGCGCTTCATCCAGGAACTGATATTCAAAATCCTGATTGGGGGCTACAGCATTCCAGGCTTTTTTTAGCATTTCCACATTTTCAGTGAGGCTACCGGATTGCAAGCGGACGGTAATTCTACGCTGAGGTGGTGCGGGAAAGCCCACATCCATGGCGTGTTCCGTAAAGGCATTAGGGTCTATGACCAGCGCCAAAGGCTGAATAGGCGTATGCAAGGATTCAAAATGAAAATCCTTTACCACACCGATTACGCGCTGCTGAAATCCGCCGGGCAGTTTTTGTCCAATCGGGTCTTTCCAGCCGTATTCTTTGACTAAGGCTTCATTCACGAGCATCGCGCCGGTCACATCGGCAGGATTGTCTTTGGAGAAATTCCGACCCGCCACCAATTGAAGATTTACGGTATTCAAAAAATCAGCATCCACTGCATTCATACGCAAGTTGCGATACACTTTTTTATCATCCTCATAGCCAATAGTTGCCCAACCGGGTTCTAAGAAGCTAAAAAAGGAAACGGCTACCTCTTTTACTTGCGGCTGATTCTGTAATTCTCGTTGGTACAATTCTGCAAGGCGTTTGCCTTCGGCGCCGGGCTTATTGGTAGGCACAATAATGACCTGTTCCGATTGATAGCCTAAGTCTTTATTTTTTAAATAGTTGAGTTGCTGCTCCACGACGATTGTTCCGATAATCATTACAATGGAAGCTACAAATTGCCCAATGACCAAGCCTTTTCTAAAAAAGCCAATACTGACGCCCGTTTTAAATCGGCTTCTGAATATTTCTACTGGATTAAACCCTGATAGGACTAGCGAAGGATAAATGCCTGCTATAAAGCCAATTAAAAGCATGATGCTGATACAAAACAGCACAAAAAATGGACTGAAGGTGATGCTTAATTCCTGGTTAATCAATTGATTGAAAGGCTTCACCAAGAAAATGGACAAGCCAACCGCCAGCGCTACCGAAATGACGGTGAGCAAAAATGCTTCGCCCCAAAACTGCCGAATCAACTGGCTGCGCTCTGCCCCCAGCACTTTGCGGATGCCCACTTCCAGGTTGCGCGTGGTGGAACGCCCCACAGAAAGTGTCACAAAATTGATACAGGCAATCAGCAAAATTAAAATGCCAATAATGGAAAGCACCTTGGCGTACATCGGATTGCTAATCGGTTGGTTTCCAGCAGGAAGCGTGTTATCTAAATGAATCGCAGTTAAGGGTTGCAAGTGTGGATTGTATTGCCCAGCCACGTAGCGGTCGCCCGCAATTTGCTTCACCAGTGCCGGCATTTTTTGTTCAATCGCTGCTGCTGTTGCACCTTCCTTTAGCAAAAGATAAGATTCCAAAAACACATTTGTCCAGGCTTGATTGACCCTTTCGGGGAAAGTTCTATAAAAATTGCCAAAAGGAATCAGCATATCGAAGCGAATACTCGATTCGGTCGGGTATTGATCTACCAAACCAACTACGGTAAACGGTACTTTTTCTTCTTTAAAGACTAATTGCAAGTCCTTGCCAATCGGATTAGCATTGCCAAAGTATTTTTGCGCAATGGTTCTGGTGAGAATGATGGAATTCGGGCTGGGAAATGGTTTGTTCAAATTACCTTCCACCAATGGGAAATCAAATAGTTCAAAAAACGCAGAATCCACCATGTGAACGCTTTCGTTGAATGCGTCATCCGACACCGATACTGCGGTATTGAAATTATACACTCGGCTCCAAGCCCCCACTTCGGGGAATGCTTCCGCAAGGGTAGGCGCCATCGGCACGGGCGTCAACGTATTAATGAAAATCTGATCTTCGCCATAATTTTCTTCCAGCCACACGCGGTACAAGCGATCTGCTTTGCTGTGGAAACGATCATAACTCCACTCGCTTTTTACAAACAACATGATAAGAATGCAACTGGTGACGCCGACCGCCAACCCGAGGATATTGATCGCGGAATAACCTTTATGACGAATGAGTTGACGAAATGCAATTTTCAGGTAATTTTTGAACATAGCTTTGGTGTTTAAAATATTTAAATCTCAAAATACTGCTTTAGCAAAGACGCACAACATGCGCAATAGTTGGAATCTCCATTCACTTACTCATTCAACTAATCACTCACTCCTCAACGACTTCACCGGATTCGCCAGCGCGGCTCGTATGCTCTGAAAGCTCATGGTCAGGAATGCAATTGCCAATGCTATAATTCCAGCTATCATAAATATCCACCATTGAATATCAATGCGATATGCAAAATTTTGCAACCAACCATTCATAAAATACCAGGACAAAGGCGCGGCAATGACCATCGCAATTAGCACCAGGCGGATAAAATCTTTGGAGAGTAGCAGCACGATATTGGCGACCGAAGCGCCCAACACTTTACGAATACCAATTTCTTTGGTTTTTAAATGAATCGTGTGAATGGTTAATCCGAATAAGCCAAAACATGATATTAATATTGCAAGAAATGCAAAATAGTTAATGGTTTTGCCAAAATTTTCTTCATTATTAAAATTCTGTGCTAATGTTTCATCCAAAAAAGTATAAGTAAACGCTCGTTCCGGGAAAATTTTATTCCACTCCGATTCTACAAAAGCCAGTGTTTTGGCAGTTTGATCCGGCTGAATTCGAATCGAAAAAGTCGTAAACTGTGGCACTGCAATGTCCATAATTAATGCTGTGATGGGGAAGCGCAAACTCTGGTAATTAAAATCCTTGATGACACCAACCACCGTACCTTCCTTGCCTTCTCTGTTGATATTCTTGCCAATAGCTTCCTCCGGCGAATCCCAACCCAGCAGACTCACCGCAGTTTCATTAATAACATAAGCGTTCAAATGATCGCTCCCGAAGGATTTATCGAAAGTACGCCCGGTTTTTAATTCCAATTCATACGTCTCCAAAAAATCATAATCCACTGCCAGGCAAGAAGCGAAAACATTATCATCCCGACTGACTTTCTCCGACCAAACTTGTCGATTGACCGAGCCAAAACCCAAAGCTGACGAGGAAAGCGTGACCGATTGCACTCTTGGATTTTGTAAAATTTCTTGCTCAAAAGTCTCCGTTCGCTGCCGCAGTACACTGTCCACTCCAGCAAAAGCATTATGAAAATTAGCACTAAATAATGGAATATTAATAACTGCATCTCTTTGGAAACCAAGCTCTTGGCTGCGCAAGAAATTTAATTGATTGTAAATAATCATCGTGCTGGCGATCAAAGCCACCGAAGCGATAAATTGAATGGTAATCAAGGATTTGCGAAACAACTGGCCCTTTGGTAATGCCGAAACGCCTTTGCCTTTAAGGGTTTCCACTGGTTGGAAGCGCGTAATGAACAAAGATGGATACCAGCCGCCCAGAAAGATCGTCGCCACCAAAACAGCGCCGAATAGCGCCAAATTTTGCCAGTTGAACATCGCCGATTTAGCGATTTCGCGCCCTACCAAAATATTAAAGCTTGGCAAAGTCAATTGTACAATAGCCGTGGCAATCACCGCCGCCAGTATGCAAAGCATCGCCGTTTCACCATAGAAATGACGCGCCAGACTGGTGCGCGCAGCGCCCAACACTTTGCGGATGCCCACTTCGCCTGCACGCGTGAAGGATAAGGCCGTAGCAAGATTAATAAAATTAATACAGGCGATAATTAATGTAATAAAACCAATCCCCAAAAACAAGCGCAAATTGCTCCAATCCGCAGTAGCACGAGGCTCCAAGCCTATATCATTATTAAAATGAATATCACGTAAAGGTTGTAATACCAGCGTTTGTTGAGCGCTCATTTTAGCATCACCGTATTGCTTCAAGAATGCAGGTAAAGTTTTATTAATATTTATTACATTTTGCCCCGGCTTTAATAAAATATAAGTTAATGAATGCGAAGCGATCCAGTTATTACGTAATACATTTTCAACCGTTTCACGGGCGCTCTCCGGCTCTACATCAGGAATATTATCATAAGGCGCGATCAAATCAAATTCGATATGCGAATTTTCAGGATATTTTTTAATAACCGCCGAGATTTTAAATGGAAATTCATTTACAAAATGAATGGTTTGACCAATTACATCGGTTTTACCAAATAAATTCATCGCCGTTTCATCTGTAATAACCACCGAATAAGGCGCTGCCAAAGGATTCTGGCGATCACCATGTAAAATTTCAAAACTAAGAATATCAAAAAGCGCGGGATCCGCAAAATAAGCATTTTGTATTTCCAGCTTTGTCTCATCAGCGCCAGCATTATTTTTAATAGCTACCGGCAAACTCCGAGGAAATGCTCGTGCCGAGGTTTCAATCTCAGGGAAATATTCTCGCATAAGCGGCCCGGCAGGTGCCGGCATCCGCGCCAAAGAAACATTTGTATTTCCAAAATTTACTGAGTAATTAACCCGATAAATACGATCCGCATTTACCTGAAAATTATCATAACTTTTTTCATGTTGCCATAATAATAAAATCAGAAAGCAACAAGCCAGCCCAATGGACAAGCCGAAAACAGTGATAAATGAGTAAGATTTATATCGCCAAAAATGACGTAATGTAATTTTAAACCAATTACTTAACATACCGGATGATTCTTAAATATTATAAAATAATAATAAAATTATTCACTTCGCAAGCTCTCCACCGGATTCGCCACGGCCGCCCGAATAGACTGTGCCAACACCGCTACGCTTGCAACGAGCAATGTAACAATCCCGGCAAAAAGATAAATACTCCAACCCATTTTCGCCGTGTAAGCAAATCTTTCTAACCATTGAGCCGTGAAATAATACGCAATCGGTGTCGCCAGCACAAATGCAATAATCGTCAAGTAAATCAAGCGTTTATGGAACAGCATCACAATCGAGCCAACACTCGCGCCCAACACTTTTCGAATGCCAATTTCTTTTACTCTTTGCGAAATATTAAACGCCGTCAAACCGTACAAACCCAAGCAGGCAATAAAAATTGCTACGATAGAAAACACAATAAAAATGCGCGAAGACCTTTGCTCCGCTGCGTACTGCGATGCAAAATGCTCATCTACAAACTCATATTTGAAGGGATAGCGCGGCTCAAATTGCTTCCAGGCTGCTGCCAGCGCTTGAATAGTAGCAGCCACATTTTTTTGATCCACCCGCACGGAGATATTGCTTTTGCGAGCATCCAGGTACATCATCAAAGGTGAAATCGCTTGATGGAAAGAATTAAAGTGAAAGTCTTTGACAACGCCTATGATAGGGATTTTAGGACCGCCTTCTGAAAACTGGATCGTGCGCTCCAATGGATTTTCCCAGCCCATTTGCTGCACCATTGCTTCATTGACAATCAACGCCTCTTGATCCGTTACCAAATCGGGTGAGAAATAGCGTCCTTCCGCCATCTCCATACCATATGTTTCCAGAAATGCCGTATCCACTCGGAATATTTGGATGGAAACCTCCTTGCCATCGCTGCCTTCCGGGAAAACAGTCGAGCCGAAAGTGCCAGGCCCCGCGCCCGCCTGACAAATCGAAACCGATTCGATGCCTGGAATAGCTTTTAGTGTATTGCGATAAGCGTCTAAATTTGCCAGAATCCCGGGAGGGGTACTCATCATCAGCACCTGCTCGCGATCGAAGCCCAAATCCTTGTTCATAAAATAATCAAACTGCCGATTTAAAATCAGCGTACTGGCAATCAGCGCTACACTCAAAGTCAACTGTCCTGTGGTGAGTATCTGTCGAGGCAAGGGATTCGCGCCGCCTGTTTTTGAATTACTACGCAGCACCGTGATAGGTCGGAAACGACTCAATACCATCCCAGGATAAAAACCTGCAAACAAACTCGTAATGGCAATCGTTCCTGACAAGAACGCCAGTGTACCTGGTGTCACCAATAATGCTTGCGGGATCGCTCTGGCAAAAACCTGATTAAAAACAGGCAAAATATAATACGCCAATCCCAAGGCCAGCAGCGCTGAAATGCTTACAAATACAGTCGTTTCGGACAAAAATTGTGCGAATAAATTACTGCGGCGAGCGCCCATGACTTTCTTTACGCCCACTTCTTTTGCTCTGGAAAGCGATTTGGCGGTGCTGATATTTACATAATTAAAACAGGCTATTACTAAAATTAAAGATGCAATGATCATAAACATTCTTACAAAAGGCGCGCTACCTGCCTTCATACCTCTCAAAAAACGAATATCATAATTATGTAAATAGACCTCCTGTAATGGTTGAAAATAAAAAGAATAGCTATCCGTTCGATTGGACATATAGCGTTTTACAAAGTCGGGCATTTTTTTGTCTAATGCAGCAATATCGGCGTTTTCAGACAACAAAGCGTAGGTATAAACCGTCTGCCCCAGCCAGTTATTCATAAAACTAAAATCCAGAAAGCCCGACTCCGGCGTCGTCGAAGCCCAGGAAGCAATCACATCGTACTGGATATGCGAGCGGCGCGGCGCTTCTTCGATAATGCCCGTCACCGTAAAAGTTTTATCCTCAATGCCCAGGAAAGTCTTGCCAATCGGGTCTTCGTTGCCAAATAAAGCTTGCGCGACCTTCGGCGTGAGCAATGCCTGCCCCGGCGCGTTCAAGGCTTCTTTTGCATTACCGCTTTGCAATTCAAAATCAAATATTTCAAAGAATTTCGCATCCGCGAAAGCAAAGTTTTCCACTTCCAGGTTGCGCTCTTCCTTAGAGAGCAGCACCGGATCAAACCAGGGCGCAAAATGCGCTGCCACTTCCACCTCCGGAAAATCCGTTTCCAGCGCCGCTGCCATCATGCCAGGCGTTTCGGCGGTATTGTCTCTTTCGCCCGTAGGCGCTTTCACCCATTTATTGGCGCGCACAATGCGATCCGCTTTGCTGTGAAAAGCATCATACGAGGATTCATCGCTGATAAAAACAAAAGCCAGCAGCACAGCGGTTAAGCCCAGCACCAGCCCAGCCGTATTGATCAAAAAATAAGCACGCTGCCGAAAGATGATTCTTTTGACGATGGTCAGATAATGGTTTAACATAGCTTTAGTAGTTTTTAAAGTTTTATGGTGTTTGGGCGCGATGGCGTTATAGTTTTATAGCAAAACAGAACCAAAACACTATAACACCAAAACACTCCTTTATTCCGTTCTCAAACTCTCCACAGGATTCGTAGCAGCAGCTCTCAATGCCTGCGAAGCCACCGTCAGCAATGCAATCGCTAATGCTGCAATGCCCGCCAGCACAAATACCCACCACTGAATCTGAATGCGATAGGCAAACGTATCCAACCAGTTATTCATCAAATACCAGGCAACCGGCACGGCAAGGATAATGGCGACCGCCACGAGTTTTAGAAAATCTTTGGAAATAAGCCGAACGATATTCAAACCAGAAGCGCCCAAGATTTTGCGAATGCCAATTTCTTTGGTTCTTTGCAGCACACTATAAGATGCCAGCCCCTGCAAGCCAAGACAAGCGATTAAAATAGCCAGCATCGAAAAGCTGCTAAAAACGCGGCTGAATTGAATATCCGATTGATATTGCTTATTAAAAAACTCATCCAAAAAGAAGTAATCAAAAGGCGTTTGCGGGAAAGTGCCGCGCCAGCTTTGTTCAATTTGCGCCGTTACCTCGCGCAGATTCGGCGATTGTACTTTCAAAGAGTAAAAGCTTGCTGCGGTGGGGCGCAGTAAGATCAAAATAGGATTATGCGCTTTTTGCAAACCTTGATGATGAAAATCTTTTACCACGCCAATGATCTCCAAAGTATCGCTACCCCCGCGCACAATGCGTTGACCAATAGCGGCTTCCGGGCTTTCGATGCCCAATTGCTTTATGGAAGTTTCATTTAAAATTGCTGTCCGATTGTCGCTGCCAAATTCCTTAGAGAAATTACGACCAGCCGCCATTTTCATCTCATACGCCTCCAAAAAATCATAATCAATGCCCAAATGATAATGCGTGAGCGAAATTTCTTTGCCCTTGTTGTTCCAACGAATCGGTCCCGTCCAATAAATCTCATCGCCCGCCACAGAGGAAGAAGCCGTCACACTTTTCACGCCTGGCACGCGCAGCCACTCTTCTTTCAAATGATTGAATTGCCCTTGATAGATCGAATCGGGGATATTGCCACTCGGACCTTCTATGACAAGCGTTTGCTCAATATTTGCACCCAAATCCTGATTCCGCATATAATCCAATTGCTGCGAAATGATAATCGTACCCACAATCAGCACGATAGACGCAACGAACTGCGCAACCACCAAACCCTTGCGCAGCAACTGTCCGCCGCCAGCGCTGGCTTTTTCATTGCGCATAGCGGTGATGGGTTTAAAAGAAGACAATACAAATGCTGGATAAATCCCTGCAACTAAAGTCCCCAACAAGAAAACCGCTACTGTTCCCAACCAAAAACTCGGCTCTTGGAATAAATCCATGCCAATTTCCTTGCCTGTAAAAGTCTGCAAAGCAGGCATCAACGATACCACCGCACCCAAAGCCAGCACAAACGCAGCGCCATTGAGTAGGAAGGATTCCATCAAAAATTGACCAATCAACTGACCGCGCATAGCCCCCAGGGTTTTGCGCACACCTACCTCCTGCGAGCGTTCGATGGCACGCGCCGTAGCGAGATTGATATAATTGACCCAGGCAATGCCGAGAATTGCAAAAGCAATGATGAGCAAAAACGACACTGCCTTGCCATTTCCATTGACTTCGGCTTCCTGGTTGATATTGGAATACAAATAAATTTCTTTCAGCGGCTGCAATTCCAGCTCATTCCAGCGCGTACCAGGGATAATCCAATCCTTGTTATACTGCTCCCACATAGCAGGAAATTTCGCCTGCAATGCTTGCAAATTCGTACCCGGCTTCACTTCGATGAAACTGTAAAAATCATACCAACCCCAACTTGTTTCGAGCGCATCGGGGTTTTCTGGATCTGCTTGAGCTACCAGGCTTTTAAAGGTATTCCAGGAAATTAAATAATCAACTATTAAATGCGAATTGGCAGGATAATCCTTAAAAATGCCACTAATCTTTATCGGTCGGTCGCCTGCGAAATTGCGCAGCACCAGCGTTTTATCAATCGGGTCTTCCGTACCAAAATACTTTTGGGCAAAAGTCTCCGACACCATCATTGCATCCACATTCTTCAGCGCCGTAGCCGGATCGCCCTTAGTCAGTTGTAAATCAAACATTTGCAAGAAGGCAGGGTCTGCAAAATACCCTTTCTTCTCTTCGAAAAAAGTATTGTTTTGCGTATTCACAAAAACACCCTCGGCATCAATCAAGCGACAACCATTCACTACTTCGGGGAAATCCTTCATCATGGTAGGCACAATGGCGGGATACGACGTTGCCGACTCCCAAGCCAGCTTACCATCTTGATAGGAATTTAATTGCAACCGATAAATATGGTCTGCTTTTTTATGAAAACCATCATAACTGAACTCATAATTGACATATTGTAATAAAAGCAGACAGCAAATCATGCCAATGGCGAGCCCCGCCACATTCAAAAGGCTGTAAGCCTTACGTTTAGTAATATTGCGAAAAGCGATTTTGAAATAATTCTGCAGCATAATGATATATATTAATTCAAATGAAATTGAATCTGTGCTATTGCCCTTAGAGCTTGTTTAAATTTTATTTAAATGCACCTGTTTCCAATATTCCACCATTCCACCAACTTGGATTTAAAGGAAAATCATAAAACAGATTTTTAAACAACTTCTCCGGGCATTTGCGATAAACATACCTTCCCCACTGGAACGAACAATAACATCATGCCAAACTTATAACAAATTGGAAATCAGAAATTTGAATTTTAAGCAATCAAACCATTGTCCGCTTTTGATACAATGATTGTGCGGAATCAGAACATTGCCTCTTTGCCTTTTGGATTGACTGAATACGATTTCTTAAATCTTTAAGATTTTGGATAATCTGAAAAGCAAATTTTTGTTGATTTTTGTATCTAAAACCCAATTAAAACATGACATTCACCATCATTGGTGGCGGTATTGCCGGCTTGACCACCGCCATTGCTTTGAAGCAAATAGGTATCCAAGCGCAGGTGTTTGAGGCGGCGCCTTCTATCAAACCATTGGGCGCAGGTTTGGCGCTTGCCGCTAATGCGATCAAAGCCTATCGTAAGCTTGGAATTGCGGAGAAAATCATCCGCCGAGGGCGGCTGCTGCCTACTTTAAATATACTTGACCGACGCGGGCGCACCATCACGGCTGCTGATGCCGAAGCAATTGGTAAAAAATACGATTTGCACAATTTCGCTATCCATCGGGCAGAGCTACACGAAGCCTTGCTCGAAGAACTCGACCCCAGGCAAATTACGCTCCATAAAAAAGCAATCGGTATTGAGTATCTGGAAAACGATCAAATCACCGTCCACTTCGCAGATCATTCAAAACACACAACCGATGTTCTGATTCTTGCTGATGGCATCCACTCTGTGGTACGACAGCAATTACTGCCCAATTCAAAAATTCGCTATGCGGGCTACACCTGCTGGCGCGCGGTAATTGACAATCCCGGGCTCTCGCTGAACAGCGCTTCCGAAACCTGGGGCAGTGCCGGTCGCTTTGGCATTGTGCCGCTGGCGGATGATAAAATATATTGGTTTGCTTGTGTCAACGCGCCTCAAAACAGCCCTCAGCATCGGGATTACAGAGTTAAAGACCTACAGCGCATTTTCGAGCATTTCCACCAGCCTATTCCAGCGATTTTGAAGCATACAAAAGACAGCGACCTGATTTGGAACGATATTATTGACCTGAAGCCCATTCCGCAATTTGCCTTCGGCAATATTGTACTCATTGGCGATGCCGCGCACGCCACTACGCCCAATATGGGGCAGGGCGCTTGCCAGGCGATAGAAGATGCGGTCATACTTGCCGACGAACTCTCCAAGCACGACCAACCTGCTGATGCCTTTGCCGCTTTTGAAAAAAGGAGGCTAAAACGAACCCATTATATTGTCAATACTTCCTGGAATTTGGGCAAAATCGCTCAAGTAAGCAATCCCATCTTAGTGCCCCTGCGCAATCTGCTCTTTCGAATGATACCGAAACGAGTGAATGCACAACAAATAAAAACCTTATTGGAAGTTGATTTCTAATAGCTTTAGGAAATCTCGGAAGTTTCCTAAAGCTATTACCCGAAGCAAGCTATACTGAAATAAAGTGTGAACGTACCTTAATTGCTATCGCTTACTTATTCACACTTTTTCCTTCCATATATTGCACCTGCTTGCCGTCCATCATAATAGTATTCTTGAACGACACCATGTTGCCCATCATTTTTACTTCCATCTTGTACGTCTCCTTGGGGCTGGATGGATAGCTGCCCGTGAAGGTGAGCGTCTTTCCATCTGCACTTATATCTCCCTCCATGCGTACTACTCTACCACCTTCTGTGTTTATTCCATAGATTTTTTTGCTGTCCTTATCGGCATACCACAACTCGTAGTTCTCATAAGGCTTACCATCCGGGCCCATTCCATTCCAAGTAATTATCATGCCTGTGTTGTCGGGAGTAGCTTTCATTACCCCCTTCTGAATTCCGTTCATCGCCTCGGCGGGTAGGGCGGGTTCTGCTTTGGTCAGTTTCATTTCAAAATTGCCTAAAAATGCGGCAAAAGGATTGTTCATCTGTGCGAAGGTAGTACCTGCTACAAAGAGCAGTGCAATAGCCAAAAATAATGTTTTGAACCTCATGGTTATTGGATATTTATAGTTTAAGGTGAATAAAAAAACAGTTAGGATAGCGCTTTCACCAAGACTTCTTGGGTCGCACCGAAGTAGCGTAGTTGCAGAATTCCCTCAAGATAGGAAGAATACCTCCTGGATAAGAAAGATTCCGGGTTTAATTTTTCATAAAATCTATAAGCCCCTACTGTTAACAGTCTGAGCGATGATCTCCATGATTCTTGTGATTTTCCTTGATGCCATCTTGCCGACGCTTAAAGCTCGCCGCCACTACCCCTTCAAAAACGCCCACACCCCCATGCCCAGCGCCACCAAAAAGCAGACCGTAGCTGCCACCAGCAATGCCCACTTCACCCGCACCACGCGCCGGAACGCCCGCCGGATGTCATCGGGGGAGTCGGGGGCGTAGCGGTAGCGCCAGGGGAAGAGCACCAGAAAGGACAGGAAAGCCGCACCCATCCATACCAGCGCCGCGCCTGTGAGCACGTCGCCCGTCCACGCGGCAAGATTGGCGGGGCGTTTGTCAATAAAAATGGTGAGCGAGATGGCGATGATGCCCGCCAGGTACTTAGCGGTCTCCTCCAGGCGCAGGGCTTGCTGCTGCTGCTCGCTGCGCGCGTGCTCGACCCAGGAGGTGTCGCTGGGGTCGGGGGCGCTGCCTTTCAGGATGGGTGGTGTGTCGGACATATTTTTTTGTTTTAAACCGTGAATCATTTTATGGCGAATCGTCCCGGCGGGACGAGGTCTCGGTAGCATGGTTAAAACCAGGATCATTGGGCGTGCCGTAGGTACGCTTTGTATCCATTTCATAAGGCGTACCTACGGCACGCCCGTGTATTTTATTCGACCGTTCTACCCATAGCGCGTCCCGACGGGACGTTTGCATCCGGGATTGCCAGTTTTCCAGTTTTCCGAAATTTCCAGTTTTCCGAAATTTTTAAAATTTCGGAAAACTTACCCTTACTACTTACCCTTGATTCATTTGCTCTATAATTTCCAGCACCCTGGCTTCACCGATTTGTTCGATAATAGCATTTAGATAGCTTAAAACATTCTGAGTTTTAGTTGATCCAACATTATTAAAAAATAGATAAGCTTTAAAAATTGGAATAACTGCTTTTTCAAATTGTTCCTGCTCAAATAATAGATCTCCTATATTCCAAAGTATGACGGCAGCACCTGGTAAGTCCCCAATAGCTTGACTTATTTCTAAAGCCTTTTGCAATAGTGGATAAGCATGTTCATGTTTTCCCTGCATTTGAAAAATCTTTGCAATATTTCCTAAAGAAATGCTCTCACTTAGCGGGTCGTTAATTTTCTTGCTTATTGTTAATGCTTCTTGGCAATAACTTAAAGCTATATCGTATTCACCTCTGCCTAAATAATTTAGCCCAATATCATTTAGTGTAGCTCCTTCTCCTTGCTTATCTCCAATTTCTTTTCTTATTACTAAAGATTGATGTAAATAATCTAACGCTGTTTGGAAGTCCTTTTGAGCGTCATAAACTTTACTAATATTCATGAGTATTGTACCTTCTTTCAGACGATCTCCAATTTCTCTTATAATTTCAAAGGATTGTTTTAAGTAAAATAAAGTTTGATCGTAATCTGCTATGTTCATGTAAACTTGGCTAATATTGTTAAGAGCAGTGCCCTCACCTTCACGATCCCCAGTCTCTTGAAAAATATTGATAGATTGCTTCAAATAATTTAGTGCTAAATCATAATCTCCTTTTAATCTATGAATTTCGCTAATGCTAATAAGAACCTTTCCTTTGAGCTCAAGATCATTATTTTCTTGAAAAACGGTTATTGCTTTTTGCAAATAACTCATCGCTACATCGAAGTTTCCTTTAATCAAATAAATTTGACTAATGTTGTTGAGCATTATTCCTTCCCGCTTTCGGTCGTCTATTCCTTTATCATACGCTAAGGATTTTTCATAGTAATGCAAAGCAGGTTCTAATTGACCAAATATTTGTAAAGTCAAGCCTAAATTATTCCAGATATTGCCGTAAGTTTGTTCTTGCGCAACCTCTTCGCTGCGTAAGCCATATTCTAAGGAAAGCCGAAATTGCTGTACATTGTAATAAAAATTGTTTAACCGATAACCTATACGGTTTACCCCATCCACCTTCTGAGCTTCGAAGTACCACTCGAAGGCTTCGCTAAGTTCATCCAGCCAGTTTAAATACAAATCTTCATCATGAATATACTCGTGGTAAGCCCCGGCATTGTCTGCGGAAAACGGCGCTTCTATAAAGTGATTTCTTTTTAATAGCTCGCCCACCAGCGGCGTCACGTAGTAGCGGTTGCGCCCGTCTATACCGGTTTGTTGTTCTACCAGGGTGAGGTTGGTCAGTTGCGCCAGTGCGCGGCTGCGGTCGGCTGTTTCGCGCTGCATCCCTACCGCCATCGGCAGCACGGGTATGCGGAAGCGCGCCAGCAGGGAGAGGGTGTCCTGGTCTTCGGCATTCAGGTAGCGGAGGAGTTGCTCGAAGACGAGGTTCTCGCTCATGCGGTGCAGCACCTCGTCTTGCAAGGTGGGGTCGTCCTTGAGTTGATCCAGCTTGTCCAGCAGCGCTACAATTTGGTCTTTCTCTCGTGCGTACAGCTCGTCAAAGAATTCCAGGGCGCGGTAGTTGCCGCCCAGGGTCGTGTGTAGCAATTTCACCACCGCCTCAAAGGTGGTCTTGCCCTCGCCGGTTCTTTTCAGCGTGCCCACAGAGAGTTTGTCTTTTTCCAGTGCATCCGCTAGGGTACTAAAGGAGAGTTGCCAACATTTTTTAATAAAATCGCCAAAGGGTACAGTGTTAAGATTGCATTCTTCTAAACTTACTAATTCCACAAGCGGATAGCGTCCTGTTATAATGATGAAAGGGTGAAGTAAACTGTTGTTCAAGGTTTGTAATGCGGTCAATACATCCTCGTGTTTATCTACATTCCAAATCCAAATAGATTTATCCTTATCATAAATTTGAAAAGTCTCCACGTTATCAAAAATAAAGAACGGGTGGCAGTGCTGGCTAACTTGTTTCAAAAGATAGGAAACTTGCTCATCTAGTTTTTCTATTAAAGCCAGCTCGCTGACAACGGAAAACTGCTGTTTGTCTTTTGTTAAGTATTCCTGCATTTGGTCGAGGAGGCTTTGGGCAGCCGGGGTCTTTTCGCTGTGGGTAAATACTTTGGTGCGGGGATTGCTGGCTAGTAGGCGGATGGCGAGGTGTTCGGCTAAGGCGGTTTTGCCCACACCGCCTTGTCCTTTTAACAAGACGTTTTTTTTATTTTTCAAAGCTTGGAACGCCAATTGTATTTCTTTGCGCCGTCCTGCAAAAACATAATTGGAATGACGCTTCAGGAAATTCAATAGATTTTCCTCTTTTTGAAGATAGGCATCGTCGAAAGTAAAAGCTAATTCGCTCCGCTCCGCAGTTTTATCTACTAACTGCTGGACTTGCTGACTCATTACCAATTGCGGAATCAACCATTGACCAGATGCTAAAAATTGTCCATTAGGGAGGCGATTTTCAGCAGGTTTATACCTTTGCACTTCAAATGCCCGCATTGCCTTAGTTGCTTTTTGAAAAGCATCTGGCAAGGGCAAACCCTGCGATAAAAAATCATAAAAAGCAGTCGTAAAATGAGCCGCACAATCATCTAAAACACTCGATGCCATTGCAATTACTGCGGGAATATTCTCTCGAATCAAAGCATCGGCAATACCAGCAAGTTCGCCACTTTCACCTTGTGCAGTTTGGCAGGCGGAAAGCACTACCAAATCTGGGCGACGCCCTTTTTTGTTCAATCTATCAAACAAATCGGTTAAGGTATCTACATCGGCTTCTTTAAGTTCCCCTGTTAGAGGGGCTTCGAGCGCCAGCGTTCCTTTTCCATTCCTGTAACTACCATGTCCAGAAAAATGTAAAACGTGGAATTTGTTTTCCAATAGTTTTTCCTCCAAATCCTCTAAAGAGCCATTGTTGGTAAAATGCACTTGCACCAAACCTTTACCCATCAAAGGCAAAAGCGCCAAGAGCAGCTTTTTTTCTTCTTGCTCAAAATTCAACTGAGTTACTCCTGCAGGTGTAGCCACCATAAAAAGTATTTTTAATGGCTCGCCTAAAGAAGCTTGATGGTTTGGCAAATCAGGTTTTATTGCTTTGTATATCGACAATTCTTGATTCTCTTCGGTCGCCAACTGCCAGGGCAGGTTGCGGATGGCGGTGCGCTCGTGCACCAGGCATAGGCTGTTGAGATTATGGTCAACTTTGGCTGCTTCCCAAAATTTGGCGAAGCCCGCTTGCGCCCATAGCGCTTCCTGCAAGGCGGTTTTCAACTGCTGCAAGGTAGCGGCGTTGGGGAAATTGTTAGCTTCCAATTCGCGGTTGAATTGCCCGGCGATGGTTTGGAGGGATTGCGCCTGCTCCGGTGTAAGGTTTAGTTGGAGGATCATATTGGTTTTTGTGTTTAGCCCCGCTGGGGCAGGTGGTATTTTATATACGTTTGCTACCGATATGCAGCCCGTACCGGGCAATGCCTCCTGTAGCTTGTCTCGTAGGGACTATATATCGGTAGCTATCAATGGAAAATAGTCAGGCTGCTCTATCAGGAGCTTAACCATTTTCATCGTTGTTTTTGGTGCCTCTGTGAATCACCTCGGTGCGCGCTGCCACCCAGCCATCGGGTAGCTCGATTTTGTTTTCAGCGCCGCAGTTGGTGCAGCGTTTGAGGAGGGTTTTGCCGCCTTCTTGATCGTCGCCTTGTTTTGCAGGGTAAAAATTTTCAGTGCTGCATTTGTAGCAGGTGAATCGGAGTTGTTCGGTTTCTTGAGCCATTGGTCAATTTTTAGGTTTGTACAGATAAAAATAAGGTTTATGCAATGAACTTGGGAGTATTCAGGGAATTTTTATTACAATCGTCGGAAATGGCGCTTTCTTCGCTATTAAAATACTTGCATATTTCACAAAAAAACTTAATTTTGTATAGCATTATTACACAAGCTTACCCAAACAAGCTTATATCAATACATAAGCCATTTTTCTTCCCAACAAACAAACACATCTCATAAGGCAATCCGGCGGCTAATAGCAGTAGCCTTGATTTTATTGGCTTTGTCGATGCTTCGGCTTTCTACGACGGCGTGGACAAATGATCGGACGACGTGAGCGAATCACTCGACGGCGTGACCAAATGATCAGACAACGTGAGCGAATCGCTCGACGGTGTGACCAAATGATCGGACGGCGTGAGCGAATCACTCAGCGGCGCGGCCAAATGATCCGACAGCGTGAGCGAATCATTCGGCGGCGTGGTCAAATGATCTGGTGGCGGGAGCGAATCACTCGGCAGCATGTCCAAGTGATCCGGCAGCGTGAGCGAGTCACTCGGCGGCATGACCAAATGATTTGGCGGCGTGCGCTTAATTTATCAATATGGAATTTACACTTATTTATTCACTTTATAAACCTCAGAAAATATGTCAAAAAAAGCGTATTACTTACCTAAAAGCGATGAAGAGCGCGTACCCTGGCTTAATAATTATGCAGCCAAGCTGCCCAAATATGCTACGAAGTATAATATTATGCAGGAGGAAGTAATGGATATGCAAATCAGTGCGCCTTATTTTGATGCTTTTATAAAGTATCGGAATCAATCGGGT
>JANRME010000210.1:0-3141 GCA_033761835.1 Saprospiraceae bacterium
GCTCTAAATGTAGCCGGAGGTACCCATCACGCTTATGCTTTTCGGGGTGAAGGGTTTTGTTGCACCAACGATATTGCGGTGGCCGCAAATTATTTGCTACACCATAATATAGTACATAAAATTTTGGTGGTGGATTTGGATGTTCACCAGGGCAATGGCACTGCCCATATTTTCAGACAGGAGCCACGGGTATTTACCTTTAGTATGCATGGGGCCAAAAACTTTCCTTTGCGCAAGGAGGTATCCGATTTGGACATTGGGCTACCCGATGGGACCCAGGATCAGGCTTATTTGTCAATCCTGAAAAAAACATTGCCATTTTTATTGGAAAAAGTCCAACCCGAATTGGTGTTTTACCTGTCTGGCGTAGATGTACTGGCTAGCGACAAGCTAGGGCGCTTAGGACTTACGCCAGAAGGTTGTCGGGAAAGAGATCGTTTTGTACTGGAAACCTGCAAAAAAAATAAGCTGCCTGTAGCCATTAGTATGGGCGGCGGTTATTCAGAAAGTTTAGCCATTATTGTGGAGGCGCACGCCAATACTTACCGCATGGCGCAAGAGATATTTTTTTAGTAAAGCAGAAAAATTAACTTCCCGATTTTGGGTTTTGAATAGGAAGTCGAACGCTTCATTTCAAGTGAGCTTCCTATTCAAAACCCAAAATCGGGAAGTAATTTTTTGCGTCATACTAAAGAAGAATATTCGCCAAATAATATGTGACTAATTTGCAGCTGTGCAGTCTGAAAGAATATAAAAGAGCAGAAGGGCTGAGGTAGGGGCAAAAAAAAAGTCGCACTTGAAGCGCGACCCTTACATATAATCCCATGAACATATCCAAAAAAAAATCTCTTGAGTCCGTTGATAGAAATATTCTTCCTTTCTTGCACAGGCGGAATATTCCTTGTAACTTGGCCTCGCAATGTTAATGCTAATTCTTAACCCCAACAACAAATTGTAATCTCACGAAAATATCTTTTTGCAATAATTCCATGAGCATGACCTAGTTACTACTTGAGGGCATTTCGTTTGAGAAATGCCTTTTTTATTTTTTGAGCATTGGGATTGTTGCTTTAAAAGAAGTCCATCGTCCCGAAATCGCTTTCGGGACGACTGACCACTGACAAATTATAATCCCATGAACATATTCAACTTTAGGTGCTGACCCTTTTATCAGCTTGGTGATCCACTCGCTTCATTCTCATTATCTCCTGATCACGATACAAATATGCGACGCTTATTTTCGCCGGACAAGGACATTTTTTAGGCATTGTGAAAAAAAATATTTCCGATATTCTATTTAAAATTCTGATTTTGTTGAATTTTAAGAAATGTATTGTGAAAATAATAATTTTTTTGGATAAAAAAAAAGAATTTTTTCTTTTGGCAAAAGGAGGTTTTTAGGGGGTAAACGGTCGAAAAAAAGCAAAAAAAAATAAAAAAAAGCGAGCGCGTGACCATTTCCAGGCAACGCGCTCGCTTTTTTTGTCAGTACAAGGTAAAAAAAATCGTTATTCGTTTTAGTCTTTTTTATCAGACGCTTCAGGATCTGCAGTTGTATCGTCTTCGGGCGCGGCGCTTTCTTCAGGAGAAACTGTTTCTTCAACTGCTGTGACAGCCTCGGATTTGGTTTCCTCCACTTCCTCATTGATTTCGGTTTTGGCTTCTTCAGCAGCATCCGTGGATTGCTCCAACGCTTCTTTGATGTCTTCAACCAAATCCCCAATTTTATCGCCTACTACTTCACCCACAGCTTTAATGGTATCCACTACGTCTGTAACCGAATCGCCTACGGTAGCGATGACTGCATCGAGAAGTGACTCGCCTTTGTCCTCAGCTGGGGCATCTTCAGTTTTAGTGGATGGAGTACCTTTTTCTACTTTGAGTTGCTCGGCAGCTTTGGACAATTTATCATCGTCCTCTTTGCGCGCATCTGCTGCAGCCTTGATCTCTGATTTGATTTTTTCCTCGGCAGCCCGTTTGGCTTCGTGGATTTTATCTTGCTCCGCTTTTTTGGCGTCGCGTTCTTTTTGTGATTCTACCCGGCGATCGAGTTCTTCGCGGGTTTGGGTCATTTCACCCAATTTCTCCCGTTTGGAGCGGATGCGCTCTTCGATCATCAGGATTTTAGCCTGGCGAATTTGCGCTTCCAATTGGCCATCGGTTGAGGCGACTTTGCGTTTTTGGAAATCCAAATCGTCTTCATCGCGCTTAATGGATTTCTCCATTTTATCGATGGCCGACATTAAACCTTCGTAACGGCGGCTTAGGCGTTCACCAGGAGAGCGGTCATCACCCGTTCCAGGTGCGCCAGTGGCCCCGGTAGTTGGAGTACTGCTGGTGCCGAAACGTTTTTCCTTAATGACTTTGAAGGCATTGTCCAGGCGATCCCAGATTTTGGTGCGGTGGTCTTTGGTCAGTTTTGCTTCGCGGAATTTGCGTTGCATCTCTTTGAGGTCATCAAAAAGAGGCTGTAAGCGCAAACCATCGCTGACCTTTTTTTCAACGTCAGCCAACATTTGGTTGAAACGTTCGAAATTATCTTTGGAAAGCCGTTCAAATTCTTCGTCCAGTTTACCACGCAATTCCTTGAGGGAAGTGAACAGCTCGTTGGTACGATCGCGGAGAGCGTCGGCGTGTTCACGGAAAAGATTGCGGTCACGTACCTGTACCTGTACTTTATCCCAAAAACCTTTTAGTTCGTCCCAAAGGCTGGATTCAAAGCGCAATGCTTTTTCGATGCGATCCTTGAATTCACTTAACTCGGAATGATAAGTATGGTAAAGGCGAGAAGACAGCACGATGAAGTGCCACTCAGTTTGAGCGCGTTGGACAATGTCTTCACGTTCGGCTTTAACCCCATCGGGCAGAATACTGCCGCTGAGGGTGAGTTCTCTTTCCTCCACAGAAAAGCCGTCCGGAAATTCTACTGCATTGCCGTCTCTCCATTCCTTGAGCATCAATTGGCTGAACTCTTCGGTGGCAATTTGCTCCGGAAAGGTAAAAGCTTTCACTTTATTTTCTTCCGGCATCAATTCAAGGGCAATTAACAATCGTTCATTCTGTGCGTTAGTACCCCAAAGTACGAGCTTGGTCTTCATAAACTGGTGACAAATTTGCTGATTATCAATCGATTCCGAATCG
>JANRME010000211.1:0-7084 GCA_033761835.1 Saprospiraceae bacterium
ATTGCACTTTGTCGTGACAAATTACAATGACAACAGCACAGCACACAACATTGTATTGGCAATAGTGGGGCTGACAGTTGTAAACTCAACATTTGTAATTCTATTGGGCATTTGTGTAAATGTTGGGCTGACGTTTTTCAAATGCCCCACCATTGCCAATACGTAAACGTTAGCGTTCATTCCAGGATGACCCAAATAAATAGCCGACCACCCAAAAAGCATAATCCGCTCGCGCCTGGACTGTGTCCAGCGCGTGTCTTTCATAGGTCTTTGACCGCATCCTATCATCTATTAAGCTTTAAAATTCCAATCATTCTTCGTATTTTCGTTATGCTTTGCGCTGAATGCGTAAGCAAAAATAAAAAACAGTTATATTGTATTAAGAATGAAAGAAGTCACCTTTGTCTATAACATAAAAGCACCCAAACCCATTACTGAAAAAGAGCAAGATGAAATCCGGGACATATTAGAGTTTTTATTTAAAACCTCTGAATTCAAAATTGCTGGTGAAATACTTGATTTTAAAGTAGAAGCTAAGCAACTTACTATTGCCGTTATTGCAGCAGCTTATGATATGTTGGTTTTTGAAGATACTTTTGCAGAACAATTTCCTGATTTTGAATTAATTCAAGCAATTTGAGTTGCTTTTAAAAACCTAACCTATGTCTTTGTTTCCCACCATTCACCAGGTCGATACCATCGCTACTCACCCTGAGCCGGTGCTCCGCAATTTGCAGATTACGCAGTGCTACTATGAGCTATCGCAGGCGATGACGCAACGTACAGGGGCGTGTGCGAATTGGTGTACCTTTGCGACCTGGGCATCGAAGCAGGCGGGGCAGACGATCAGGAAGGAAGATTTGAGGCGGGCTTTGGAGCGCTTGCTGACTCCAGATGTGCGTGAAAGAGGCATGACAGAAACAACATCCGAAGAAACTACCTTATGGCAACGCCTTTGGGCAGTGTTGAATCCAGCGAATATTATAGCACATTCGAGTGATGCAGTGGCGCGGGGGAATCAAAAAGTATTTGCGGAAATTGGGCGGGAATTTGCACGGTTTTTAGAAAGTTGTGCGCAAGATGTGCATTATGATGTAAATAATATCACGCTTTTTTGCGCGACATTAAAAGAAGGGGATCCACCCAATGGACAAGCTTATTTACAGCAGGCATTCCGCCATTATTATGAGGCTTTTTTTGAAACGGATGCACAAAAACGGGCGGAATTAATCTTAATGGCGAATATAAAGATTGGTTTTCATGAACAAACGCGCTTGCAACCGGAAATTGCGGAAGCGTTGAATGCGTCGGTGCCAGAACCTTCGGTTTTATTGCCAAAATTGTTACAAGCCACGTTTCCATATCGGGGCTGGTTGGTGTATATAATGATGTTGTTAATGCGGTTTATTGGCAAACCGATGCAATTGGATGCAAAAATAAATAACTTTATTACATCGGCACGTAAAAAAATACGCTTGTTATTGACTAAAAACATGATGGTGTTGTGCTTCCCGGAAGGGAAGTATCTGCAATTGGCGGAAGATTTGCAAGCGAGTTTCCCCGAATCATTACAACAAGTGAATAACCCGGAGTTGCAATTATTATTACAACAAGTAGATCCCACATTCAATAGTGTAAAAGAATCGGGCGCGATTGATTGGGCGGACTTGCCGGATCGCTTGCATTATATTGTGGATTTGTTTCGGTGTCATCAGGAGACGGAGGATTTGTTAAAGGCGCCGTTTACTCAAGAACAAGTAAAGATTATTAAAGAAGGAATTATTCCCTCTGGAGATTTGTAGTAGCGGCGAGCTTCAGTCGTCGACATTTACTATTACAAGAGCGACTGAAGCTCGCCCGTAATTACGCATTCACCACCAAATCCCTCACCGCCGCGATCCATTTCGGGTTATCATTCAAGCTTGGTACCAAATCTACTTTTTCGCCGCCCAGATGTTCAAATTCTTCCTGATATTCTACGCTGATTTCGATTAATGTTTCCAGGCAATCAGCCACAAAAGCAGGGCTGAAGATTAATAATCTTTTCGCACCTTTTTTAGCTTGATGTTCAATGATTTCACTGGTATAGGGTTGCGCCCAGACTTCGCGTCCGAGTCGACTTTGGAATGAAGTGGTATAACGGTCGGGGGTTAAACCCAATTTATGAACAATGGCGCGGGTAGTGGCGTGGCATTGCGCGGAATAACAGAATTGATTGACGCTGGTAATATTTTGACAGCAATTTTCTTTTTGTAAGCAATGATTAAAATCGTCAGCTTTTAGGAGGTGGCGTTGCGGCAAACCATGATAGCTGAATATAATATGATCGTAGCTGGAAAGATCGAATTGGCGGGCGTTTTCAACAAAAATATCAATCATCGCCTCATAATTATAATAAGAATTAATGAATTTAATATTGGGAATGGTATCTCTTTTACGCAACAAACGCATGACTTCATCGTGCACGGAGCCGGTCGTAGCCGAGGCGTACTGCGGAAACATGGGAAAGACGATGATTTCGGAGACTTGTTTTTGAAAGAGTTTATTTAAAGCCGATTCTATCGAAGGATTTTGATAGCGCATAGCAAGCTCGACTTCGTATTGGTCGCTCACTAAGTCTCTCAGCGTCTCGGTCACCCGTTCTCCATAAAATTTCAATGGTGAGCCATTTTCCGTCCAAAGTTGTTGATATAATTTAGCAGACTTGCCGGAGCGGAATGGAACGATGATGCCACGTACCAATATATTTCGGGCGAGCCAAGGATAATCAATGACGCGGGGATCGAGCAAAAATTGTAATAAATAACGATACACCGCCGGGCGCGTGGGTTCGTCGGGCGTGCCGAGGTTGACGAGAAGAATACCTTTTTTCATTTTAAGCGTTTAGGGAGTTGAGGAGGTTGAGTGGGTTTAGGCTGACTCAACTTTCGAAACCTTCTCCACGATTTAAAAATCGAATCTATAACAAGCACAAGTTTTATGGGTTTAAATTAACCGTAAAATAACTGTCATAATCATTTTGAACATATTAATTTTGCGACTTAATTTTAGGAAGTCAGATTAGAGAAGCCCGAGATCAGACTTTTATCGAAACTTTTTGAGCTACTGCTTGATCTGACTGCTCTGCTCTTTACGCTGGCACCTTTAAAATAAATCAATGAAAAAACCTTTAATTTTAGTAACAAACGACGATGGAATCACGGCTCATGGAATTCGGGCACTGGTGGAAGTTGCCAAAACCTTGGGCGATGTGGTCGTTGTAGCACCGGATGCGCCACAGTCGGGGATGGGGCACGCGATTACCATTGCCAATCCGATTCGCTTACACCCGATGGATGTGTTTGAAGATGTGGAAGCCTCGTATGAATGCTCTGGTACACCGGTGGATTGTGTAAAACTGGCGCAAAATGTGGTGTTGAGAGGTCGGAAAGTGGATTTGTGCGTTTCCGGTATCAATCACGGTTCGAATGCTTCGATCAATATTATTTATTCTGGTACGCTTTCGGCGGCGATGGAAGCTTCATTGGAGGGCATTCCTTCGATTGGTTTTTCCTTATTAGATTATTCACATGGGGCTGATTTTGAACCTTGTAAGCCTTTTGCAAAAGAAATTATGCGATATGTGTTGGAGCAAGGCATGGAACATGGCAGTTTGTTGAATGTAAATATTCCTAAATTGCCAATGGATGAAATTAAGGGCGTGAAGGTTTGCCGACAGGCGAATGCGCGTTGGGTAGAAGAATTTGTCGAAGCGACCGACCCACGTGGACAGAAATATTACTGGTTGACTGGGCGTTTTGTGAATGAAGATCACGAACCCGACACTGATATATGGGCTTTGGATAATGGCTATATTTCAGTGGTACCTTCGATGCACGATCTGACGAATTATGAAGCGCTGAAAGCGATGAAAGAGATGGAGGAGATTATGGTAGAAGGTAGAAGGATAAGGGTAGAGGGGTGATTTGGAGGTATAGAGACATAGAGATGTGGTGATGCCGGGTGTTTGTGACTTTGAGGCGGAAAATCATTATATATTTAGTCCCTATTCCCTTTAGTATTGGCTCTCTACAAATAAACAAAATATGATTCAAAACAAACTCTGGATAGGATTGCTGATTGGCTTGCTGTTACCCTTTGTAGGGTATGCTTTATTGCTTACCATTTACGATCAAATGGATGCGATGGGCTGGACGAGTAATATTGGCTTTTCTCCTAATTTTCGGGCGCGCACTTTAGGCGTCATCGCTATTTGTTTGAATCTGATTCCACTCAATATCTTCCAGCGTCGTCGCTTTGGCGAAACAGTGCGTGGAATCGCTGTGATGACGGTGTTGTATGCCATCGGCTGGGTCATTTACTTTGGAAATACGTTTTTTTAATAAATGGATCAAGTTCAACCTTTCAAGTATTCAACTTTTCAACCTTATTATGAAATATTATGTCATCGCGGGGGAAGCTTCGGGCGATTTGCATGGTTCAAACTTGCTGAAAGCCTTGAAAATAAAGGATGCTGAGGCGGAATTCCGTGCATGGGGCGGCGATTTGATGGAAGCAGCAGGTGGCGATTTGCGCAAGCATTATCGGGATTTGGCATTTATGGGCTTTTTGGAAGTAGTGAAAAATTTGCGTACGATTCTTCGTAATATAGAATTTTGTAAACAAGATGTCCTTGATTATCAACCGGATGCACTGATTCTGATTGATTACCCAGGTTTTAATTTACGCATTGCAAAATGGGCGAAACTGCAAGGATTGAAAGTAATTTATTACATCTCACCGCAATTATGGGCATGGCATGCCAGTCGCGTACATGATATTAAAAAATCGGTGGATAAAATGCTGGTTATCTTGCCTTTTGAAGAAATGTTTTATCAAAAATATAATTACAAAGTGGATTTTGTAGGACATCCATTATTAGATGTAATAGAATATTACAAGCCTTCCGTTGATTTTTTACAAAAAAATAATTTGTCCGATAAGCCTATCATAGCGCTTTTACCGGGGAGTAGGAAACAGGAAATCAGCCGCATGTTGGAAATAATGCTAAGCGTTGTTTCTGATTTTACTGATTATCAATTCGTTATCGCCGGTGCGCCTTCCCAGCCAAAAGAATTCTACGATGCTATTTTGACGAAAGCCGATGCAAAAAACGTCTCCTTGGTTCAAAATCAAACGTATAATTTGCTGAGTTACGCACAAGCGGCTTTGGTCACATCGGGCACTGCTACGCTCGAAACCGCGCTATTCAACGTGCCGGAAGTCGTATGCTATAAAGGTAGCGCCATTTCTTATGCGATTGCTAAACGCTTGGTTGGCAAACGCATCAAATTTATTGCTTTAGTTAATTTGATCGTAGATCGCCTTTTAGTCAAAGAACTGATTCAGAATGATTTAAATACTCAAAATTTACAGCAAGAATTAAGTGCGATTTTAAACCCTGAAAAAGCGAAGGAAATCAAAACTGGCTACGCCGAATTGCGTCAAAGGCTTGGAAATATTGGCGCTTCCGAACGTGCTGCCAATACTATCATTTCTTTTTTGAAATCAATTGCTTAAAGTCGTTTCCAATGCTTTTTGGATTCTGACCGCATGGCTACTTCCCATTGTAATAAAAACGGTTTCACCTTTTTGTACTAAATCTATCACTGCATTACATAAGTGAATATCTCGTATCATATTATTAAAACTTGCCATTTCTGCCAGATAGCCTTCGGGCCAGCCCCATTCATCTGAAAAATCGCGCCAATCTTTTTCATTTGGGAAGTCTGCTTTCCAAATGGAATCAATTTGTTGCCAATTGGTGATAAATCCTTTCAATTTTGGATGGTCAGTACGACTTTGGATATATTCATCCATCTGTTTTTCAGGATTGGCGGGCTTTCCGTATCGGAAATTGCTAAAATAAGGGCGTATTGAAAATAACAATGCCACTTTCGCAGGATCATACTTTTCTATCATGATATTGATTTGATTATCTTTGTCGGGCTCCCAAGTATAAAGTTTGACACTGTTTCGTTTGGCGAGTTGAGCAGTCAAGCCATTTTCACCAAACTTTTCAACAGGATTTTGCAACCAGGAAAATAAAAAACCCAAGCGCCCTTCTACCATAGCAACCGTAGGTTGAGCTTTGTTCCACCAAAACCGGATGGAGTCGAGGTCGCGGTGCGTTGGGTCTTTCGTATGATCTACACCTAAAATATACGCTGTTCCTTTTGAGCGCGTTTTGATAACAAAAATAAAGGGTCGCGGATGCTCGCCAGAGACAGCGTACATTTCATTTGTCATAATTGGTGAATGAAACGTATAGTTTTTGCTGGTGTTGTAATAAGATGGCGAGGTCCAAAATACATTACAACCAAGCAAAAGCATAAGAATTGCTGCAAAGACGGTAAATGATAGAATTATTCTTTTAATCATAATGGTGAAATACTAAGTAAAATGTAAGGATTAGATTATTACGACAACGTCTTTGATCTTTTTACCAAAAACGCAGAAATTAAAGCATACACCAATCCGATTACAAAAACAGTGAAAAACATTACCACGCCTTGAAACCAAGGATTCGTGAACAATTCAGGATTTGCATCAAATTGGCTTCGTTGAGATGGGGGCATATTTTCGAGTGCCCATTGCATCCATTTTTCACCCTGTAAAACAATAAAAATCCCTGTATAAATCGCAAAGAAAAAAGAAGGGATGAGTGCAATCAACAAGCCTACCAAAAAAGCTTTTCCCAAAGTGATTTGACCGCCATTTTGCTCATCGCGGTAGGTTTTTACACCAAAATAAATGAAAGATAGTGAAATAAAAAAGGATAGGTAACCTATCACTTCTGAAGCAGTGTAACCAAGCGAAGTGCCAAAGATTGCCCAGGTAAGCCCAAATAGACCAAGCATTACTGCGCTGCTGTACAATCCGAATCGAATAATGTGCTTATTCATAAGTTTTTATTTTTTGATGGAACAATATGCCGCAAATCAAAGTGATTTCTGAGAAAAGTGCATCCGCCAAAAGTAGGATTTGCTAGAATAAGAATGGAATTATACGAAAGTAGGAGGCAATCCAAGCCAAGTTTTTTTTC
>JANRME010000212.1:0-11490 GCA_033761835.1 Saprospiraceae bacterium
AAGTTCTGGGGCTTGTTTGTAGATAATGCGGGTAATTTTAAGGTCAGCAATGATGCGCCGACCAAAGCAGAATTAAAAGCATTACATACGGCTATTAAAAAAGTAAATGAAGATATTGAGCGATTTTCGTTTAACACTTGCGTAAGTGCCTTTATGGTAGCCACTAATGAATTAAAAGATTTAAAATGTAATAAGCGTTTAATATTAGAGCCTCTGGTGATATTAATTGCACCCTTTGCGCCGCACCTGGCGGAAGAGTTATGGCATCAATTGGGTCACGAGGGCAGTATTCATAAAAATGGTACGTATCCGGTTCATAATGAGGCATTTCTAGTGGAAGATGAAATCAATTATCCGGTGAGTATCAACGGCAAATTGCGTACGACCGTGACCTTCCCGGCCACTGCTACCAAAGAAGAATTGGAAAAAGCAGCATTGGAGATCGAAGCGATTCAGAAATGGATTGATGGTCAAAGTGTGAAAAAAGTGGTTGTAGTGCCAGGACGGATGATAAATGTTGTTATTTGAAATGCAGGGTTGAGTACTAAGGGACGAGGATTGAACCGAAATCTGCTCTCATTTCTCAACCTCATTCCTATAAATTGCTATCATTGGCAAAAATCCTTTCCATCTGTTTTTCAATACTGAAGCAGATTGTATTATTTTTACCCCAGTAACACGCTTGCGTAGCAACTATCATACGTAAGTAGATTTGTTAATGCCATTTCCCTTAAACTACACTTTATGAAAAACTGGCTGATTTGCACTTTTATTGCTTTCTGCTATCTGTGTTTACCCCAGTTTTTATTGGCACAAAATGCAACGTTGTCCAACCCTTCTACTTGCGGATTGAACCTTCCTATCACCGATAATAATTGCCCCGAAGGAGGTGTATTTTATGAACCAGACCGCTTCGCTATCAATGTGAATAATGCCCCTGGCACGCTGTTGGGTACAAATGTTTATCTGAAAGAAGTGCGATTGATCATTCGGCATCCTTGGTCTGGTGATCTTGACCTTAGCCTGGTATCGCCCAGTGGCAAAACCGTGAAGCTTTCTTTTGATAACGGCGGCGGTGATGATAATTATGGCAATCCTGATATTAGCAATTGCGGAGAACCAATGGTTTTCTCAGTTGCAGCTTGTCAATCCATTACGCAAGGGCAAGCACCTTTTTTAGATGGAATTTATCAACCGCAGGAAAGTTTTTTCTTATTAAATGATGGGACTACAAATCCAAATGGACAATGGTTCTTGCAAATTTGTGACGATGCTCCAGACGATGAAGGGACATTGGAATTTGTTGAATTGGTCTTTGAATCAACTTCTTGCCTGCCAGTTTCAAGTGTGAGTGTCCTTGGAGTTGATACTACTAGTGTGCGTTTGGACTGGACGCCCGATGGCTGTACTCCAATGATTATAGAATATGGTCCTCCTGGTTTTATCCCTGGAGTAAATCAAAATCCGGGACAAGGTACAGTGGCTTTCGCCAATGCTTGTGCGCCACATAATCTACAAGGCTTGCAACCTGATACCGAATACGAAATTTACATCCGGCGTCGCTGCACAATTAGTTCCACTTTTTCTGAAAACTCTTGTGCGATTACCGTTCGTACCGGTTGCCTGCCACCACCTCAAACGATTGTCGAACGCTTTGATACCTATGCATCCTGTGCCACCACTTGTGGCGCGATTTGTGATTTTCCAGGCATTTGGCGCAATAGTAACGGCGATGGATTTGATTGGTTGGTGCATGAAGGAGATACACCTACGGCAAGTACCGGCCCCAGCGAAGATGTGAATGGAGGTAATGGTAAATATATCTATCTTGAAGCCTCTGGGGCAGCTTGTAATAATGGAAAAGAGTGTCATTTGCTTTCGAATTGTATTAGAATTAATAAGCAAGGAGCAGATACTTGTCATTTGTCTTTTAATTATCATATGTGGGGTACCAATATCGGCAAGCTTCGGTTGCAAGCTTCGATAGATGGTGGCGCGACTTGGTCAACGATGTGGGAAAAGGTCGGCGATCAAGGTAATCAGTGGCACAAAGTCTATCTTTCATTGAATCAATTTGCCGATAATGCGATTGTGCGCTTTCGCTTTGTAGGAATCGGTGGCAATGGATCAAGAGGAGATATTGCTTTGGATAATATTGTATTTTTTGGTTCGGAGGATTTGGGTGCGCCAGATACACCGTTTTATGCAGATGCAGATGGTGATGGCTTTGGCAATCCGAATCAATTCATTCTCAGTTGTTTAAATGATATTCCCTCGGGTTATACTTTAATTGGTGATGATTGCAATGATAATAACCCGAACATTCATCCGAATGCTACCGAAATTACTTGCAATGGCATTGATAATAATTGTAATGGTAATGCTGATGAAAATGTGTTGCCTCCGCCGGTCGTTACGAATGATACCATCTGCTCAGGCGGAGCTGCTGTGATTTGTGCTATGCCTATCGCTGGGCGACCGATTTTTTGGTACACCTCGCCGGATGGCACGGATGTAGTAGGTACAGGTACTTGTTTTTTTCCTGATTTACCTTTGAACAACAGCGCAGTGCCTATAACGTATCGTTTTTATGCACAAGAAACCGATTTTATTTGCGGCTCAGGCACACGTTCAGAGGCTATAATTGTAGTCAATCCTAATCCAAACATCAGCCATAACACTACGCCTGAAGTTTGCCCTGGCGAAGCATTTGATTTGACGAGCCTCACTATTGAAGATGCAAATTTTACAGGCGCTTCCATTAGTTTTCATAATGCTTCACCTGCCAACGATGCCAACCGCTTATCTGTTGCAATGGTCAATCCAATCGCGACAACCACCTATTATTATTTAGCGACTACGCCGGAAGGTTGTAAAGATGAACAAAGCGTGACCGTTTTTGCAAAACCTGCTCCCAATTTTGCCTTTGTACCCGCTAAAGCCTTTTCGCTTTGCTTGGAGAGTACCGAGCGCGTGATAGTGAATGCTTCGGGTGGTGGTGGAAACTACACTTATCTTTGGAGTACGGGTGAAAATGATACCGATATTGTCATAAATGCAGGAAATATTGCAAACATCAGCAGCAAATACTTCATCACCGTCACCGATGCCGGTGAATGTGTAACAATTGATAGCGTAGAAGTGACCTCTACAAATAGCATTGATTCGGTGCGGGTTTCTACTACAAATACAGCCACTTGTACTGGAAACGATGGAAGCATTACTCTTACGCCACTTGCAGGGCAAAGCCCTTTCCGCTATGAGTGGAGCAGCGCTAATGGAATATCGGGCAGTATTGACGGCATTTTAGGCGCTTATACTATTAATAATTTGCCGCAAGGCGTATATCGAATCACGATTACTGATAATTCAACGCAAGCTTGTGAATTTTTTCTAAGGCAAGTTTTTGTCAACGGCCCTGCGGCTATCGTAAGAACACCTAATATTAAAGATGTGAGCTGTGCAGGTGCTTTGGATGGTGCTATTACATTGAATGTTACGGGCATTAATCCTCAGTATTTGTGGAGCATAGGCGCTACAACACCTTCTATTCAAAATATTCCCGGAGGGATGTATGCAGTGACCATTACCGATGGCGCTTGCGAAACGGTGCTGGAAGGAATGGAAGTTAAAGAACCAGAGGCTTTGACGATCGTAGAGGGACTCAGTTCGCCTTCTTGCTCCAACGCTACCGATGGAATGATAGAACTCAGCGTTTTTGGTGGTACTAAGAATTATAATTTCTTATGGAATACGGGCTCTCGGCGCGAAGATTTGGACAATGTAAATGCAGGCATTTATACGCTGACCTTAACCGATGCCAACGATTGTCAATTGGTGAAAATAATTGATTTACAAGCCCCTCAACCGCTGGGGGTTATTATAGATTCGCTTCATAACATCACTTGTTTTGAAAATAGCGATGGTTTTGTAAAAGTTACCGCAAACGGAGGAACACCTCCTTACCGCTATCTTTGGAATACTGGCAGTATTGCGCCGGTTTTGGCAAATGTAAAAGCAGGGAATTATAGTGTAACGGTTACGGATTTTAATGGCTGTCAACAAGTTTTGAATGTTCCAATAGCACAACCTGCTTTGCTGCAATTAAGCATTGCCAACCAGGTAGCGCCGCAATGTATTGGCGATAATACAGGGATATTGGAAGCTGTAGCAAACGGCGGATCACAGCCTTATACTTTTGTCTGGAATACAGGTACAACAGGAAGCACCATTACTAACCTTGGCGTAGGAACGTATTCCGTTACCCTAACGGATGCCAAGGGTTGCTTTGGCGACTCTTTAAAGATTGAACTCGATGCGGCGTCCCCGATTGCAGTTGCAATTGTGGTAGATCAACCCGATTGCATTGGTCGCAATGATGGTTCCATCAATTTGCAACCGACTGGCACTGCCCCGTTTTCTTATATTTGGAGCAGAGGAGATATTACTCAAAACCTCAATAATGTTGGGGTGGGTACTTACGCTGTCACTGTGGAAGACGCTGAAGGTTGCTTGTTCGATACCAGTATTATAGTGGATGCGCCACAAGTTTTTGATTTAAATATTACACCTTTCCAACCGAGTTGTTTTCAAAGTACCGATGGTGCTATTGAGGTCAATTTCTTTAGTGCAGGCACACCTCCACTGGCATACAATTGGAGCAACGGTAGCACCATGCAAGATTTATCAGGCTTGAGTAATGGCGATTACGTTTTATCCTTGCGCGATTCCAGAGGCTGCGTTTTTGTATCGGATACGATTAAAATTGTCAATCCCGAACCTTTGGATTTGAATGTGGAAGCTTTTGGGCAAATCACTTGTACCGGCGACTCGACTGGATTCATTGAAATTGCTGTAGAAGGCGGCACTGCGCCTTATGATTACGATTGGGTAGGAACAGGGGAGACGACCGACGACATTTTTAACCTTTCAGCAGGAGACTACCGTTTGGTGGTGTTGGATGCCAATCAATGCCCGATTGATACGACGTTTCGATTAGTAGAACCCGCAGAACTCCTTACCGAAATTATTATCGAATCAAGCGACGAATGCGATCAAGCTTTTTCTAATGAGATACGAGCCGTGACCAAAGGTGGACGAGCACCTTATGAATATTTATGGAGTACAGGAGTTACGGATTCGATTGTGACCAATCTTCCGCCTGGTGAGTATCAACTACTCGTGCGTGATGCCAATGGTTGTAGTGAACTCATTCCTTCCATCAAATTGCGTGATGCAGGTAAAGCACTGTCCATTGACACTTTTTTTGTAAAAGACATTACCTGTTTTGGTGCGAACGATGGTGCAATGACGGTTAGAATTTCGGGCGGGGCAGCGCCTTTTATATTCCATTTTAGCGAAAACACTATTATTCAGAGTAATTCACGAGAAGCAACTGTGACTGGATTACCTCAGGATTCGGATTATAGCGTGACGATCACTGACCTCGGCAGCGGCTGTGTAGTGGCAACACCTAAAAAAGCAATTAACCAACCTACGCAATTATCTTTTATTTTTAATAAAACCAACGAACCGAATTGTTTTAGCAGCGCCGATGGTGCTATTTTTGCAAGTACTTACGGCGGGGTGCAGCCTTACACCTTCCAGTGGGTGAACCAAAATGGCACTCAAATAGGCACAAAAGAAGATTTGACGGGCATTCCAAATGGCACTTATACGGGTTACGTGATAGATACAAGAGGTTGTCGGGACACTATTTTGCAGCAACAAGTTTCCAATAATAATGATTTGATCCGATTTGCAAATCCGCCTATCGTGCAGGATGCCTCTTGTCGAAATAACGCCAATGGCGCTATCAATGTAACGATTCAAGGCGGCGCGCCACCTTATGAATACCGTTGGAGCAATAATCGCACCACCGAAGATATTGCCAACCTCGCCGCAGGCGCTTATACCCTTACTTTAACGGATGCTGATACTTGTCGTGTCATTTTTCCGGCGATTATTGTGGATCAACCAGACTCTGATATTTCTATTCTTGGTAAGCCAAATAATGTTCTGTGTCATGGCGATACCACTGGTTCTATCGAAGTACTGGTCAGTGGCGGCACGGGGCCTTATGAATATATTTGGGAATATCGGGGTAGCCTCTTTGTGGAAGACACATCCAATTTATCAGGATTGAGAGCCGGCATTTATAAACTTTCGGTGCGAGATACAAATCAATGCTTTAAAACGGCTACTTTTGAAATAACCGAACCACCTCAATTACAGCTGGATATGACTTTTGAAGAAGGAAACATTGCTTTGGCAATTGCAAGCGGAGGCGTCCCTGATTATACTTATCTTTGGAATACAGGTGAAACGACACAGCAAATTCTTATACCCCAAAGCGGGGATTATAGTGTGACCGTAACGGATAATAATAATTGTATTATTATAGAAAACGCTACGTTAGTAGATGATAATGAGGCAATTGGCGCTTATCAAATCAAGGTTTACCCCAACCCAAGCACGGGCGAAGTATGGCTGGAAGTGGACTTGCCAAAAGCCTTAAATATAGAATTGGAAGTGTGGAATACCTTGGGCCAGCGCGTGATACAGCAACAAGCAGGCTCAATACAACAAACTAAATTGTTGATCGATTTGAAAAATCAACCCTCTGGTCTCTATTGGCTAAATGCTTATGCCAATGGTCGGAGCATCTACTCGGAAAAATTGATTGTAGAAAAATAGCGATTAAACTTTAGGCAATTCAGCACCGTACAGCGGTAACTTACTTATTGCTTACTCTAAAGGTGCAAATTTAGGTATACCATTTATTAGTGTATCCTTACACCCTTTTTCATTAAAATTTTTAAGTGCCTCTCCCATATTTATAAATTTTCTATTTCCTTCTCCTTGAAATGAAATAGCTTTTGGTGAAGAGATAGGATTATAAGGATCAAATATTATACTCATAAAATGGCTCACCTATATTATCTATATCATCGATACTTTTTGATGAAGGAAAACCTTCTAAAGAATCATAAAAATTTAATACCATTATAGGAAATTTAGTCTTAGCCGTACTTATATAACAATAACCTAATTCTAATAAATCAGTATAAAAATAATTACCTTCTTTTATTTCTTTTTTATTATCATATTTTATATATAATGAATGTTCTTCAATCGAAGATGAATCTTCTGATCCATGAAAATACGTTAGCAAATGCTTATATTTAATTGTCTGCTCACCATGACCATTAGGATTATAATTTGATTCACTATTTTTTGAGTCCTTATTTTGGGAACACCCAATTATTAATAATAAAAAGGTTAATGAAATATAATTTTTCATATCTTCCTTAAATAATTTAAACTTTAGGCAATTCGCCTCTTTTAGCCGCTTTTTTCAGATTTTTATCTGCAAAAATAATAATCTCTA
This sequence comes from Saprospiraceae bacterium, assembly GCA_033761835.1. Taxonomy (GTDB): domain Bacteria; phylum Bacteroidota; class Bacteroidia; order Chitinophagales; family Saprospiraceae; genus JADJNW01. The sequence continues at coordinate 7,391 of JANRME010000212.1, forward strand.
CCCGACGATTTTGCTGGCGACCTTCCAGCGTGTTGTTATCCGCCACAGGATCGCTTTCGCCAAGTCCAATCACCACGCAACGACTGCTCGACACACCTTGCCGAACCAATTGATTATAAACAGATTTGGCGCGATTTTCGGAAAGCGTCATATTGTAATCCTCTGTTCCTCGATCATCGGTATGCCCTTCAATGACGATTTCTGTATCATCATATTTATCAAAGATTTTTGTCAATTTGACCAGATTATCTCGAATTTCATTGCGCAATTGATAAGAACCGACATCAAACAACAAACCGGAATCAAAAGTAAGGACAATGCTTTCGGCAACACGGGCCACGCTCACGCCTTCCAGGTTTTCTTGCATTTCCTGGGCTTGCTTGTCCATATATTGGTTGATCAATGCTCCGGCTTCACCGCCAATTTCTAATTCTGTAGGATTGGTCTTTGCAACACGATTAGAATTACAGGCATTATTTAATAAAAATAGCACGGTAAAAGAAGCGCTAAACAGTAGTAAACGTTTTTTCATATTGCTTTTGAATGGTTGTTCGCGGGCAAAGTTTAAAAAAAACGCCCATTCTTCCGATGGGCGTAATGCTAAAATATCCTTAAAATTAATTGGGATCTTTTTTCTTATGGGCAATTACTCAATAATTTTGAAGGTTGTACGCCGATTTCGCTGATGCTCTTCCTCATTGCAACGCGTACAAATGCAATTGGCTTCCGGTTGGGTTTCGCCGTAGCCTTTCGCTACCAGTCGGCTGGCGTCTATGCCTTTGGAAATGAGATAATCCACTGCTGATTGGGCGCGCTTTTGCGAAAGCGTTTCGTTATAGGTATCGCTGGCGCGACAGTCTGTATGCGATGATAACTGAATCCGAATCTGTGGGTTAAGGTTTAAACTTTCTGCTAATGCATCCAAAGTAGGTTTGGCGTCATCTCGAATATCCCATTTATCCAAGTCATAATAAATATTTTCTAAGCGAATTTCCCTGTTAAGCAGGATTTTATCCAGCACGATTTCAATTTCAAAATGCTGCACCGGGTTGTTCGGATCTTTGCCTATGCCTCTGGTGGTGAATTTAGCTGCATTATTAAGGTAATTTTCTTTGGAAGCCAAGAAGTTATAATCCGAATTTTCACTCAATTCAATGATGACCGGCTCCTCGCCAGCCGTTGCAAAGGTTTTGGTTTCTTTCCCTACCTGCATTTCTATTTTAGCTTCCGGTAAAGGCTTTCTGCCCAACACGCGTGTATTTGGATTGGCGGGGTCTTCGTAGATTTTTTCCAAAACATATACCTCCAGGATTAGCTTGGCTTCAGCGGCTTTGGGTTTCTCCGGTATTTGCACCACTGGTTTAGGCGGCGGAATAATTTTTTCAAATTGATAAATATCGTCGTTACCCAGTCCATCCATTCGGGTGGAAGTAAAATAACCTATTTGCAATATTTCGTTAGATGTTTTGGCTTGATAATCAACAATAAAACCAAAATCATCGCCACCAGAATTGATCGGAGGTTTCAGATTAAACGGCGGCGCCCAATTGCCATTGCCCATTTTGTAGGTGCGGAAAATGTCCAAACCACCCATTCCAGGATGAAAATCAGACGAAAAATAGAGCGTATCCCCATCAATATATGGGAATTTTTCATTGCCAATAGTATTAACACTGCGGCTCAGAATTTTAGGCTCTCCCCAACCTTCGAGACTGCGTTCCGACACGTAAAGATCATAACCGCCCCAACCTTCCAAACTATTGCAGGAGAAATACAATTCCTTGCCATCTAATGAAATGCTGGGATGCCCGTAATTGACATTGGGTTGCACAAAATCCAAGGCGCGCGGTAACGACCAAGCGCCATTCTGCCATTCGCTAACCATGATTTTGCAAAAAGCATCTTCTCGCTTGCTGCCATAGCAGCGCGTGAAATACATTTCGGTATAATCTTTATTAAAAACGGCAGTTCCTTCGTTATTTTCTGTATTTAATTGTAAATCAAATGGTTTTACATTTTTAGAATCCAAATCAACCATGAATAAATCGGAGAATTTATTGCCCGTCCAATTATAAGTTTCTTCTCCGGTGCTGGTGCTGCGGTCAGAAGTAAACACTAAATGATTATTTTTATATAAAACGGGCGCATAATCAGCATCTTTTGTATTGAATTCCATCAGATCCACACGATATTCTGCATACTGCAACGCATCTTTCCATCCCTGGGCAATTTCACAGGCATTGATTTCCCTGCGGTACTCGTAAGGGCTACCAATCTCGATTCCCAATTCTTTGAAAGCCTGCATGGCTTCTTTGTATTGCTCACCGCGCTTGAGGGCGTAGGCTTTTTCTCGAAGCGCATCAACGCCAGCTTGATTATCGTAAGCGATTTGATACCAGCGGATAGATTCTTCACTTTTGTTTAATTCTTTATATGATTCCCCGATCAAAAGGGCCAGCTTGCCACGTTCTACACGGGTTTTGGCTTTGTCATATTCTTTTTGCAGCATTTTGGTTGCTACTGAATATTGCTTGCGCTCGAAAGCCGTTTTGCCATCGCGGATTTTTTGGGTATAAGTGCAGGCTGCGACGAGTGCCGCAATCAACAGAAGGGGTAAGAAAAATCGCCTCATAGAATGTCGCTTTAAATTGAGTTCATAATAAAAAACGTATGCAGTAAATAGTTTGTTGCAAATGGCCTGATAATCAAATAGTCAAAATAATTAGGGATTGATACATGATGAAAATTACTTTATTCACTTTATTTTTTTATTTATGTATAAAACATTATAGAATAAGTTTTTTCGATTGTAGAATAATTTTCAATTTTATAAAATATTTTTAAAACCCAAACGTCAACCCGACGCTTGGCAGTACTGGCAATTGATTCACGCGATTATTAGTGATGCGGTCTACATAAAATACATTTTCACGGTTATACGCATTTGTTATACTTAATAACGCTTCCAATTTGCTGTTTTTGGAAAAAATAAAAGTGCGTTTCAAGGATGCATCCAAGCGATGGTAAGTAGAGAGTCGGCCGCCATTGCGTTCATCCGAGAGGATCGTGCCAAGGTCAAAATTGCCGGTTAGAATATCGGTCAGCGAAATATCTTCAAAATTAATATCCTGGTAGAAACCCTGCGTCTGGGTGAAAGGGAAGCCGGAGCCAAAATTCCATCGCAGTCCTAATTCCCAATTCAAGCTCTTTCCAAAGTTGTAAGTGCCGAGGATATTGACGTTGTGCCTTCGATCAAAAACCGTTGGATAGATTTGCTCACCGTCATCGCGTGTGACAAATGCGTAAGAATAAGTCGCCCAAAAATAGGTCTGTCGTGTTTCGCGCTTGAAAGAAAAATCAATTCCATAAGCTTCACCGGTTTCTACTTGAAAATTAGGGTCTTCACCGCTGCGCTTGTTACGATTTAAACTTATAAGTTGCGTAAAGCCTTTGTAATAAGGTTCAACATTAATAATAATATCTTTTGTAATATCTGCTTCCAAGCCAGCGATGCCATGAAATGCTTTCTGCAAGCGGTCTTTGGTCGGATTGCGCGTGCCAGGCTCAAAGATGGTTTGCTCCGGCCCAGCCAGAAAGCCGACGAAAAAATTGACGATATCTAATTCATTTACAGTACTTAATACATTTTGTGAATATAATCCCCCCGCCAGCTTAAAGCGTAAAAAATCTGTAATATTATATTTTAACCCAAAGCGCGGTTCTAATGATATTTTTGATTGCGAAGCATAATAATGCGCACGGAAGCCGGGCTCTACAATCAAATCGCCAATGCGTTGTTTATATTTAAAATAACCTGCCAACTCTGTAGTGAAATCACGCTGAGAGATCGTGACATCGTATTGATTTTTAAATTCAAAATCGGTATTAAAACCTGTAAATTCAAAACCGTAAGTAACTTGATTATCGCCGCCGAAATAATTAAAATTTAAACCCGCGGTATAACTTGTAATACCACTTGTGCGCGGGTTTCCGTCAGATTCATTTAGTAGAACATCATAATTGGTCACCGATACAGCCCCATCCATGATGGTATTGGAATTCTGAGGAATCAATGTAAAATTACCACCACCGCCGGAGGC
>JANRME010000213.1:0-10274 GCA_033761835.1 Saprospiraceae bacterium
GAACGATGCATATTTATGATTTGACGAGCAATCAAAAGATTGGTGCATTTGGCTTTGATTCGAATGAAATGAAAATAGAAGGTACGCAAATTCACTATTTTGCTTTGCTGGATGACGCCGCTGCTGCCGCCCTAAATCCAAAACCTGACTGCCCAGATGCCAAAAAAATACTGGATGCAGGTATGGGATTGGGTTATTTGGAGCAATATATTTTTGATTTCAAAACCAAGCAAACGACATCGACTAAAATTTATAAATGCCAGGCATTATCTTGATGTAAAGAAAAGTCCGAATTCAGACATCCATTACTTAAAAACTCGCTTATTTTTGCCTTATGTGGCAAAAAGTTTTATTATCAATACTCTTATTAATATTAACAATTTGGCTGGGCTATTTTATAAACCAGTCAGCATTTGAGAAGCTTATTATAGGCTTTGTACCTTTTTTTATTATTTATTTATTAGTTTTTCATAAAACAAAGAGCGATGTTATCAATTCAAGTAATAACATCTCTTTTTGGTTGGGCTTAGGAATATTCCTACGCATTGTTTTAGTATTCTCTTTTCCCAATCTTTCCGACGATATCTACCGATTTTATTGGGATGGCTTGTTAAGTACGCACGGTTATAATCCTTTTGATTATTTGCCGGATTATTATATTCAAAATAATATCTTATCAGAATATCTGACACCTGAATTATATTACAAACTCAATTCCAAAGATCATTACACCATTTATCCGCCGATATTACAAGCCGTTTTTGCAATAGCGGCCTGGCTTTCCCCAAAAAACATTATTATTGCGGGGATAATCATGAAGCTTTTTTTACTATTAAGCGAAATCGGCAGCATTTTATTAATTAAAAAAATATTACAAAAATTTAAACTGCCAGAAAAAAATATATTATTATATGCCTTAAATCCTTTAATTATAGTAGAAATCGTTGGCAATCTGCATTTTGAAGGTTTTATGATATTTTTTCTATTATTATCATTATGGTTTTTCATAAATAACCGCTTTACGCTATCGGCATTTGCTATGGCAGGCGCTATCGCTTCAAAGTTGCTACCATTAATGTTTCTGCCATTTCTGATCGCGCGTTTGGGATGGCGGCGGAGCATCATTTATTTTTTAATCATAGCATTAACCTTATTAGCATTATTTATACCACTTATTAATAGTTTATTTTTTGAAAATTTTGGCAATAGCTTGAATCTTTATTTTCGGCAGTTTCAATTCAATGCCAGCGTATTTTACCTTATAAAATGGTTTAATAAAATATTTTTCGGGGAAGGTTATATTATCAAAACGGTTGGGCCAATCCTAGCCATGATTACTTTCTCTTGTATTATAATATTAACAATTATTCGAAAGAATAAAGACCTGGCCTTCTTACCCGAAAGCTGGCTCTTTGCGATTAGCATTTATTTACTTAATACCCCGATCGTACATCCCTGGTATATTACATTGCCTGTGGCATTAAGTGTATTTACGAATTGGCGCTACCCGATTATTTGGTCGGGCGTAGTTTGGTTGAGTTATAGCCATTATTGGGGCGGAGGATTTCAGGAAAATTATGGGTTGATTGGCGTAGAATATGGAATTCTTATTATTTTTTTCTTATTAGAATTATTTAGAAACAACCGATAAAGCAGCTAAATAACTTTTTAGTCGGAAGCAATATTTAATTGAAAATCAGGTTTAAACTTATTTACTTATTTGTCAATACGCTATCATCAATTAAAATTATTATTTCAGGTATCCAATACCTTTTTGACTCGATCAGGTGTAAATGGCATACGATACAGGCGTTTACCCGTTAGGGCGGCAAAAGCATTGGCAATTGCTCCGCCTACTCCTGGTAAGCTGGCTTCCCCAATACCGACGGGTTTTTCGAGGGATCTTATCAGTTCTATTTCAATAGTTTCAGGCACATCCGCATATCTTAAAATCGAATAATCATGGAAATTTGATTGCTCCACTTTTCCGTTTTTGATGGAAATTCTTTCCAGCATTGCTGCACTAATCGCCATTATAATACCGCCTTCAATTTGAGTAATCGCGTTTTTGGGCTGCACGACTAACCCCGCATCTACCGCCATCCAGACTTTATGCACCTTGATCTTGCCTGTATTTTGATTTAAAGAAATTTCGCAAACGCAGGCAGTAATAGCGCTTCGCTCGCAAAAACTAAGTCCTCGCCCTTTTCCGGTGGGCGTGTTGGAATCCCAATTTGCCATTTTTGCTACAGTGTTGAGTACATGGAGTGCCCGGGGATTATCTTTTAATAAGCGTCGCCTGAAAGTAAGTGGGTCAATATTTACATTGGTAGCAATTTCATCCATAAATGCTTCGATAGCAAATTTATTCTGACTATGGCCTTCTGCACGCCAGGAGCAGGTTTGAACACTATGATCTATATATTTTACTTCCATTTTTTGGTTAGGGATATTGTAAAAAGGGATATTGATGCCAGTGTGGAGTAAGCCCCGCCCAGGTCCGATAATTTTATGTTCCCATGTAATAAGGTTTCCATTTGTATCCATACCGGCGGTCAAACGTTGCAGCGATTTGGGTCTGAACATTCCAGAGGATAGGTCGTTCTCTCGCCTCCAAATAAGTTTTATAGGGCGATTTATTTTACTTTGTCTGGCGATCAAACAGGCATCAATTAGATAGTCTCTTCTTGCTCTGCGCCCGAAGCCTCCACCCAGATAACACCGATGAAGTATAATTTTAGAGGCCTCTATTCCCAGGGTTTTGGCGGCATCTCGCAAGGCTGTATCGGGCGCTTGCGTTCCTACCCAAATTTCTGCCGATGTGCGATCTTCTGATAAAGCTACTACCGCATTAAGTGGCTCCATTTGTGCGTGATACACATAGTCATTCAGATAATCCGATGTAAAAGTCTTTATTATTGAATTTTGATTTTTTACATCGCCAACTGTAAAAACCTCCGTTATATCATAACTCGGGTCATTTAATAAAGATGCATATTCATGGAGACTTTCCTCGCTGTTGTATTCGATAGCGGGAACATCAGACCATTGGATGGATAGTCGTTGCCGAGCGTAGAAAGCAGCTTCAATATCATCCGCAATGACTACAATTCCATGGTCCAAAATAACAATATCTAGCACGCCAGGCAGGTTCATTATTTCTTGTTCATTTAACAGCACAGGTTTTGAACCAAGCACCGGAGACCGTTCGATGGCAGCATACGCCATACCTGGCAATATAATATCTATGCTATATACTGCCTTTCCATTTACTTTCTCAGGAATATCCCTTCGAGCAATGTCGGTGCCAATAATTTTAAAATCTTTTGGGTTCTTCAATAATTCCGGGCTAACTTCTGGCAACACCGATGGCATTTGCCCCAAGGCTACAATATCACCGTAGCTGAGGCGTTTTCCGGTGGGCTGATGAATCACTTTATTAGCCTCGGTACTTAGCTCTGTCAGTGGCACCTTCCAATGGTTGCTCGCTATGGTTTTTAATATCTGTCGAACCTGAGTACCGGCCAACCGAAGATTTTTATAATATCCTTCCACTGCGTAGCTTCCTACAATTGCCATCATGGGGCGGCTTCCCCAACCATCATGCCCATATACAGCAGCATCAATTGGACTATCCTTAATGATTACTTTTGCCCAATCAGCATCCATTTCTTCTGCAAGTATGATCGGTAAAGCAGTCCTCGAGCCTTGTCCCATCTCGGCAGCAGGGTTGTAAATAGTCACTTTATCATCTGGACTGATTTGAACCCAGGCATTTATGGGTATGTTTTCTTGTTCTTCCTTTCGAAAAAATGAATATAATGGATATGCCAGACCAGCAGAAATTACAAATGTTATACTACCACTAAATTTTAAAAAACTTCTCCGGTCTATCTTGTTGACATCGTTACTAATCATATTTACTTTTTATCAATTGTTTGTTGAATAGCTTTTACAATCCTATGATAGGTGCCGCATCTACAAATAACGCCATTCATGTGCTCAATAATTTCTTCTCTAGTGGGGCTAGGATTAGCTTTGAGTAAAGCCGCCGCCTGCATCAGCTGACCAGGCTGACAATACCCGCATTGAGGTACTTGCTCATTTATCCATGCTTCTTGTAATGGATGTAACTTATCTTTTTTGGCGAGCCCTTCTATTGTGACAACGGATGCACCATCTACGGCCGACATAGGCATGACGCAAGCTCGAATTGGGTTGCCATTTAAATGTACTGTACAAACACCGCACTGTGCAATGCCACAGCCGAATTTTGTTCCTGTCAACTGAAACTTTTCCCGAAGCGCCCATAACAGTTTGGTTTCTTCCGGGCAATCAATTGATACTTTTTTCCCGTTTAATTTGAAAGCTATTTTCATCCGAATAAAAATTAGTGAGTGCGCCAAATTAGGGAGGTGTAAGAATGTTTTCTACCGAATTAATTAATTCGTCAGATAAATAAATATCGCATTGGACACTTATTGGCGCTACCGGATGGTTTTGGTTGGATATTGTGAAGAAACAATTTATCTGTTATTGTAAAATATATGATAATCTCGATGCTTTTTATTTTAAAATACTACATCAGCTATCAGTCGCCGAACGCTCGGACGGCGGCTAAAGCCCGCCAATACTACTGATACCCTTTAGCTTGCAATTTAAACAACTCCGCATATTTCCCGTCCTGCGCCAGCAATTCCTCGTGGCTGCCGAGTTCTAATAATTGTCCATTTTCCAAAAATAAAATCCGATCTGCCATGCGCACCGTCGAAAAACGGTGGGAAATCAGTACCGCCGATTTGCCTTCAATCAATTCCGAAAACCGCAGAAAAACTTCATGCTCCGCCCGCGCATCCAGTGCTGACGTGGGTTCATCAAGGATAAGCAATTGCGCATTGCGCATGTACGCCCGCCCAAGCGCGACCTTCTGCCACTGCCCGCCGGAGAGTTCTGTCCCATTTTCAAAATGCTTACCAAGTAGCTGGTTGTAGCGATTTGGGAGATCTTCGATCACCACATTCGCCAAACTTTTTTCGGCAGATGCTTCAATCAACGCCATTTCGTCCACGTCTTCAATATTACCCACTGCAATATTTTCTGCGGCGGTCATTTGCCAACGAATATAATCCTGAAATATGATACCAATATTACTGCGCAAACTAGCCAAATCATAATCTCGAATGTCCACGCCATCAATGAGAATGCGCCCTTCGGTGGGTTCGTACAAACGCGCCAAAAGCTTAACCAGCGTGGTTTTTCCGGCGCCATTCTCGCCCACCAGCGCCAGTTTTTCACCGGCTTTTAATTCAAATGATAAATTGCGAATCGCCCATTTATGACTTTCGGGGTATTTAAAACTCACATTTTCAAATACAAAGCCTTGTTGTAATTTTTTAGGAAATGTAATACTATCCGGTTTGGATATAATAGACGGACGTATTTCAAAAAAATCGAATAGATCTTGTAAATAAAGCGATCCTTCAGCGATGCGTGAAAACCGACTCATCATACCTTGCAGCATACCTTGCATTCTATTAAATGCGCCGGATAAAAAAGTTAATGTTCCTAAAGTTATTACACCTTGTATGGTTTGCAATATAATAAAAACATAAGCACCATAATATGCCACAGTGCCAAGCGTTGATAACAAAGTGCCCCAGGAAGCGTGCTTTACCGCGAGATTGCGATTCATCAAATAATAGCGATGTGAAATTGCTGCAAAGCGATTGGTCAGAAAATCCGCCAGGTTAAAAATCTTTACTTCCTTTGCCATTTCCTCGCTCGCGCCCACATACCGCAGGTAGTCCAGCTCGCGCCGTTCGGGCGTCCAACTATAAATGAGCGAATAAGTACGCTGATTAAAATACGATTCGGCAATAAACGACGGAATCACCGCGACCACCAAAATCAAGATCAGCCAGGGATTGAACGCCACCAAACCCGCCCCCAGCGTTACCAGCGTGATAACATCCTGCAACTGCGAAAACACCTGCGACATCAGCGCGGTGCGCCCACTGGTATTGCGTCGAGCGCGCTCCAGCTTATCATAAAAGGTCGCATCTTCAAATTGGTACAAATCCATCGTCGCCGCGTGGCGCATGATTTCCACCGAACTTTTATTGGAAAATAAATCGCCCAACAAAGCATCTATTAAAATAATTCCTCTATTTAACACATTGGAAAACACCGCCAACCCAAGCTCCAAGCCAACCATCAGCCACAGGTACTGCGTATCACCTTCGCCTTGCGTCAACGCAACGACCTCATCAATAATTTCTTTTGCAATATATAATGTCGCCAATGGAATCAACGATTGCACCATCCGCAACGACACATTCCCGATGGTCATCCAACGACTGGTCTCCCAAATCAGCCGAAACAAGCGCGGCAAGTGCCGCAGCGCCAAAAACTGATTTTTCAGGGATTGTTTTTCTTTTTCTTTGGACATAAGATGGATTTGCTGCTTTTGGAAACGATCATGGGAGGGGAAAGGTTGACTGCGTCCGCCGTAGCTTTCATCGATGGTCATAGCCTTTGGCGAAGAATATAGCGAAGGTGGAAAGGGTTGAATAGAGCGCTGCAAGCTACGAGCCGCAAGAATCGAGAGTCTTATTGCATAATATGATATTTTTATTTACATTGCAAAACGAAACAGAGGCTATCCGTCGCATGGGCTTAGGGCGCGTGGGCGGATTTTTTATTGGTTAATTGTGATTGAAATTTTAAATAATAATAGATATTTATCAGTATCAAAAATAAATTTATATGATTCCAGACTATCAATCTATTATGCTTCCATTACTAAAAAAAATTTCTAATGGAAAAGTGTACAAACTCCGGCAATTAATTGATGGATTATCTGATGATTTTGGGTTGACTGAAGAAGAGCAGAAAGAGTTATTACCAAGTGGTCAGCAGCCGATATTTGACAATAGGGTTGGTTGGGCAAATACATATATGAAAAAAGCTGGTTTAGTAAAATCAGAAAAAAGAGGATATCTTCAGATTACTGACAAAGGAAAAAAAATTCTTACCGATAATCCTAAGAAAATTGATGTCAAATTTTTAAGAACCTTTCCTGAATTTATTGAGTTTTCCAAAGGAAAAAGAAACGAGACTACTAAGGCAAAAGAATTAAAAGAAATAGAAACGGAGGAACAAACTCCTGAGGAAATGTTAGAGTATGCCCACCAAAAATTAATGAATGACTTATCTCAAGAATTGATTGAAACGATAAAAACTTGTTCACCTAACTTTTTTGAAAGACTTGTTATTGATTTATTGTTAGCAATGGGGTATGGAGGCTCAAGAATAGATGCCGGCAAAGCTATAGGAAAATCAAATGATGGAGGAATTGATGGTATAATTAAAGAAGATAAGTTAGGTTTAGATATAATTTATGTTCAGGCAAAGAGATGGGAAAATACTGTTCCAACTAGAGAGGTTAGAGATTTCGCGGGCGCATTATTGGCAAAAAAAGCCAAAAAAGGAATATTTATTACTACGTCAGATTTTCCTAATAGTGCAATTGATTTTGTTAATCAAATTGAACCTAAATTAATATTGATTGATGGAAGAAGACTTGGGGAATTAATTATTGAATTTGATGTCGGCGTCTCTACTCAAAGAATCTATAAAGTTAAAAGAATTGATAGTGATTATTTTGAAGAATAAAGTTCCTTATTTGCGCTAAGCTGTGCCCAATGCAACATTTTACCTCCCTTACATCAGCATTTTATTATAAACAACGCTGTTATATTTAGCTACTTTACACGAGAAAGTATTACAGAGCAACGATGAGCTTGCTCGGGTCTATGATCATATAATGCAGACGCACGACAATGTAATACAGATGGGCGACGATATAATACAGACGCACAACAATGTAATGCAGACGCACGGCAATATAATGCGGACGCACGAGGATATAATGCAGATGGACGGCGATATAATACAGATAGGCAACGATATAATACAGACGCACGGCGATGTAATGCAGACGTACGAGAATATAATACAGATGGACGACAATATAATGCAGGCGCATGAGGATATAATACAGAGACATAGTAATATAATACAGGGACACGGCGATATAATGCAGACGCACGATAATATAATATAGAGGCACGGCGATATAATACAGATAGGCAACGATATAATGCAGACGCAAGTGCATGTAATACAGATGGGCAAGAATGTAATAAGGAGTTCGGTGATTAGTATTGAAGCGTTGTTCCTTTCCGTTCCAGGATCGCCCGCACATCGCCGATGCGTACTTCTTTCACGCCTTTTTGGAGGGCGGTAAAGGCATTATCGAGTTTTGGTAACATTCCTTCATAAATCGTGCCGTCCGCCTGATAATCTTGATAATCATTATAATGTAAAATGGGAATGACAGAATTATGATCCTCCGCATTTAATAAAACGCCCGGTTTTTCAAAACAAAAATGAAGGCTTACTAAATAATGGGGAGCCATAGCGGTAGCTAATTGCATGGCAATGGTATCGGCATTGGTATTGAGGAGTTGGCCTTTTCCATCATGCGTGATCGCGCAGAACACAGGCGTCAGGCTGCCTTCCAACAGCGTTTGAATCGTATTCACATTTACCGCATCCACATCCCCGGCGAAGCCATAATCGATGTCTTTTACTTCGCGCTTATGCGCAAGAATCGCATTCGCATCCGCACCGCTCAAACCAATCGCATTGCAGCCCAGCGCCTGCAAGCGTGCAACGATATTTTTATTGGCAAGCCCAGCATAGACCATCACAGCAACTTCAAGCGTAGCGGCATCTGTGATGCGCCGACCATTTACCATTTGTACAGGAATACCGAGTTGTTTGCTCAGTTCTGATGCGCGTTTACCGCCGCCGTGAATTAGGATTTTATGTCCTTTTTGTTGTACAAATGCTTGTAATGCTTCCTCCAGAAGCGCCTGATCTTCAATGACTTTTCCACCAATTTTTAATATAAATAAAGATTCCATTTAAAAAAGTTGAGAGGGTTGAGAGGGTTGAGGGAGTTGAGAGGGTTAACGGATTTAAAGCTTCTCAACTTTTCAACATTCTTTTCAAAACTGCCTGTGCGGCAAATGTTCGATTATTTGCTTGTTGCAATACCAATGAAATCGGGCTATCCAGCACAGCATCCTCTACTTTTACATTCCGGCGCACCGGCAAACAGTGCATGAATTTTCCATTATCCGTGAGGTTCATTTTTTCCATCGTTACCATCCAATCCGGGTCTTGATTTAAAATTTGACCATAAGGTGCATACGCTGACCAATTTTTGCAATATATAAAATCCGCACCTTCAAAGGCTTTACGCTGATCATATACAATCGGCACGCCCTCCGCGAATAAAGGCGACAACTCATATCCAGGAGGATGCGTCACCGTCAAATCCACATCCATCACTTTCATCCACTCGATAAAAGAATTGGCAACCGCCTGCGGCAATGCCCGTGGATGCGGCGCCCAGGTGAGCACTACTTTAGGACGCGCTTTGGTTTTATGTTCTTCAATCGTCACACAGTCGGCCAAAGATTGCAAAGGATGCCGAATCGCAGATTCGAGGCTCACAACTGGCACGGATGCGAATTCTATGAAGCGATTCAATACAAAATCAGCATAATCGCGCTCATGATCGGTCAAACTTGAAAAGGTGCGCACCCCAATCACATCGGCATATTGACTAATGACGCCTGCCGCCTCGCGGATATGCTCTGCTTTATCGCTATTCATCACCATATGATCCTGGAATTCCAATTGCCAGCCTTCGGTCGCGTTCATGCTCATCACGCTCATCCCCAGATTTAGCGCGGCTTTCTCGGTACTCAGGCGCGTACGCAGACTGGGATTAAAAAATAGCATTACTAAGGTCTTATGCTTACCCAACGTATTAAAGGGATTGGCTTTCAGCGACATAGCTTCTTTTACCAATACTTTCGGGTCGGGAACGTCGTGTATGGAAGTGAAATTTTTCATTCTTATCATTTGCGTCAAGCCCCAAAAATACTACTCCCCTCCAAAGTAGGGTAAAATTGTGCAAGATTTTATTATAGATTAAGGTTCAAAGCGGCTATATTTATTGGGGAATTATAGGAAAAGCGGTAGTTTTAAGGAGTGAAGTTGCGTATATATCCGATTATGATGAGCAAGTGTAACAGATGGCACCGATGGAAAAAATGAAACAACTAATATTATACTTTGGGCTTGCATATTTAATAAGTTGGACAATTTGGTTGCCGCTGTATGGGCATACTTTCGGT
>JANRME010000214.1:0-31611 GCA_033761835.1 Saprospiraceae bacterium
TAACTGTTTTTTTATTGATTGCCCAGTTTGTTTGGTTTGAGCGTAGCTATGAGAATTTTATTTCCAATGCCGAGAATATCTATCGGGTTAAACTTGAAACCTTTGTCAATAATGAATTGGCAATTTCCAGTGCTGAAAACTACCCTGGCGCAGGCCCTGCGCTGGTGCGTGAGTTGCCGGAAGTAACCGGATATGCGCGTTTATACAATTTGGGTTATAAAAACAACGTCATCATTACCAATAAAGAGGCCAAGCCTGACCCTATTGCTTTCAAGCACCGCCGATTTCTGTACGCGGACTCTTCTTTCCTCTCTATGATGGGCTACCCGATGGTAATAGGCGACGCAAAAACCGCTTTGGCAGAACCTTTCTCGGCTGTGATTTCTGAACATTATGCCAAATTATATTTTGGTAATGAAAATCCAATGGGCAAGACCTTGCAGTTGGAAGATGATGATTATAATAATGAATTGGTTAAAATTACAGGCGTTTTCAAAAATTTACCACCTAATACGCATTTAAAATTTGATGTCCTATTTTCTTACAAAACCTTGTTCATTCGCTCCGAGGGAGCCCCTGCGCGCTACGACCAAAGCTGGGGACGCAAGGATATGTACACATTTATTACGGTGAAACCCGGCACGGATCCCAAAGCCCTTGAAGCTAAATTCCCTGCTATTGTTGATAAATACAAACCCGATAATGCCGAGCGCAATCAAAAGGATATTTTGAGCCTGCAAGCTTTGAAAGAGATTCACTTGACTTCCGACCTCGCGGAAGAACCCGAACCCAATGGCGACAAAAGCATTGTGTTTTTCATGGGCTTGATTGGTCTCTTTGTGCTTGCTATCGCCTGGATCAATTATATTAATCTTTCCACTGCAAGAGCCGTGGAACGCGCCAGGGAAGTCGGTATGCGCAAAGTGGTAGGTGCTTACAAGAATCAACTTATCACTCAATATCTGGTGGAAGCGGGCTTTGTCAATTTATTTGCGATTGTGTTGGCGTGGCTGTTTACATTATTGTCCTTGCCTTTTTTTAATAGCCTTGCGAAACAGGAATTTGATATTACGTACCTCGTTCAACCCTGGTTTTTGGGAATGCTGCTGTTGTTGTGGGTGGTTGGTACATTTTTATCAGGATTTTACCCTGCGTGGATTTTATCTTCTTTCAAACCAATGCTGGTGCTGAAGGGCAGGTTGAAAAATAGCACGAGCGGTATTTTGCTGCGCAAGGGTTTAGTAGTTGTGCAGTTCATGGCTTCGGTGGTGCTGATCGTAGGGACGATTATCATTTACCGCCAGTTGAATTTTATGTTGAACCAGGATTTGGGTATGAATATTGACCAAGTGTTGGTGGTGGAGCGCCCTGGTATTTCTTCAAGAGACAGAACTGCTTTTAACTCTGCAATTGATGTTTTTCGTGCTGAATTACAACAAAATCCTGAGATCGAAGGCGTTGCAACTTCTGTGACCATCCCCGGCAAGCAGCGGGAATACAAAGCAGTAGTGAAAAAACTGGGCGCGAATGATAATGAATTGGTGACGGTACGCTTCAACAGTATGGATTACAACTTTATAGATGTTTTTAAAATGGAATTGGTATCCGGTCGGGCATTCTCAAAAGATTTTGTAAGCGATCCTGATACTTCGGTCGTTCTTACAGAATCGGCAGCTCGATTGCTCGGTTTTCAAAAGCCGGACGACGCCATTGGTCAAGTGGTGGCTGTTCCTGGCTTTGGCTGGAATCCAATTGTAGTGGGCGTAGTGAATGATTATCATCAGGTGTCCTTGAAAAAAGCGTTGGATCCAACTATTTTTTATTGTTCTCCTTACAACGGTGAATTCTATTCGATGCGCATCAAGACGAATCGGCTTTCGCAAACGATCAACCAAGTTGAAAGCGCTTGGCAAAAAGCATTCCCCGGCAATCCGTTCGAGTATTTTTTCTTAGATGAATACTTCGCGCAGCAATATGAAAACGAGAAAACTTTTGGACGGCTGTCTTCGATCTTCGCTATTCTGGCAATTATTGTAGGATGCTTAGGCTTATTCGGTTTATCGGGCTACACGATCACGCAGCGCACCAAAGAAATTGGCATCCGCAAGGTACTGGGCGCAAGTACGACAGGCATTGTAGCTTTGTTGTCAAAAGATATACTTTGGTTAGTGCTCATCGCTATTATCGTGGCGTCCCCAGTGGCTTGGTGGGTGATGACGCAATGGCTGCAGGATTTTGCGTACCGAATTAATGTGGAATGGTGGCTCTTTGTATTGGCGGGCTTTATAGCCATTTTTATTGCCTTGGCCACGGTGAGTTTTCAGGCGGTGCGGGCAGCATGGGCAAATCCGGTGAAGAGTTTGCGGAGTGAGTAAATACTTTTAATGCAATTTTTAAGTGCAGAAGAATCTATATCAAAAATTAAGAGACTCGGTAACTTTTTCATTTTATAGAAGTCTTTTAATTTGATAAACAATCACCCGAACGTTCAATCGAATTATTATGCTGCAAAATCATCTGAAAATCGCATGGAGAAATCTCTTCAAAAACAAGGTTTTTAGCATTATCAATATCGCTGGACTATCCGTTGGCATGGCGGTCACGATTTTGATCGGTCTTTGGATTCATGATGAAGTCACTTATGATACCTACCATGCAAATTATGATAGTCTGGCTCGCGTAATGATTAATCAAACTTTTGATAAAAAAACCGACGCCAGTTTTGCCATTGCTTTTCCTTTGGGTAATGAATTACGCACGAAGTATGCTTCTGATTTTAAGCACGTTGCGATGGGCTCGTGGGATTTTGAGTATACCTTGGCAGTTGGCGAAACTAGGATTATCAAAGAGGGCATGTACGCGGAGCCGGATTTTCCTAAAATGCTGACGCTCGATATGCTAGCAGGGCGATACGAAGACGCTTTGAAAGACCCTAATTCGATACTACTTTCTGAGTCGGTCGCTCAAGTTTTGTTCGGAGAGGAAAATCCTTTAGGTAAAATCGTCCGTGTAGATAATACCACAGACGTTCAAGTCACAGGAATATTTGCGGACTTACCTTTCAATTCTAGTTTTCGAGAAGTCACGTTTTACATGCCTTGGTCTTTGTATGTATTGGAACAAGAATGGGTAAGAAATGCTCAGGACCAATGGGGCAGTCACTCTTTCCAGGCTTTTGTGCAAGTCAATAATGCCGCTCAAATGCAGCAAATTTCTGATAAAATAGCGAGTGTTGAACGGGCATATAATGAAAACGGAGACCCTAAATTATTTCTGCACCCCATGAGTAAATGGCATTTGTATGGTGAATTTAAAGACGGTGTGAATATCGGGGGGCGTATTCAATTTGTCTGGCTATTTGGCATTATCGGTTTGTTTGTATTGTTGCTGGCTTGTATCAATTTTATGAACCTTTCCACAGCGCGTTCGGAAAAACGAGCGAAAGAAGTAGGCGTTCGCAAAACGGTTGGTTCTCTGCAAGGACAACTGATAGGACAGTTTCTGAGCGAATCATTATTGATAACCTTTTTGGCTTCACTGCTCGCTGTTACAATTGTACAACTTTCTCTACCTGCATTCAATGAATTGGCCGGGAAAGAAGTGCGTATTCTTTGGTCAGAGCCTGTTTTTTGGTTATTGATTGCTGGATTTATCTTGATTACGGGCATAGTAGCGGGTAGCTATCCTGCTTTTTATTTGTCTTCTTTTCAGCCACTGCGTGTTTTAAAAGGTACATTCCGGGCAGGCCCTTGGGCTTCTGTACCGCGCAAAGTATTGGTAGTGCTTCAGTTTACCGTTTCGATTATCCTTATTATTGGAACGATTATCGTTTTTAATCAAATCCAACATGCAAAAAACCGCCCCGTAGGTTATGACAGAGATGGCTTGCTGACAATTTATATGACACCTGATTTGCAGGATAAATATGATGCTTTGCGCAATGAATTGCTCCGAACCGGCGCAGTGGAAGAAATGAGCGAGTCATCCAGCCCAGTCACGAATGTTTGGTCGAATCAAATCGGCTTCGATTGGGAGGGCAAAGACCCTGAGCGAGAACCTATCTTCGGAATCGTTGCTTGCACGCACGACTACGGCAATACCCTAGGCTGGAAAATTAAGGAAGGGCGTGACTTTTCTCGCGATTTTTCTACCGATACCTCGGCTTTGATCTTGAATGAAGCCGCCAAAGAATTGATTGGCATCGAAGATATTGTCGGTAAAACCATTCGCTGGGATGACGATCCTTATCAAGTGATTGGTGTCATTGAAAACATGGTGATGGAATCGCCCTATACACCAATAAAACCAACCATTTTTGCGATTAGTTATAGTTGGACGAATGTTATCAATATCAAATTAAAGCCAGGAATGCCGGTACAAGATGCCTTGAGCCGCGTAGAAGGTGTTTTCAAAACCTTCAACCCTGGCAGCCCGTTTGATTATAATTTTGCAGATGAGGATTATGAAGAAAAATTCAGAGCCGAACAGCGCATTGGCAAACTGGCGAGTGTTTTTGCCGCATTAGCGATTTTCATTTCTTGTCTAGGTTTACTAGGATTGTCCGCTTATGTTGCAGAGCAACGCGCCAAAGAAATTGGCATTCGCAAGGTACTGGGTGCAAATATTCAAGACATTGTGACGTTGCTTTCCAAGGATTTCCTATGGTTGGTACTCATCGCCATTGTCATTGCGACACCTATTGCCTGGTGGGCGATGAATGATTGGCTGCAAGATTATACTTACCGCATCCATGTAGGTTGGTGGGTATTTGCGATCACAGGAATTGGCGCTTTGTTGATTGCATTAGTAACGGTGAGTTCGCAAGCTATCCGGGCTGCAGTAGCGAATCCAGTGGACGCGATTAAATCAGAATAAGGAAGCGGAAGAGACTAGGGGAATAGGAGACTAGGAGATTTTGGAACTATTACATATTAAAATCGCTTTTGTTCCTTGCGTCCCTTCCTGCTTTTTCTTAGTTTTGTTGGAAACCGAATCGCTTTTGAATTACCAGTCGAATCCCCAACTCGAACTCGCTTTCGATTACGTGTGTAATACGAATAAAAATATCTTTCTGACGGGCAAGGCGGGAACCGGGAAAACCACTTTTCTCCAGCAACTGAAACAAGAGCCGGTCAAACGAATGGCGGTGGTCGCGCCTACAGGCGTAGCGGCGATCAATGCCGGTGGTATGACCATTCATTCCTTTTTTCAATTGCCGTTTGGATTGTTTTTGCCGGAGTATGCGCAGGAGGCTAACCGGCAACGACGTTTCACAAGAGAAAAAATCAAATTGATACAAAGCCTTGATTTACTGGTGATTGATGAAATCAGTATGGTGCGCGCCGATTTGCTGGATGCAGTGGATGATGTGCTTCGCCGATACAAAGATCGCCAGCATCCTTTTGGTGGGGTACAACTGCTGATGATTGGCGATTTACACCAGTTGCCGCCGGTGGTAAAAGATGAAGATTGGGACTTGCTTAGGACTCATTATGATACGCCTTATTTCTTTAGCAGCCGAGCCTTGCAGCAAACTGAACCCATCGCTATTGAACTCAAGCATATTTATCGCCAAAGTGATCGCCTTTTTATAGAACTGCTCAATAAAGTGCGCGATAACAAACTTGATGAGGAAGTACTGGAAAAATTAAATAGCCGCTACCTTCCTGATTTTGAGGCAAATGCAAATGAATCTTACATTACATTAACGTCTCATAATGCTACGGCGCAATCAATTAATGCCGAAAATTTGGCAGCCATTCCCGGCGCGATCCATCGCTTCAAAGCTGAAATTAAAGGGGATTTTCCAGGGCATGCTTTTCCTACGGAAGAAACCTTGGAATTAAAAGAAGGCGCTCAGGTAATGTTTGTAAAGAATGATATTTCGCGTGATAAGCGTTATTATAATGGTAAAATCGGACAAATAGCTGAAATTAAGAAAGATACAATTTATATAAAATGCCCTGATGAAGAAGATATGATATTGGTTACTCCGGTGGAATGGACCAATGTAAAATATACCCTCAATGAGCAGACGAAAGAAGTGACAGAAGAAGTCATCGGTAGTTTCTTGCAATATCCGCTGCGGCTGGCTTGGGCGATTACGATTCACAAAAGCCAGGGGTTGACCTTTGAACGGGCGATTATTGACGCGCAGTCGGCGTTCGCGCATGGGCAAGTGTACGTGGCGCTGAGTCGTTGCAAAAGTTTTGAAGGGATTGTGTTGCGCTCGCCCATTATTCACTCCAGTGTAAAAACCGATACAAAAGTTAAAAATTACACGGAAGCTGCCGATAAAAACGCGCCTGATGAAGCACATTTACATCAATCCAAACGAGATTTTCAGCAGGCTTTGATTTTAGAATTATTTGATTATCAGGCTTTAAAAAGGTATTTTGAGCAACTAAAACGAGTATTTTTGACCCATGAAAATACGCTTCATGCAGATGCTTTTCGACAGTTTCAGGAATTGGCGGTGCAGGCGGAAACGCATGTTTTTTCGGTAGCCGGAAAGTTCAAATCGCAATTACAAAGTTATTTTTACCAACCGGAATTGCCTGAAGAGAATCAAGCATTGCAAGAGCGTATCCAGAAGGCTTGCGCTTGGTTTTTAGAAAAAGTCGGGGGTATCTTATTGCCAGAATTCAAGAAAATTTCGATTTTAACGGACAACAAAGCCACGGAGAAAGTGGCGTTGGAAGCCTTGGAAAATGTGCAACGAACGCTTTTTGTAAAAAATGCTTGCCTGAGCGCCGTGCAAAAAGGTTTTTCCACCCGCACTTACCTGCGCGCCAAAGCCGATGCTCAAATTGATTTCAAAGCTGCTCCTTCGCCCCTCGCCACTGGATTTGCCAATGCGCCCAAGAATGCCCCGCATCCAGAATTGTATGTCCAATTGAAGCGATGGCGCGATGAAACCGCTGCCTCAAATGATGTAGAACCCTATCTTGTACTGCCCACGCGTTCGTTGCTGGAATTGGTGGAGCTATTACCTGGTACGCTGACGGCGCTGAAAAAAGTGAATGGCATCGGCGAAACCAAAAGTAAACGCTACGGTACAGAGATTCTGGAATTGATCCAAGATTATTGCATTGCAAAAGGATTGGAAGGTGCACAGTTGTCTTTGTCAGAGCCTCCTAAAAAAGCTAAAATTGATACCAAAGCCCTGAGTTTTGATTTGTTTAAGGCTGGTAAAAGCATTCCTGAAATTGCGCAGGAACGCAGTCTTACTACCTCCACGATTGAGGGGCATCTTGGACATTATATCGAATTAGGAGAATTGAATATTTTTGATGTAATGGAAAAGGGAAAAGTAAATGTTATTGAAGCATATGTAAAAGAAAATCCAACAGAACAACTCAGCCCGATTAAAGAATACTTTGGAGATGCTTATTCTTATGGCGAGATTAAGATGGTATTGCATTATTTGAAAAAGACGGAACGGGGAGTATAATGATTCATTAGGGTTAAGCACTTGTTCTAAAATAAATATGATTTTTATTTAGAGTAAATAATTGATTTTTAATATATTGCAAAATAATCAATGGCTTATGCTATTTTAATCCTAATTTTTCTTCATCATCTAAAAAAATAAGTGCCTATCTAATTATAAAAAAACCTATTTTGTAACTAATTTCAAAAAATACAGTCTTCTGTAGTAGCAATATTCTTAACCCGACTCTAATCATATAGCTATGTTCAAAAACTATCTCACCATTACTTTGCGTAATCTGTTGAAAAACAGAATCAATTCGACGATTAATATTCTGGGCTTGGCCCTTGGGCTCACCGGCGCGATGGTCATTGCTTTATGGATTCAGCGAGAGCTGAGTATGGATCAGTTTCACACCAAAGCGGATCGACTCTATCGCGTGATGGAACATCAAACCTATAGCAATGACTTCGTACTCACGGTATTTGCGACGCCCGGACCACTAGTGCCGGCGCTGAAAGCAGAAATTCCTGAAATAGAAAAAGCAACTCGCATTACCTGGGGTGATCAGTTGCTGTTCACCGTTGGCGATAAGGCTTTTAAGGAAAATGGACATTATGCAGATGAAGATTTTTTCCAGATGTTTTCTTTTAAAATGCTGCATGGAGATGCCAACACTGCCCTAAAGCAGCCCACTTCTATTGCAATTAGTGAAGATTTAGCCAATAAATATTTTAATACAAGCAATGCTATTGGCAAGATCATTCGCATTAATAATATAGAAAATTATCAGGTAAGCGCCGTTTTTGCCAATGTTCCCGATCAATCTACACTTCAATTTGATTTTGTATTGCCTGTTGAATCATTTGTACAAAAAAATGATTGGCTCAAAAGCTGGAATAGCAATGGTATTCAGGCACTTATACAATTAAGGGAAGGGACAGATGCGAATGCTTTAGAAGCCAAATTAAAAAATTTCCTAAAAGATCATTCCGATCAGAAACGTGCGGTACTGGATTTGATCAACATGAGCGATACTTATTTGCGGATGGATTATAAAGATGGTAAATATCAAGGCGGCGGTCGTATCGTGTATGTAAGATTATTTGCCATTATTGCATTATTCTTGATACTCATTGCTTGTATCAATTTTATGAATCTCTCTACGGCGCGGTCGGCGCTGAGAGCAAAGGAAGTCGGCATTCGGCGCGTGACAGGCGCAGTGCGCGGGCAACTCTTTGGGCAATTTTTGGGAGAGTCCCTCATCATGAGTTTTATATCAGGATTAATCGCTATTGGCTTGACAGCCTTGATTTTACCTTGGTTTAATCATTTATTTGAAACAGAGATTGTTTTAAAAATAAATAACCCGAATTTCTGGTTGGCATGGCTCACGATTGTAATATTAACAGGCTTATTGTCAGGCAGTTATCCTGCATTGTTTTTGTCATCTTTCCAACCGATTGAAGTTTTTAAAGGGGTTGTAAAAACAGGGAAAGGCGCGGTATGGTTTCGGCAGGGATTGGTGGTTACACAATTTGCCATCGCTATTTTTTTGGTGGTCGGTACTTTGGTTATTTATAATCAAATGAGTTATATACGTAATAAAAACCTAGGATATAATAAAGATAATTTATTGTACATACCTTCCAATGAAACATTAAGCGCTAATTATGAAGTTGTAAAATCAGAGTTAAAACAAATTCCTGGTATTCAGGATGTTACCACTTCCGATGGCTTGGTTTACAGCTGGGGTAGCAATACCCCCGATTTTAGCTGGGAAGGTAAAAATCCCGATCAGGATATTTTATTTAATCATATTGGCACAAGTTATGATTTTGTAAAAACGATTGGTGCGGAATTAAAAGCGGGGCGCGATTTTTCAAAAGAATTTGCAACCGATTCGGTCAATTTTATTATTAATGAGGAATCTGCGCGACTCATGGGCATGAGCGATCCGGTTGGCAAAAGCCTGACCTGGGGCGACACCAAAGGACAAATTATTGGACTTGTAAAGGATTTTTCAATCAATTCATTACATACAGCGCAGCAACCCGTTATACTTTATTTACAACCATTTATCAATGTCTTATATGTGCGGATTGATGGTCAAAATGTGTCGAATACGTTAGCGCAAATGGAAAAAGTAGTGAAAAAGCACAGCCCGGCATACCCATTTGAATATAAATTTGTAGATGAAGAATATGACCAGTTGTATCGCAGCGAAAAACGTATCAGTGCTTTGTCACGAGCCTTTGCCATTCTTGCCATTTTCGTTTCTTGTCTCGGCTTATTTGGTCTGGCAGCATTTACCGCCGAGCAACGCACCAAGGAAATTGGTATTCGTAAAGTGTTGGGTGCCAGCGTTACAAGTCTTGTTACGCTCTTATCCACCGATTTTTTGAAGCTGGTTTTAATCTCTACTCTGATTGCTTTTCCCTTGGGCTGGTGGGCGATGAATCAGTGGCTGGAGCGCTTTGCGTATCGCATTGAATTGAGTTGGTGGATATTTGTTATTGCTGGGGTTTTGGCTGTTCTGATTGCGATGTTGACCGTGAGTTCACAGGCAATTCGGGCGGCGGTAGCGAATCCGGCGGATTCCTTAAAAAGTGAATAAGTTATAATGAATGAATGATTATTAACTGCTGGTTTCATTGCTCCCTGACCCTGGAAGCAATAGAACAATGTAATAATAAAGCTATATAATAATAAAGCTATGACAAGCTATCATTTCAAATTAGCTCTTCGTAATTTGCGGAGAAACAAGACCTTTTCTATTACCAATATTTTAGGTATTACAATCGGACTCGCTAGTTGTATTTTGATTGGATTATATACTTTTAATGAGCTATCGTTTGATACATTCCATTTACAGCATAATAACATTTATCGCATTAATAAAATCACAAACGAAAATAGCCCACAAGCAGCAAAGGATGGACTCACGCCTGGGCAATTAGCGCCAGCACTTGAAAAAGATTTGCCCGAAGTGGTTCATGCCGCGCGATTCCGCCCTTGGTTTAATGATATGTTGGTAAGTCATGATTCGCTGCATTTAAAATTGAGTAATGTGGCTTATGCCGACCCAACATTTTTGGAAATTTTTGACTTCCCTTTATTAAAAGGAAATAAAAACACAGCACTTACTGCGCCTTATAGCGCCGTTATTACAGCATCTGTTGCGCAACGTTTTTTTGGCAATGCTGATCCCATCGGCAAAACATTACTTACACTACATGATATTCCTGTAAAAATAACAGGAATTGCAAAAGAAATACCGCATCAATCGTCCATCCAATTTTCCATCCTGATTTCTTGGGCAACGATTACGGCGCCTGCCCATGCCGACCAGTTTTTTTGGATGAACACCTGGACGACTCAAGCCAATTACACCTTTGTACAATTGAGAGAAGGGACAGACCCTGTAAAATTGGGTGCGAAGGTTTCCGCCATGATGCACAAAAATATGCCAGAGGACGAGTTTCAATATCGCCCTTATTTGCAATCCTTGGACGATATTTACCTTCGTTCTTCAACTATTCAGTACAGCGATTTTTTTAAGAAAAATAATAAGAAAGTTATTTACATCTTACCTGTCATAGCTGCTTTTATTTTAATCATAGCCGCCTTTAATTTTATTAATTTTTCCACTGCGTTAGCGCTAAGCCGAGCAAAAGAAACGGGGGTTCAAAAAATATTGGGAGCCCAGCAAAGACAGCTAATTGGGCAATTTTTTAGCGAATCTTTTTTGCTTTGCTCCATTGCATTTATGCTGGCAATTTGTATTGTAAGTATTTTATTACCTGGCTTTAATAATCTGACCAATAGTCAGTTAGATGTTGTTATGCTTTTAAAACCGGCTATTATAGTCGGTATGGGCGGCTTGTTGTTGATTATCAGTCTTTTAGCGGGTTTGTATCCCGCAGTTTTCTTATCTCAGTTTAAAGCAAAAGACGCTTTCCGAAAAGCATTAAAACCTGGTAATAACTACTTGCGCAAATCTTTAGTCACGACCCAATTTACCATGTCTATTATATTGATTATTGCAACCTTTGGAGTACAGCAACAAATGCAATATCTATTTAAAAAAGACTTAGGATTTAATAAAGAACAAGTATTGGTTTTGGAACTTGCCAACACCAACCTGGAAGCGAAAAGCCCTGCGTTTATTACTGCTTTAAAACAATGGTCAGGTGTTATCAATATTACTGCTACCGATCAAATACCCGGACAAAACTTTAATGGTTTTGGCATTATACCAGAAGGGCATACCCTGGAGGAGCATTTAATGGCAAACTTATTACAAACAGATGCTAATTTTTTAAAAACGTATGATATTCATTTAACAAAAGGGCGTTTTTTCTCTTCTGATATGCCTACCGATACTACGCAAGCGATTGTAATAAACGAAGCGATGGTGGCTTATTTAAATTGGAAAGAACCAATTAATCAAGCTTTAGAAATTCATGAAACGCTGAAAGGCAGAGTGATTGGTGTGATAAAAGATTTTAATATTGCTTCTTTGCGAGAAAAAGTACAACCACTAGCCCTTATTTTAAAATCTAATCCGAGGTATTTATCCATCAGAATTAAGCCAGAAGATGTTCCTGCGACGCTTGCATTTTTGGAAAAAACCTGGCAGCAATTTGAGCCCCAATACCCCTTTGAATATCATTTTTTGGATGAAGAATTAAATCAATATTATCGCTCGGATGTACGGCTACTCTTAGTTTTGAGCATATTTACAGGTTTGGCGGTTTACATCGCTTGTATGGGATTGTTCGGGTTAAGTATGTACACGGTACGGCAACGCATAAAAGAAATCGGTATTCGTAAAGTGCTGGGTGCTACGACTGTAAGCATTATATCCCTTCTGTCAAAAGATACGCTAAAACTGGTATTGATAGCTATTTTTATTGCAACCCCGGTAGCATGGTGGGTGATGCGACAGTGGCTACAAGAGTTTGCGTATCGGATCGAATTAAACTGGTGGATATTTGTTATTGCTGGGGTTTTGGCAGTTCTGATTGCGATGTTGACCGTGAGCTCACAAGCAATTCGGGCGGCGGTAGCCAATCCGGCGGAAAGTTTAAAATCAGAATAATTTATCTGGTGATTTAGTGAAGCTCACTAAATCACCAAATCATTAGCTCACCAAATAAAGCACTGTCATGCTTCCGCACAATCGTTGTATCATTATCGTACAGGCTTGTTTGTTTAGTGTTGGTAAGTGTCTGATAATTAGGTGATTTTAATTCTGGCATGGTGTTTTTGTATTCTAATAAAGAATTAGTTGACAAAACTTTTAAATGCCATGATCCAGAATTATCTTAAAGTTGCACTCAAGAATTTTTTTCGCTTTCGCTTCGTATCCGCGATAAATCTGATTGGTTTGACGCTTGGATTTGCTGTATGCGGTATGATTTACTTTTTTGTGCAATACGAACAGAGTTATGATCAATTTCACAGCAAAATAGATCGATTGTATCGCCTGACCACAGAATTCAAATATCCTGGCACAGAGCCTCGAATCCACGCCAGCACAGCGCCACCGATGGCGCCGCATATTCAGCAGCAATTTGCTGAAATCACTTCTTTTACACGATTAATTCCATTTGAAAAGAATACGATTTATAAGCATCAAGGAAAAGAAATAGTCATTGGTCAAGCTTTTGCCGCAGACACATCCTTTTTTGAACTATTTGATTTCCAACTGGTTGCAGGAGATGCGCGAACTGCCCTGAAAGACCCATCGAATGTGGTGTTGACCAAAAGTATCGCTGATCGACTGTTTACAAATGAAAATCCATTAGGAAAAATTATTACACAAACTTTTTCGCAGGGCGAAGCCGGTGACACGACTGTTTCTTATGTGGTAACGGGCATCCTTCAGGATATTCCCAAGCATTCTCATTTACAATTGGATGCTTTGTTTAATATCAATAACTCTTTACCAGGTGACCGCGGCGGTCAAGAATGGCATGGCGTCTATGCGAGTTCTTATTTACTTGCCCAGACACCTATTCAAAATCTTACACAATTTGAAGACCGGATTGCGGAATCATTAAAATCGGTAATGTCGGGCGCTGAGTATATTCGACTATACGTACAATCGGTCGCAGATGTGCATTTGAAGGCAACCCAAGTCATCGAAGATCATGCAAATTATCAAAAATTCGACGGGCGCTATATTTATATTTTTAGCATCATCGCTTTAATTGTATTGGCAATTGCAGGTGTAAATTTTACGAACCTCTCCACCGTTATTGCGAATAAACGCGCCAAAGAAATCGGCATTCGCAAAACGATTGGTGCAAACCGAACTTCCATCGTCGCTCAATTTCTGGGCGAGTCGGTTTTATTGACTTTGGTGGCGGCGCTCATTAGCGCATTACTCATCGATCTTACCTTTCCTGCCTTGAAAGCATTTATCGGTCGTGAAATAGAAGTAAATATTTTTCAAAATATTCCATTTTTATTAACATTATTAGGAACCGCTATTTTACTTGGCATTTTAGCAGGTTTATACCCTGCATTTTATATGTCTTCTTTCCAACCAATACAAGCTTTGAAAAAATTGCAAGTAGGAAAATTATCAAAACGATTGGTAATCAACTCATTAGTGGTTGTGCAATTCATTACGGCTACTGCACTAATTATTGGTACTATCGTGATTTTGCAACAGTTGAATTTTATGAAAACACAGGATAAAGGTTTTGAAACTTCACAAATAATCACGGCAGATTTAGGATTTGGCGCATTTAGTAAATATGAAACATTAAAAAATGAATGGTTGAATGTGGCAGGCGTAGAAAATGTAACAGCAGCGCGGAGTATCCTTGGCGGAGAGGCCATACAGACAGGACTTTCCTTTAATGATAAAGAAGGTGTTCGGCAAGATATTGCTGTGCCAATTATGATAACCGATGACGATTATTTATCTTTTTATGAAATGAAAGTAATAAATGGAAGTAATTTTTCTGAAAATGCGACCCAAACAGGCGATGAATATATCATTAATGAAACGTTTGCAAAGCAAATTGGTTGGGAGAATCCAATCGGGCAGCCTATGCAATTGGCTTGGGCTAGCGTACCTGGCAAGATTGTGGGCGTGGTAAAAGATTTTAATTTTAATACTTTACATCATAAAATTACCCCGCTTTGCATTTGGGCATCGGCAGGGAATACAAAAGAAGTATCATTAAAAGTGAGCACCGGCGACTTATCGGCTACACTTAGCGCCCTCGAAAGCATTTGGAAAAAACATATTACGGATCGTCCATTTGCATATCAATTTCTGGATGAGCATTTTGCAAAATTATACGAATCAGAACAACGAATTGGTCGCCTCATGTCGGCTGCGGCCGGCTTAGCCGTAGTTATCGCCTGCCTTGGTTTATTTGGCATTGCCGCGTTTACGACCGAGCAGCGCACCAAAGAAATCGGCATCCGCAAAGTGCTGGGTGCTTCGGTATCGAATATCGTGGAATTACTTTCCAGGGATTTTTTAATCCTGGTCTTGATTGCCATTCTTATCGCCTCGCCGATAGCCTGGTATGCCATGACCCAGTGGCTGGAAGACTTTGCTTATCGCATTCAAATTCAGTGGTGGGTCTTTGCGCTGGCGGGTGTTACCGCTATTGGTATTGCTTTATTTACAGTGAGTTTTCAAACAATTAAAGCAGCGATTTCCAACCCTGTCAAAACATTGCGAACGGAATAATCAAAAAGTTATGATATAAATATTGGTGCCTTATTAATAAGATATAATGCACCAATATTTATTATTAAAGTGGATTAATTTTAATTCCATTGAAAAGCAAAATACATACACTGCTCATTTCCAATGTTTTTAATAGCATGAGGTATATTGGATGGTAAAAAATAGACGTCTCCTTTTTTCGCTCGATAAAGCGCATTCCCGATTTCCATTTCGGTTTCCCCGTCAATCATTATTATAATTTCCGTTGCATAATGGGTATGTGGCTCATGACTTTTGATACCTGGATTTAAACTCGTTACATGCATTTCATAATATTCACACATAGCCGTAGATCGATGAAAATAATTTCTGATGCCGCCTTTGTCGTGAGGCTTAAAGGCTATATTATTAAAATCAAGTATAAAAGAACCGCCGTCTTTTTTGCCGCGCTCCATATTCACAGGCTTTTTGGCATTATAAATCATCGTATAATAAGTAGCATTAGGCGATAAACATTTAATAGAACCTTTATCACCGGGCATCAAAAATGCAACGCTATTCGCACCCAAGGTTTTTGTTTGATTATTAATAGAAACTTCCACTTCGCCTTCTTTTATAATTAAAATTTGTTCCTGTTTAATATTTTGTAAATAAATCTTTTCAGAAGCATTATTGATATTCACTACTTTAAATTCCATATTTGAAAAATGCGGCGTTTCGCCGGACATTATAGTGATATCACCTTTATATTCAGGAGATGCATAAACGCCTGATTCTATTCGCTTTGCAACCACATCGCTCCAAAGCCAGGTCAGGGATTCAGGCAGAATAGCGCCGCCGTGTTTGCCATTGTGTTCGCCAGTGCCGGGCACAAATTTGTAATTATAATCTTTATATTTTAAAGCTGCGTCCATTTGTAAATTAGCCAGCCACCAATTGCCAAAGTGATTATTCAAATCATTAGAACCATCTTGTAAAAATACTTTAATGTCTTTTTTATTATTCTTCCGAATCATCGGCGGATAATTATGTCCTCCTCTTATATCAGTAAAGCTTCCAATATGACTCAACACTTTATGAAACTGCTCTGGATGAAACCATGCCGCCGAGAAAGCACAAATACCGCCCGAAGACAAACCGCATATTGCACGCATTTTAGGGTCATCCGAAATATTATATTGCTTTTTTAATTCAGGAATCATTTCTTCTATCAAGAATCGGGCGTACGTGTCAGAGACGTCATCATATTCTAAACTTCTATTACTTACGCGAAAGGGATTCTCCGCCGGTGGCGCGGACGTATTATGTCCAGGATTAATAAATAAACCAATGGTTACAGGCATTTTACCTTGGCTGATAAGATTATCAAAAACGGTAGGAACGCGGAAATCGCCGTCTTTATTAGCATAAGCATGACCATCCTGAAAAATCATGAGGGCAGCCGCTTGTGATGCATCATATTGTGCCGGGACATAGACATAATAATCCCTGATCGTATTGGCATAAATATTACTTTTCCAGGTGTATTTTGTTACAATTCCTTTCGGAATATTATCATATTCCGATGAATTGGGACCGAGCTTGTAATTTTCTTGTGAAAACCCCATTGTAATATAAAATAGAGCGAATGTGATGATGGAAATATTTTTCATACTAAATGAAATTATTAATAAGATGTAAAATTTATTTAGCGGCGTACTTTTTCCACAACTGCTCTGCTTCGATTGCCGAAAATTTATTATTAAAAACTATGAGTCTGTATTTCAAAGTATAAGTCTTGCCTGGTTTCAATAGCCAGTCTCTTGTTTTCGTTGGAGCAATATTGACAAATACATCGCCGCGACCATTTTGCTCCACGGGCCATACGCGCAGCGGCTCCGGATGATTAAAATTCTTGGGATGTGATAGTAATATTACACCGCCATAATCCTTGCCGAGCGCACCTTGTACGATGCACCATCGCGCGGTCGAACCATCCGCATCAAGCCTTGTTTTTCCTTCGGAAGTCAATATTTCGCTGTTATTTTTATCCCATGCTTCGGTAGCCCGCCATCCGAAACCTGCATAGCGATATTCCAGAATTTTAAATGGACGATCCATAGCACAAGCATAATCTATGGTAAAATCAACGATGTAATAATGATCTGTAACTGGAGAAACTTTTATAGTTTGAAATTCATTCAAAACTACTTTTTCTGCTGCATTTTTTAAAACAAGATGCTCGTGTAAAACCTTAAATTCAATAAAGGAAGCTTTCTTCTTGATATATTTAAACTCCGCAAAGCGCACGGTTGCTTCTTTTTTATATAAATTCCAAAAATCGAGCGTATCGCCTTCAAATAATACGTGCGTCCAGGGATTCCAGATGCCATAATGATGATAATGATCTTTGGGCTGTATCTGCGTTAAAACGTGTCCGTTCAAAGTCGAAAGCGGATGAATGAAGCCACTTTTTTTGTAGGCAGTATCCACATCTGCTGGCGGGTACACCGTTTCATATTGATAAGCGAGTACAGGTTTTCCAGCAATGGCAGTAATTAGCGCGCCGTCTTTTTTCTCCGAACTTAAAATATTCTTTTTTTGGCAGATAGCCGGACATACAAGAAATGCTGAAAGTATTGCAAATAATAGGTTTTTGGTCATGGCGCCGATGGATTGGAATTCAAAAATTGCAAAAAATGATCTAAGATTTTACAATATACCAAGTTCTTATGAAATTGATGAATGATCGTATAAAATTGATAGACAAGTAAATAACAAGTCGAATTCCTGGATGCTGGTGGTCAATCGCTGGCATTTGTCAAATCCTGTCCTAAATCCGCACAAACACTGTATCGAAACCGAACACTCTTTTTGAATTTTAAATTGTAAGCATTTAATTTTCAATTACTTGGCATTCTGGCATGGTGTTTTGAGCATACTTTTAAGATAGAAATCACCCGTCACCATTTTTTAAAACCGAATATCATGTTTCAAAACTATTTTAAGATCGCCATTCGCAATCTTACAAAGCAAAAGCTGTATTCTATTATCAATATCTCCGGGCTGGCGGTTGGTTTGGCTTGCGCGATTTTGATTTTGCTTTGGGTGCAAGATGAATTGAGTTATGACAGTTTCCATAGCGATAAGGATCGAATTTATCGGATGAATTGGGATTTCAGTTGGAATGGTAGTGAAGGCGTAGGCCCAGGAACACCGCCACCGCTTGCTGCTGCGCTTCAAAGCGAAATTATTGAAATAGAAGAAGTTACCCGAATTTACCCGATTTCGCAAATGGTGGTCCGGCATGAGGATCGTTTCTTTCGAGAGGATCAAATTTTTGCAGTGGATTCTACTTTCTTCGATTTTTTTGATTTTGAATTAAAAACTGGAGACCCAAAAAACTCATTGATACAGCCCAACAGCGTCCTCATAACAGAAGCAATTGCAAAAAAATATTTTGGTGATGCCTCCCCTGTGGGCAAGTTTATTACGATCGGCGAAGACAACGAAGGGTTCTGGGGCAAATACAGCAGCACTTTTCAGGTAACGGGTATTTTAGAAAATCCGCCACATAATTCTCATTTTCAATTCGATATCCTCACTTCCATGCCTTCGCACCCGATTGTAAAAGGCTTCGATTGGAGTTGGGTCTGGATGCAAGTGGTTACCTACGCCAAGCTCAAAGAAGGCGCATCGGTGGCAACAGTACAAGCGAAAATACCTGCTATTGTCAAAAAATATGCTCCGGCGGCTTTCACGCGGATCGGTTTTTCATTTGATGAATTGATGGAAAACGGCGGGCGTTGGAATTTTTTATTCCAGCCACTTTCAACTATTTATCTTGACTCTGGGGATACGGGCAATCGCTTAGGCCCCGTTGGGAATAGAATGTATGTATCTGTTTTTTCAGTAATTGCAGGATTTGTGCTGTTTTTGGCGTGTATTAATTTTATGAATCTGGCGACGGCACGTTCGGCCAATCGGGCGCGAGAAGTTGGCGTACGCAAAACACT
Source organism: Saprospiraceae bacterium (assembly GCA_033761835.1). Classification (GTDB taxonomy): domain Bacteria; phylum Bacteroidota; class Bacteroidia; order Chitinophagales; family Saprospiraceae; genus JADJNW01. Next base: position 19,130 of record JANRME010000214.1, read on the forward strand.
TGGCTCTGAAAGAAAATCCCTGGTTCGGCAGTTTTTGGTAGAATCCGTACTTTACAGTTTCCTGGCTTTGCCGATCGCAATGATTATCACCAAATTATCCTTGCCTGCTTTTAATCGATTATCAGGAAAAACACTCGAATTGAATCCATTTGAACCCTGGTGGTTGTCGGTTGGCTTGCTGGCATTAACGCTCGTGGTCGGCTTTGTCGCTGGTAGCTATCCAAGCTTTTATTTATCTTCTTTTCGACCCGTCCAAGTGTTAAAAGGCAGTATTCATACGGGTGGAAAAAGCCAGCGCTTGCGCAATGCTTTAGTCGTGTTTCAATTCACGATTACGATTGGTTTGATCGCCAGTACGCTTTTGGTGCAACAACAAATGGATTACCTTCGGAAAGCCGATATCGGATTTGATAAAGAAGGGGTGGTGATTATTTCAAATGAAAATCATCCGCTTGGAAATCAGGCAGAAACATTTAAAGAAGAAATTAAAAGTGATGCTCGTATCGTCGATGCTACGGTCTCTACCGGCGTGCCACCTTACAGCGGCTTTATGGATTATTACAAAGCAGAAGGCAAGGAAGACGAGCTGTTTGAGCTGACTTCCTATACGACCGACGAGGATTTTCTGGGCACAATGGGCATAGAATTATTGGATGGTCGCGCTTTTTCAAAAGAATTTTCAGAAGCTAAAAATGTAATCCTGAATGAATCGGCGGTAGCGCTATTCGGTTGGGACAATCCGATCGGGAAAAAGATTCATTATCCTGGCTCCGGGGATTTTGAAGTAATTGGTGTAATAAAAGACTTTAATTTTAATGCACTTTATTCTGCTATTACACCATTTGCTTTATTTCATCATGATTCCAAAAGTTATGATATTAGCAATTCCTATATTATTACGCGTATTAAATCAAATGACGTCCAACAAAGCATTCAATTATTAGAATCCCAATGGAAAAAATTTGCACCCGATCATCCTTTTGAATATGAATTCCAGGATGAAAGCTTTGAGCAACAATACCTGGCGGAGCAACGCCTGGGCAGAATATTCCTGATATTTTCGGCCTTGACCATTTTTATTGCTTGTATTGGCTTACTTGGCTTAGTGGCATTTGCAGTGGAGCAGCGCACCAAAGAAATTGGCATCCGCAAAGTGCTGGGCGCTTCTGTACCCGATTTGGTCGCTTTGTTATCAAAAGATTTTACGAAGTGGGTTATTATTGCTAATGTACTTGCTTGTCCTTTAGCATATTATGCAATGAATCAATGGCTGCAAAATTTTGCTTATCGCGTGGATATTCAGTGGTGGATTTTTGTAGCAGCGGGCGCATTGGCATTGATGGTAGCATTGCTAACCGTGAGTTTCCAAGCGATTCGGGCAGCGATGGCGAATCCGGTGGATTCATTAAAGACAGAGTGACACAATTATTTAATTCAAATACTAAAACCATGATACAAAATTATTTCAAAATCGCCTGGCGCAATTTGATACGATATAAAGGATTTACCGCAATTAATATTATAGGACTCACGCTGGGCCTGGTTTTTGCACTCTTAATAGGATTGTGGGTGCAGGACGAATTGAATATGAATCAATTTCATAGCAATATCGATCGATTGTATCAGGTAAAAGCGAATCTATTTTGGTCAGGAAACGAACCTAGTACAGGCACAGGTATTCCCGGGCCAGTGGAGCAAACTTTGGAGACGGAAGTGCCTGAAATTGAATCGGCTGCGAAATACCACGGACTGGAATCTCTTTTCACAGTAGAAGAAACAGCAGCAAAAGAATTTGGATTTCATGTGTCGCCTGATTTTTTAGAATTATTTACTTTTCCATTATTGGCAGGTAATAAAAATACCGTTTTGAGCGCTCCTGATGCAATTGTGATTTCAGAAAGAATGGCTCGTAAATATTTTGGTACAACCGATGTAATAGGTAAAATTATTGAAGTAAATAAAAATGAATCTTTACAAATCAGTGGCGTAATCAAGGATATACCTAATAATTCCCGCATTCAATTCCAATGGCTGCGCCCCTTTGAAGCTTTTGAAAAAGAAAATGATTGGTCGAAAACCTGGGGCAATTTTAGTTTTGCCACTTTTGTACTGCTACGCCCCAATGCTAATCTCGCTGCTGTACAGCAAAAAATTAAAACAATTGGTAATATAAAAGATCATCGCGCAGAGATTTTTTTGCAGCCTTTCTCGGAAGCCTATTTGTATTCCAAGTTTGAAAATGGCAAGGTAGCGGGCGGACGTATTGAGTATGTGCGCTTGTTTTCAGCAATAGCGCTATTTGTTTTGCTCCTGGCTTGTATCAATTTTATGAATTTGGCAACGGCGCGTGCGGCGCAACGGGCGCGGGAAATTGGCATTCGCAAAGTGGTAGGCGCAAAGCGCAGTTCGCTCGTCGGTCAATTTTTGGGCGAAGCGATGTTAATTTCCTTGTTCGCATTGTTGCTGGCGATTGCGGTTGCGAATTTGGTGCTGCCAGGTTTTAATCATCTATTTGAAAAACAATTGAGTATAGATTATAATAATCCTGTTTTTTGGGCAGGAGCGCTTGGTCTTACTTTGATAACCGGCTTATTGGCAGGCAGTTATCCTGCGCTGATTTTGTCAGGCTTCCGACCGGTGAAAGTACTCAAGGGCGATGTATTTAAAATGGCAGACGGCTCGTCGTTGCTGCGAAAAGGGCTAGTTGTATTTCAATTTGTATTATCTATTTTTCTAATAATTGGTGTAACCGTCATTCAGCAACAAATTCATTATGTGCGTAGTAAAAATCTTGGCATTAATCGTCAGGATTTATTTTACACTATTCTGGAAGGAAAATTAGCAGAACAATTAGAACCATTCCGGCAAGAATTAATGAAATCTCCTGCCATTGGCACTGTCACCTCTACTATGTTCAATCCTATGGATATTCAATCTAGTTCAGGTGATTTGAATTGGCAGGGCAAAGACCCGAATCAAATGACCGCGGTATCGCCCATCATGGTGGGGAATGATTTTATCGAAACGATGGGCATTAAATTGAAGGAAGGCCGGGATTTCAGAAATTTTCAAGTTGATTCGGCAAGTTATATTGTGAATGAATCCGCAGTGAAATTAATGGGCATGGAAAAGCCTATTGGTCAGGAAATTGAATTTTGGATGGGCAAAGGTCCTATTATTGGGGTGGTGGAAGACTTTCATTTAAAATCATTACATGAAGCCATTACACCTTTAATTATATGTTACTATCCTGCAAATACTTGGATGGCTTGGGTCAAGCCGGCACCAGGGCAAACCGAAGCCGCGCTCGCGCACGTGGAAAAGGTTACAAAAGCAATGAATCCTGGCTATCCGTTCCTTTATTTTTTCGCGGATGATGAATTTGAAAAGCAATATCGCAATGAAACATTGACAGGACACCTGGCAAATTGGTTTGCGATCATTGCCATTATTATCTCTTGTCTTGGTTTGTTTGGCTTGGCAACTTATGCCACCGAGCGACGTATCAAAGAAATTGGCGTACGTAAAGTGCTGGGTGCCAGTGTGAGCGATATTGTAACTTTATTATCCCAGGATTTTGTAAAACTGGTATTGGTTGCCATTCTCATTGCTACGCCTATTGGTTGGTGGGCGATGAATCGTTGGCTCGAAGCATTTACCTATCGCGTGGATATTCAATGGTGGATTTTTGTAGCAGCGGGCGCATTGGCATTGATGGTAGCATTGCTAACCGTGAGTTTCCAAGCGATTCGGGCAGCGGTGATCAATCCTGTCGACTCTTTACGGAGTGAATAGTTTTTATTGCAACTGCTTGTAATATAATAAGTACTCAATAAAGTAAATAAAATAGTATGAATATGATAAGCAATCATTTAAAAATTGCGATCCGTACTTTGCGTAAAAACAAAATTTATACTGCCATTAATATTATTGGGTTGGCGGTAGGTATAGCAGCGGTGTTGCTCATTTTTAGAATGGTGACGTATGAATTGAGTTTTAATAAAAATTTCAAAAACTATGATCGTATTGGTAGGGTAGTATCAATACAAAAAACCGCTGAAGAAGGCGATAATTATAATGTTTGTACGCCTATTCCTGCTATGAATGTGATGGAAAGCACGGTCAGCCAGTTTGAAGCAATGAGTCGCGTTCACGAGTTATGGGCGACGCTCACGATTCCTAATCCTGATGGCGGGCCACCCCTGAAAAAATTTCGCATGGATCCTGGTGAAACCAGCTTTTTTGCAGAATCAGCCTTTTTAAAAGTATTTGATTTTCAATGGATTGCAGGGGGTTCAAAGAATGCTTTGGATGAACCCGGCGCTGTTGTTTTGACCAAAACCTGGGCCATAAAATGCTTTGATCGCTGGGAAGAGGCAATGGGTAAAACCTTGATGCTGGACAATTTGGTTCCGGTGGTAGTGAAAGGCGTTATCGAGGATTTACCTACTAATTGCGATTTTACATTCCCTTTTTTAGTTTCTTATCCAACATTAAAAGCGAATGCTGGCAGCTATTTCTATGATGAAGAATGGGGAAGTTGCAGTTCCAATAATCAAGTGTACGCGCTGCTGCGTGATCCTGGACAAATGGATGCGGCTAATGCCAGCCTGGCTAAAGTCGGAGAAAAAGAATACGCCGGCCGCACGGGTAAGCAAAATCGATTTCACCTCTTGCAACCCTTATCAGACTTACATTATAATGAAAATTATCATAATTCTGGCTCGCACCGCACCAGCAAAACCAGGCTACAAGTGCTCAGCGCTATCGGTATCTTGATATTAATTTTAGCTTGTTTTAATTTTATTAATCTTGCTACGGCCCAAGCATCTTTGCGTGCGAAAGAAGTGGGCGTGCGCAAAACACTCGGCAGCAAACGCGGACAGTTGATAGGGCAATTCATGAGTGAGACAGGATTGATTGTGTTAATTGCAGTCGTGTTGGGCGCAAATCTTGCTTATTTTACAGCGCCATTATTGAAATTTGTCTCTGATGTACCGGATTCCCTGCCGTTTTTCTCCAATCCACTGGTATGGGCATTTTTGGCGATGATTACTGTCAGTGTTAGTTTGCTGGCAGGGCTTTATCCTGCGATTGCTTTGGCAGGTTTCCAACCAATAAAAGCATTAAAAAATAATATTGACAACCATTTCTTTGGGGGCACTTCCTTGCGGAAATCCCTGGTAGTGCTACAATTCACGATTGCGCAAGGCTTGATTATAGGCGCTATTATCACCATTTTACAATTAGATTATATTCGCTCGCGCGATTTGGGTTTTAATGACGATTTGGTTTATACGTTTTCTTTCAATTCTGACAGTGCGACGATTGTACGACAGGAGGCGCTTCGACAGGGATTACTGCAAATTCCAACGATTGAGGCGGTTAGTTTCAATAGTGACCAACCACTTTCCGGTAGTACCTGGACTTCCAATTTCCGTTTTGGTACGCGCCCTGAAGATGAACCCTTCGGTATCACCATGAAATTTGCCGATGCCAGCTATCAGGAAACCTATGGCATTCGCTTGCTTGCAGGTGAATGGTTTGAGTCTTCTGATACCATGCGCCAGGCAGTAGTCAATATGACGACTTTGCGAAAACTGGGAATCCGCGATCCGCAGGAAGTGATTAAACAAAAGATTAATGTTTTTGGTGTAACCTTAGAAATCGTTGGCGTTGCAGAAGATTTTCATACCCATTCTTTCAGAGAAGAGCATTTGCCATTATTGATAACCACTCGAAAAGAATTCTACTGGGAAGCCGGCGTAAAAATTCGCCCTGACAACCTTGCCAATACAACGGCTGCTATCCAAAAAGCCTTCGATAAAGTTTTGCCGGAACAAGTATTTGCGGGTCGTTTTCTGGATGAAAGTATCGCCAATTTTTATCAGGATGACAATCGGCTTTCCGCTACCACCAAGGGTTTTGGCGTGCTGGCGATTTTGATTTCCTGCCTGGGTTTATTCGGTTTGGCGACTCATGCAGCGGCACAACGTATAAAAGAAATTGGTATTCGTAAAGTATTGGGTGCCTCGGTTGTAAATATTGTAGAATTATTATCAAAAGACTTTTTGAAATTAGTACTGATTGCTTTAGTCGTTGCCTCACCGCTTGCCTGGTACGCTATGAATAAATGGCTGGAGAATTTTGTCTTTCGCATCAATATTCAATGGTGGGTATTTGCGATTGTAGGCGTATTGGCTGTGGTCATTGCCTTGGCAACCGTGAGTTTTCAGGCGATTCGGGCTGCGGTGGCAAATCCGGTAGAATCATTAAAGAATGAATAATTTAGTACGATCGTGTTATAGTGCAATCGTGTTATAGTACAATCGCACCAAAACACCATAAAACAATAAAACTATGCTTAAAAATAATATAATCATCGGATTGCGAAATATTTGGCGCAATAAAACCAGCGCTTTTATTAATATTTTCGGACTGGCGATTGGCATGGCTACGGCCGTGCTGATTTTGCTTTGGGTACAAAATGAATTGAATTTTGACAAATACCACCAGAACGCCAAACAAACCTACCGGGTGCTGAGTCATATCAAAGTAAGTGCGGATGAAATCTGGAATTGGAACACCACGCCCATGCTGCTCCTGCCGGAAGCGGAGAAGCAAATCCCTGAAATAGAGCAATTTGCGCGCTTTAAAAATGGGAGCAGGTATGCTATTTTCAATGTAAATAATAATCTTTTTAAAGAAAAGCAGTACGCTTACGTTGATGAAAACTGGTTTCAACTCTTTGATTATCAATTTGTAGAAGGCAGCGCCCAGGATGCTTTGAAAGACATCAATAATATTATTTTGACGGAATCAAAGGCAAAGCAATTGTTTGGAAAACATAACGCGATGGGTAAGACGATTCGCATCGATACGCTTGATTTTGTTATAAAGGCAATTATCAAAGATAATCCTTCTAACTCGAGTTTTCAGTTTGATTATTTGATACCGCTCGCTGCGCATTTTTCTAATCCAGACAATTATGAAAACGACCGGCGTTGGGGCAATTTTAATTATAATGCTTTTATAAAAATCCGTCAAGATGCAGATGTGACAAGCGTTTCAGATAAATTAACTGCGGTTCTGAGAGATAATAAACAACAAGATTCCACTTCTTATCATACCTTGCAGCCGCTACCGACCATGCACTTCGATCATTCTTTGATGAACGATGGATTTGCCACAGGAAATGAAACAACGGTGAAAGTGTTCACACTTATTGGCTTATTAATTCTGCTGATTGCCTGCATCAATTATGTGAGTTTGGCGACCGCCAAAGCGGGCCTCCGCACAAAAGAAGTCAGCGTCAAAAAGATCATCGGCGCAGGAAAAATGCTATTGTTCAGGCAGTTTATGACCGAATCGGTACTCACCAGTTTCATGGCTTTGGTTTTGGCGATTGGTTTGGTGCAGTTGGGCTTGGGCGTTTTTAATACCCTCATGCAGAATACTTTAGCATTGGATGCTAATAATTGGGCGGTTTGGTTTCTCTTTGGCGGCACGACGTTGGTGGCTATTTTGCTCACAGGCGTTTATCCTTCTTTATTATTAGCTTCTTTCCAGCCAGTGAAGTTATTGCGCGGCTTTAGTTGGGTAGCTGGCAAAAATGCGAATTTCAGAAAAGGCTTGGTTGTCATGCAATTTTTTATATCTACTGTATTGATAATCAGTACAATTATTATTTATCAACAATTGCGATTTATCAAAACCAAAGATTTAGGGTATCAGAAAGAACATATTTTTTCGATTATTTTCCCTTATAATATTTTCAATGGCCCCGACCGAAATGAACGAATGACTGTACTTGCTACTTTCAAAGAAAAACTGAGTACGCAAACCAGTATTAAAGATGTAGCCTTAGCCAGCGAATCTATTGTGAATAATGGCAGCAGCAGCAGTGGCAATTTGGATTGGGAAGGCAAGGAGCCTGGCTTCGATCCAACGGTGATGCAGATGTCGGCAGATGTTGATTTTCAGAAGGTTTTTGGTTTGAAATTGGTGGAAGGGCGCTGGTTTGAAGAGGGCAACGTCGCAGATGAAAACAACTTAATCCTTAATGAAGCCGCCGCAAAAGCGCTGAAATTAAAAGAACCTTATATCGGGCAAAACCTTACTTTTCAGGAGGATCCTGGTCAAGTAGTCGGTATCGTGAAAGATTTCCACTTTCGCAGTATGCACGAAGCAATTATGCCTGCGGTGATATGCAATAAACCCAGTTGGCGCGGACAGATTTTTGTTAAAACGACCCCTGAGAAAACGTCCCAGGCATTGGTAGCCGCCGAAGCCGCCTGGAAAGAGGTTGTTCCCAATCAGCCATTTGAATATACTTTTGAAGATGAGGCTTTTGAGAAGCTTTACGAAAAGGATCAAAGAACCGCTACCCTGCTCAATGTTTTTGCGGGCATCGCCATTTTCATTTCTTGCTTGGGTTTGTTTGGTTTGGCGACTTTCTCAGCGGAGCGGCGTACCAAGGAAATTGGCATCCGCAAAGTGCTGGGCGCTTCGATTGGTGATATTGCGACTTTGCTTTCCAAAGAATTTGTGCAATTGGTGCTCGTGGCCTTTGCGATTGCTGCGCCCGTCGGCTGGTGGGCGATGGACAAATGGCTGCAAGATTTTGCCTATCGTGTTGATATTCAATGGTGGATGTTTGCAATAGCAGGCGTAGCGGCTTTGCTCATAGCAGTATTCACCGTGAGTTTTCAGGCGGTTCGGGCAGGGATGTCCAATCCGGTGGAAGCTTTGCGGACGGAGTGAATTGGAGCGGGGAGACGAGGAGAAGGGAGACTTGGTGACTTGGGGATGGGGTGAATTGGTGACTTGGAGTGGAGTGACGAGGAGAAAGGGAAATCATGACAATCTGCTAATCAGTTAAAATCAAGGTATTTTTTGCGCATAGTAATTTCATACTAATCATTCGAGAGCAGCCTTTGGGTTGCTCTTCTTTTTTCTTTCCAGTTAAGCATTTGGACAAAATAAATATAAATTTAATTTATGGCAAATTGCTGATTTTCAAAGCAATGAGACTATCGACTTTCGACGAATAAAACTGTTCGACTGCTTATTTCCAACTTTTGAATAAAGGATTCGTCTTTGCTAAATATCATAAGTATAAGTTCGGATTTTCCGATGCAAGTGTAACAGAAATTAAAATCAGCGCGTCTTATTTCGATACTATTCCCACGTAAAATATTCTTAGCGTAATTGAATTGTATATCATAAAAACTAAAGCTATGCTTCAAAATTACATCAAAACCGCTTTTCGCAATCTGTTGAAAAACAGGACTTTTTCACTCATTAATATCATAGGATTAGCAGTAAGTATTTCGGTGTGCCTCCTGATTATTATGCTGATTCAGGATGCGCATCGCTACGACCAATTTCATCCAAATGGCGACAGGGTTTACCGCGTCATCACCGACGCGCAGCGCACCAATGGCGACGTCGAGTCTTATGCTTCCTCGCCTTATCTCATCGGTAAAACCTTGACCGATAATTACCGCTTCATAGAAGCCTGGATTCCATTAGGCAGAGGGCTCCACGGAGAAGCAACAGCAGAAGGAAAGCAATTAGCGGTAAGCGGTCTGTTCACCGATGCCAATTTTTTCAAATCATTTGGCTACCAACTCCAAAGCGGCGATCCTACGACCGTCTTTGCCAAGCCTTTTACTATTGTGCTGACTTCCGAAACGGCGCAGCGTTTTTTTGGTACGGCTGATCCCGTTGGTAAAACGATTGAATTCCCCGAAATTGGTTTGTTTGAAATCACTGGCGTGCTGCAAGAGCCGCCCGGCAAATCACATTTGGAGTTTGAAGCCCTGGCTTCCTTTGCTACCGTGCCGAGTCTGGAAAGACAGGAGAATACTCAATGGAACATCACCGAAGACTGGCGCGATTATTATTCCAACTATAATTACGTGCTGCTGAAGGACGGCGCGAACCCAAGCGAAGTGGAAAATGCCATGAACGCCATTTCTAAAGAACGCTACGCCAAGCTTGATCTCGAAACCCGCGATGCAGGCTATCGCTTCCGCTTACAGGCTTTAGGGAAAATTACGCCCGGCCCTATTCTTTCCAATAATATGGGTAGAGCATTGCCCGCCTTTTTGCTCTGGTTTTTATCTGCACTGGGCGGCGTCATTATTTTATTGGCGGGTTTCAATTATACCAATTTGACCGTTGCCCATGCTTTAAAACGCACCAAAGAAATTGGCGTACGCAAGGTAATGGGTGCATCGCGCGGTCATGTGGCATGGCAGTTTCTCGGCGAAGCGATTTTTACAGCGCTACTGTCGCTTGGCATTGGTTTTCTACTACTGCAATTAATCATTCCAGGGTTCAATCAATTAGAATTTACCCGCTTTTCTGACATCACTTTGAAAATAGATGCTTCCACGGTCGCATGGTTTATTGCCTTTGCACTAACGGTTGGACTCTTGGCAGGCGCATTACCAGCGGCTTTATTATCCAAAACACGCCCTCAAGTCATTTTACAAAAGCTGGAAAGCTTCAAGCCCTTCCGGCGCTTGGGCTTGCAAAAGACATTGATTGTCATTCAGTTCACGGTGTCCTTGTTGTTTCTGATTAGCATTACGATCAATTACCAGCAGATGCGCTATATTTTCAACATGGATTACGGTTTCAATCAGGAGCTATTGGTCAATGTGGAATTGCAGGGACAAGATTACCAGACCGTTGCCACCGAAATGAGCAATATCGCAGGCGTGGAGCGCGTCTCCGGCGTTTCGCATAATATGGGTACCTGGCAGGATCACTCGGTGGATATGCGCAAAAGCGTGGAGGAGGAGCCTGTCACCGTTCGGGATTATACTGTTGACCATCAGTTTATTCCCAATCTCGAATTAAAAATAATAGCCGGTGAAAATTTCCCTAATAACCCGACCCAGCAGCACGAGCTATTTGCTGTTGTGAATGAAAAATTTGTCGAACAATTTCAATTGGGTACGCCGATGGATGCGCTTGGCAAAACCATCATCATTGGCGATAGCACCACCCTGGCGATTCGCGGCGTGGTGAAAGATTTTTTGTTCAAGCCTGCAAATTACGCACTTGAGCCATTATTGCTACGGTACGATCCTACAGACCTGCGTTTGCTGAATATCAAAGTGAATAGCAGCGATGTGACCAGCACGCTGGCGGCGATGGAACGCACCTGGGATAAGATGGACCCTGCACACGAGTTTACCTACGAATTCTACGAAGACACCATCCGCGAGAACTACGCCAATATGCAAGACATCCTCTGGATTGTTGGCTTTATCACCTTTTTATCCTTTACAATTGCTGCCCTGGGCTTGCTCGGCATCGCTACGTATGCGGTGGCTACACGCACCAAAGAAGTGAGCATTCGGAAAGTATTTGGCGCAAACTGGTCGAATCTGACGATGCTACTGTCCAAAGAATTTATGCTCTTGCTATTAATTGCTACGGTATTGGCCGTTCCGGCGGCTTATTTTCTTGGCAACCTGATGCTGCAGTCCTTTGCTTTCAGGATTTCCATGAGCGCCTGGCTATTTTTACCCGGCGTGCTGGGTATGCTGCTCCTGGGCGCTTTGATGATCGGTTCGCAAGTGATGCGGGCGGTCGTGGCGAATCCGGTGGAGAGTTTGCGGAATGAATAATTTATGTGGAATGATGGAATGATGGAATGTTGGAATATTGGATTGTTGGATTGCTGGAAAAATGAATCAATCAAAAACAGCACTCCAACACTCCAATCACCCAATTCTCCAATTCACCCCATCCCCAAGTCCCCCCGTCACCAAGTCCCCCCGTCACCAAGTCCCCAAGTCACCAAGTCACCCCATCACCGTCACACGCACCACATCACTCCACTGCCCCACACGTTCATCTTTATAATGATAAATCATCCGGTACTCCCATACCTCACTTTTACCAGCAGGCGGTAGCGGCTCTTTATCAATATACGTCGGCACAGTATCGATCGCCAGCAAACGCCAGGGCTCATCGCCTACCCGCTTTTGAATTTCCACCGCCGTCATACCCTGCCGCGGCCATACCAAATCAGGATGCCCACCCGCCACCAGGCGAATCAGAAACTCCGGCTTGACCGTATGCATATCCACCGCACCCATTTCGCTGCCGACGATACCCAGATCACTGCCATCCGCTTCCGAATAATTCACATGATTTTTGATACGCGCCACCATTGCCCTTACCCGTTTGAAAATACCCGGCTGTGGCGCAGGCGGTAGCATCATCATCGGCGGTTGCAGGGGTTCGAGGGTAGCCCCATTGCTGCCGGTACCCTCACTGATAATATCCCGATGGTCGGTCAATGAATACTGAAAAGTACCCGATTGATTCCGATACTTTATAAAAGCATCAAAATAAGGCGCACTGATTTGCATATCCATTACTTCCTCCTGCATAATATTATACTTCGTAGCATATTTGGGCAGCTTGGCTGCATAATTATTAAGCCAGGGTACGCG
>JANRME010000215.1:0-4169 GCA_033761835.1 Saprospiraceae bacterium
ATTCCTATTTCATTACGAGTACGGGGATTGTGTAAATTTTGAATTTTGAATTTTGAATGCTCTTTGCAAAAGCAACTAATAATCAATAATTTACAATTCGTGCTATGAGGAAATCAACATATATCTACTAAATGAACCCGACAAGGCTTATGTACACACGAATACTTTTGTGCGCTTTTGGGGTATTGACAACTTTAGGGATGCAAGCGCAAGACCCCATGTTTTCGCAATTTCAAGCTGCTCCTTTGCATATCAACCCTGCTTTTGCAGGCGTTACATTCGCGCCGCGCCTCACACTCAATTACCGCAACCAATGGGCGCAAATTTCCGGTGGGTATCAAACTTACGCGGCTTCTTACGAACAACCCATTGAAGCGGCCAACAGTGGGTTTGGTATTATTTTAATGGCAGATGACGCTATGGATGGCGTGTATAAAACCAATCGTTTTAGTGGAGTGTACGGTTATCGCCTACAAGTCACGAACGATGCGTTTATAAAATTTGGCGTTGAAGCTGGCATGATTCGCAGTACCTTGGATTGGGATCGTTTGCAATTTGGTGATCAGATTGACCCGATCGACGGTTTTGAAGACCCTTCGGGGAACCCGAACCAAAGCGCCGAGCAGCGCCCTGAAAATTTGAATAGCACTGCTATTGATGTATCCGCTGGATTATTGATTTACAATCGAAAATTTTACGGCGGTGTTTCTATCAAGCACATTAACAATCCTGACGATAGCTTCTTTGAAATCAATAAAAATCTGGGTGCAGGCATTCCGATGCGCATTACCTTGCATGGGGGTGCAGAATTTGAAGTTAAAAGAGGCAATAATCGAAACGCTCCCACGTTTATATCCCCGAATGTGCTTGTTGTGAAACAGGGAGACTTCGGGCAAGTCAATATTGGTGTGTATGGCGGGTTCGGGCAGTTCTTTGGAGGTGTTTATTATCGGCAAGGTTTTAGTAATGCGGATGCTGCAATGATTTTGGCAGGTTTTAGAGAAGGAATATTGCGGATTGGCTACAGCTATGACTTTACTATTTCGCAATTGGCTTCGGCAAATCCTGGCGGGACGCACGAAATTTCCTTGACCATCAATTTCGATGATAGCAGAGAATTGAAAAGCCGCCGACATAAATCAAGGTACAATGATTGTTTTAAAATGTTTAAATAAAGTTTAGGAGTTTATGAATAGAGGAGTTTAGATGACCGCAAAGGTTAAAATTCAAAAAACTCAACTCCTAAGCTTTTCAACAAATAAACTTTACAATTATATTTGTCAGTCAATTACTCTTAAAGAGCAAATACGAAGGAATCCATGGAAAAAATGTTAAGATCAGGTCTTATCCTGTTGGGTGCTGTATTATTGTTAGCATCCTGTAGCAAAAAAGAGCGCTCCTCTACTACTGGTTGGAAATACAACGACACCAAGTGGGGCGGTTTTGAAAAACTGGACTACGAAGGTCAGATCACAGGCCCCAACCTTGTGCTGATCGAAGGTGGTACTTATACAATGGGTGTCACCGAACAAGACGTAACGTATGATTGGTCGAACATCTCCCGCCGCGTAACCGTCTCCTCATTCTACATGGACGAAAACGAGGTTTCTAATCTTGACTATCGCGAGTATCTTTACTGGCTAGAACGCGTATTCGGGGAATCTTTCCCGGAAGTGCCTCGTGGCGCTTTGCCTGATACCTTAGTTTGGCGAGAAGAATTGTCGTACAATGAACCAATGGTAGAGACGTATTTCCGTTTCCCATCGTATGATGACTATCCTGTGGTAGGAGTTTCTTGGTTGCAAGCTAATGAATATTGCAAATGGCGTACCGATCGGGTGAACGAAATGTTGTTGGTCGAAAAGGGTATTTTGAATACCAATCCAGAACAAAAAGATGAAGATAACTTCAATACCGAAGCATATTTATTGGGCAAATACGAAGGAAATGTGCGCAAAAACCTGAAAGACTTACGTACAGGCGGCGAACGCTCTGTGCGTTTTGAAGATGGTATTTTGCTGCCTTCTTATCGCTTGCCGACTGAAGCAGAATGGGAATACGCAGCTTTGGCTTTGCAAGGAAATCGCTCGTCTGAAAAGGATGAATTGATCACCGATAGAAGATTGTATCCTTGGAATGGCAATACCGTTCGCTATCAGAAGCGTGACAAATACCAAGGGCAAATCCTGGCGAACTTCAAGCGCAGCGGTGGTGACTATATGGGTACAGCTGGAAAATTGAATGATGACGCTTGTCCGACGGCTCCGGTGCGTTCCTATTTGCCGAATGATTTTGGTTTGTATAATATGGCCGGTAATGTAAATGAGTGGACCGCAGATTTATATCGTCCATTGACGAGTATCACCTTGCGCGATGTGGAAAACCATGACTTAAACCCTTATCGCGGTGGAAAATTCCAACAAAAGGTACTGGATGAAGAAGGCCAACCAGAGCAGGATAGCTTGGGTCGCATTCGCTACCGATATGTAACGGATGACGAAGTAACTACCCGCGAAAACTATCGTAAAGGGGAAGTACATAACTATTTGGATGGTGACCAGGAATCGCAAGCGTTTTATGACTATGGTGTGACGACGTTAGTGAGCGATAAATCCCGCGTAATTAAAGGCGGTTCTTGGGCCGACCGCGCTTATTGGCTATCACCGGGCACACGCCGTTATAAAGAAGAAGACAAGGCGGATCGTACTATTGGCTTCCGTTGTGCGATGATTCGCGTCGGTTCACCAAGTGGTAACGACAATCCAGGTGGTAATGAATTCAAAACCAAGTCTAATAAGAGAACAAAACGCAGTAAGTTTTAAGATATAATCAAAAACAATTGAAAACAGTCTCCATACCGCCGATGTTGCCGTATGGAGGCTGTTTTGTTATTATCTATTCTTTGTTGGCATGACAATAGAACAACTTTATCAGATTTATTTGCAATATCCAAATGTGCAAACGGATTCTCGCCGAATCAATAATGGGGATTTGTTTTTTGCCCTGAAAGGTGAAAAATTCAATGGCAATCGCTTTGCCGCTCAAGCTTTGGAACAAGGGGCTATCTATGCTATTGTGGATGACCCAACTGCTTGTCAGAATGACCGTTGTATCCTCGTTGGAGATGTGTTAGAAACTTTACAAACCTTAGCGACGCATCATCGTCGGCAGTTTTACATTCCGGTGATCGCTATTTGCGGAAGCAACGGCAAGACAACGACTAAGGAATTGGTGAGCGCGGTGCTGAGTAGTCATTATCCGACACATTTTACAAAAGGCAATTTTAACAATCATATCGGCGTGCCGCTCACTTTGCTAGCGATGCCTTCTTTAACGGAAGTGGCAGTATTAGAACTTGGTGCGAATAACATTGGAGAAGTTGATTTTTTGTGCCATATCGCTGAACCCACTCATGGTCTGATTACGAATATTGGCAAGGAACACTTGGAAGGCTTTGGCGGATTGGAAGGCGTAAAACAAGGAGAATCTGAATTGTACCGATATTTGGCAAAGCAAGATGGAGTCGCTTTTATCAACAAAGATGAGTCTTTTTTGGAAGAATTGGCAGCGCCAGTAAAAAAGAAGCTGTTTTACGCGCAGAGCGAATCTTTCGATGTGGATAATCCAATGTACGAGGTGAAATTAGTTGAGGCATTGCCTTATGTGAAAGTTGTTTTTATGGATGACAATGGAGATATGATAGAGGTTCATTCCCAGTTGTTTGGAAAGTATAATTTTGCTAATATTATGACCGCCATTGTGCTGGGCCGATATTTCAAAGTGCCAACCCATAAAATCAAAGCCGCCATCGAAGCGTATCAACCGATGAGCAATCGCTCGCAGATCAAGAAAATTGGCTCGAATACTTTTGTGATGGATGCTTACAACGCCAATCCAAGCAGCATGGAACTTGCGATTCAAAATTTCCAGGAAATAAAAGCGGCACATAAAATCGCCATTCTCGGAGATATGTTGGAATTGGGTATCGAGTCACCTGTTGAGCATCAGCATATTGCGGAATTAGCTTTGGCCCAAAATTTCGATCAAGTCATTTTTGTTGGAAAAGAATTTGAACCATACACACGCAATTCTCTTCATTTTCCTCATGCCCAGGCTTTGCACGATTGGTATGAGCAACAGGCTTTTCATGATACTTATTTTTTACTCAA
>JANRME010000216.1:0-24544 GCA_033761835.1 Saprospiraceae bacterium
CGAAAGAGTTTTGCGGAAGCATCAGCGACAATGCTATCCATTTCGGTTTGTGTAAGGTGCTTCCCAACATAGTAAGTAAATACTGTATGTAAAACGCCTTCGACTACAATTACTGCGCCATCCACCACAATACCAAAATCAATTGCGCCCAGCGACATCAAATTAGCGCTGACGCCGAAATAATTCATCAAAATAAGTGCAAATAACATCGCCAATGGAATAACCGAAGCGACCACAAGCCCTGTGCGCAGATCGCCTAAGAGCAGTACCAGCACCAGCACCACAATAATGCCGCCTTCCAACAGGTTTTTTTCTACCGTTTTGATGGTTTTGCCTACCAACGCCGAGCGATCGAGGTAAGGATACAATCTGACTCCTGGCGGCAAAGATTTTTCGATTTCTTCAATGCGTTTTCGCACATTAGCGATAGCTTCTGAAGAATTAGCACCTTTGAGCATGAGTGTGATGCCGCCTACCACTTCGCCCTTGCCGTCCATCGTCATCGCACCGAAGCGCTTGGGCGCGCCGAATTGTACCTTTGCAACATTTTTTACCAAAACAGGAATACCTTGCCGATTGGCGACTACAATACTTTCAATGTCTTCCACGCTTTTCACAATCCCCTCGGTACGAATATAAAATGCATTGGGTGTTTTTTCTATATAACTTCCACCTGTGTTTTGATTATTGCTTTCCAATGCCGTAAACACTTCTGGGATCGAAACATCATAGCTTTGCATCAAAATAGGGTCGAGCGCGACCTCGTATTGTTTTAAAAAGCCCCCAAAGCTGCTCACTTCGACGATCCCAGAGATACCTGCCAATTGGCGTTTCACAATCCAATCCTGGATGGTACGCAATTCCATTGCATCGTAGCGATTTTCGTAGCCGGGTTGTACCTCTAGCACATACTGGTAGATTTCTCCTAAACCCGTCGTAATGGGCATCAACTCGGGTGTGCCTAATCCTGGGGGTATCTCTGCAATTGCTTGGTCTATTTGCTCTTTCACATATTGCCGGGCATGCAAAATAGGCACATGATCTTCAAAAACAATCGTAACCACCGATAGCCCAAAGCGAGAGATCGAGCGGATTTCAATGACGTTTGGAATATTCGCCATCACAACTTCTACCGGATAGGTAATAAACTGTTCGACTTCTTGTGGTGCTAGCGACTGCGATACAGTGACCACCTGCACCTGATTGTTGGTGATATCGGGTACGGCATCCAGCGGCAATTCTTGCAGTGCAAGAATACCAGCGCCGATCAGCCAAATGACCAACATAGCAATGATGAGTTTATTCCTCACGGAAAACTCAATGATAGATTTAATCATTGTTAAAGTGTAAAATTCTGATTATCAAAAAAATAAAATTAAAAAGAAGACTCA
The DNA here is from genome assembly GCA_033761835.1 of Saprospiraceae bacterium. Lineage (GTDB taxonomy): Bacteria > Bacteroidota > Bacteroidia > Chitinophagales > Saprospiraceae > JADJNW01. The sequence goes on from JANRME010000216.1 coordinate 1,392, forward strand.
GAAGCTGAAAATAAGGAAACGCGAGAACCCAAAGATTCATTCCGACTTCCGAATTCGCACTTCTAAATTCAAGATTGTACAGGAGGTCGGAAAATACCAGCTTTGAATCCTGGTAAGTGGATGGATTGATTGGTATGAAAAATAGAAAAGATATTTTCTACAAATGTAAGTTTCGGTAAAACAGGGTATTGCGTTGCGACGGCTGTGAGGGCATTCCCAATAGAATGCAATGGCAATTGGCTATGCTCTTGCTGATGCCCTTGACCATGTTCGTCGGGCTGGAAAAAATGGAGTTCAACGAATTCCCACAACGAAGTAGTTTTGCCAGCGTTAGCTTCTTCTCTACAATGTTGTTGAAAATGCTTGAAAGCATAAATCATCTTTGGCAATTGGCTAAAGTCAGCTTGCGGAAAGAGGCTTCCCAACAACATATAAACTGCCAATGTAAGTGCAACTACCTTCATACCCTGCAAAGATAAGACTTTCCAGGCAGATGAATCGTGAAGGAGGTCACATATTGGCACTATTCAGAATTAGACTAACTCTAAGATAGGGTTCTTCTACAATATTTGGTTTTATTGATCCAATAATCGTGCCCGTAATGGGCAAATATTTAAATGCGAAGAGACATTCTTGAATTTGCATTCAAAAAGAAAAGGCCGCACAGCCTTAGTACCGATAGCAGAAATCGCCATCGGGAAGGGGACATGGTTATTTGGGGTCACCAGGGTGTAGTTTTCAAAAGCTGATGTGTTTCGTTATTACAAAATTAAAGGTATTAAGATAGGTAAGGTATCCCCAATGTTGGGGGGGAGTAATTTGATGAACCTTTTAATATCGATGTGTCTTTTTGATTTAAGATTTTATTTAAGGCGACGGAATTTTGAATCCTCCTGCTGTACCGTCACCACGGCTACTCTCATTTACTTTTGTAATAATGCTCTCTGCTACATTAAAAAAGGCATAATATTGATTATTTTCACTTTTCCCGATACGCGCCCAGACGATATGATCAGAAGGATTGGAAACGCTGCTCATCCCTTTGATCTGTTCTCCACTTGACAAGTTAATCGGGCCATCAAAATATGCTCTTTGGAAAACAAAATAATAAACATCTCCTTTTGATGCAGGAAGTTGAGCTTCCGTTTTGCTGTTGTAAGACACCCAAGTCGCATCCATCTGGTCGCGGTCGGCGATATCGGTTACCCTCAGCGCGATCTCCGATGTCGGCGAAGCATCAAAGAGTTTATTCAGTTGCCATAGCGCAATCGGGAACTTTCTTTCTTTTGTAGCATCTGACCAGTAAGCATTGATCAATCTCTCCATCTGCTTGAAGGTATAAGTCGGCGTTGCTCCTTCGGTATTCGTGTTTGTCCATAGCACAGCTGCACCTTTGATGATTTTGATTGCTCCTTTAAGTTCTTTTTCAGGTAGCGGATTACTCAAATCGGTAGTAACCAGTAAGGTTGCTTCGTCTGCATCCTGATTACAGGAAACGACTACAAATAGCAACGCAATTAGTAAAATGCAGGCACTTTTTTGAAAATAGGTTAACATGACGAACAATATTTAATAGGGTGAATAAATACAAGTTAATCGGTTTTTTGATCCTGGGTATCTTCATTTTCTGGTAAAGGAATGTATTTGGCAAAAGGAGTATACAAAAAGCCGATAGACAGCAATACTTGTGCGATCATATCAAAGCCATTTCTGGAGATTGATAATTTTGTAAAAAGTGGATAGTAATAAGTATGCAATGTGTCACCGATTAAGTATAAAAAAAAGCCAATCAAGTTAGTAAAAATCAATCCAAAGCTTATCCAGAAATAAGAATTTTTAGAGATTGGAACATTGAGCATATTCTTATATAAATATCTTAAATAAATTGCAGGTAAACTAAAGCTGAAAATAGCATCTGTAGTTGGATTAAAAATGCCATATCCTTTATATCCTTCAATAAATAAATAATTTATAAGAGCCGCAATAAATAATAAAAAAGCTATTCTTTTAATCCAAATGCTATATCTGAAAGGCATTAATATACTATAAAACCAACCTAAAAAAGCAAAGTCTTTCAAATGATATAAAATTAACATAAAATTAGTATTCTCTATATCCAGATATTCGACAATTTCTATAACAATCTCGTAGTTATTAATCCATCCCAAAATAAAAAGTTGCTCAATTAAGTTAATACAAAAAGTTGCAATACAATAAATAAAAAATACTTTTAAGGGTTGATTTAATATATTCCGATTCCAGAATGCCAAAATAATTGGATAAATCATGGTAGCAACATTCACTCTACCAAAACAGAGAAAAAGCAGCCCCCCAGTTAGGTGACTACATAAAAGATAAGCAGCCATTGCAGGAAAAAGCACAGCAAGTATAATGGCTGCTAATGTTATGACTAATTTCACGCTATTAAGTTTATGGCTGTGGAGGGATTTTTATGCCACTAGTTGCGCCACCACCACCAGTACCTGGTAGGATAGGAGTGCATTGGTATCCATAAAAAAAGGCAAAGAATTGTTCAGCTTCCCTTCCTATACGCCCTCCAATGAATATATTCTCAATAGCTGTACCTGCGCTTATAGCTCCATTTCTTATCCGTTCTATAGTATCTTCGTTTATTACAAAATAATAATCATCGGGTCTGAATGGGTCGCTCAAAGATATTTCGTCACCATCTTCAAAGACTACCCATTCTGCATTTACTAAAGCAAGATTTGTAATGTCAGTAACTTTTAACGCTACTTCCTCAGCTGTAGAAATTGCAATCATTTGCTGTATTTTCCATAAAGCGATAGGAAATAATTTTTCAGCGCTTGCACTACCCCAATAATTTTCGACAAGCGTTTGCATGTTAAGAGCATTGGGAGTGGTGTTAACATCTGATGAAAGTTTAAAAATCTTTGCCATACTGGTTTGTGTTTAGAAATTTATTAGTAAAATATTAATTTTTATTTGAGGACTTTTTTCAATTTGTTAATCAGGATTAGTATTAGCAATGAAGACTGGAATTTTGTTTATTTCAGCAAATGCTCTCGTAATTTCCGTGAGTCTTTTCAGTACCATTCTTTCAGGATATGCTTTCCCTTTTTTTAATTCTAAATCAGGATAATCTTCTACGGGAGAGATATAAGTATCAATCCGTGCATATCTGGGACGTCGCCGTACTTGAAAGCTATAGAACTCGTATTGAAAAGGGGGATATTTGACTAACTGATAGTTGATAGCCTCAGATGGTTTATAATCTTGTCTCAAATTACTTAACACAAAAGAACTATTCTGGGCAGACCCGTTTTCAACTGTTACTGTGGCTTTTTCGCTTAGGAAAGTATATGTAGTTATCTTTTTTAATACCCATAAACTATCATTGACTTTTTGAATAGTACTTATGAGGTTGGGTTGAATATTGCCAGTGACAACATCTTTAACTTGCTGGTTTGGAATAATTGCTGAGTATAATTTTTTAAGTGAGCGAGAGGGCGATCTATTCAATTTATTAAAAGAAAGATATAAAATATCAGCATCGTGATAACCATTTTGAGTAATAAAAGAATCATATTTGGCATCATTGAACACATTATCCTTAAAGCCAACTACTTTTTCTGCGTTTTGCGTCAAAACTGAAAATAGACTTGGCCTACTAGGTGGCGGTAATATATTAATAGAAGTACTAATTGTATCTGTGCTATTCTTATTGTCTGTTACAGTCAATATAACTTTATAAGTTTTAGACACATCAGCATTATAAGTGTGCTCGAATTGTGGTTCTGAAGTGATAACTACATTTCCATCTCCAAAATTATAGGTGTAAGTTATAATAGAACCATCAGTATCTTTAGATGCAGAAGCATCAAATAATACTTTTAAGGGGGATTGTCCCGAATCAGGTATTACAGTTAAAAAAGCTTTTGGAGACTGGTTAATTGTTGGGACTACCACAATAACAGTAGAATCTTGAGCTATAACGATGCCAGTGTCTTGGGGAGGAGGGAGGATGTTCTGAGGGAAAACGGATATTGTATCATTATTTTTGGGCTTTTCATCTTGAAAAATGACGTAAGGTATAGTGTCAACATAATTTATGCCATCATATGTAACTATTAATTGCTCACAAGATAAGCAGTTGAAATGTTGTGGAGCATTAGGAAATATAGAGTGTACAGTTGACAAAACGCGATCAACAAAATAATTTTCATAGGGAGCATCATATTCAATAGTATCATCTACAAAAACAGAGTAAGGTAAAACTGTTTGGCCACTATCAATAGCACAGCAGGCTCTCCAGGGATCATTTGCAATTATGTATCTCAGAGTGTCATTTATATTTATTGAATCAAGAAATTCGTGATAACCTTTTACCACTAAAGCGTGATTATTTTGAGGTACATTTGTGTAATCAATGTCTGGCAAGCCTGGAATGGGAGCAATAGTTATAATAAATGGACGGCAGTCATCAATTTGTTTTTTAATTTGTTCCCAAAGTATTGGTTGGGTATCTCTATTTATTTCTTGTATTGAGTTGAAACCATAAGCATAAAAAAGTTGATCTATATAATCTCCTGTTACCAAGCTATGATGTCCGCCATATGAAACCGACATTTGTAGTTGATGAAAAGCATTATTTGTACCGTTACAATTTGTTCCCCGACAAGCAATGTTACAAGCAAAACAACATTCAGTACTTGGGGTATTAACTCCTGTTTTTATCTTTCTATATCTTTTCGCAAGCTCGCATTGGAGACTATCGTTACTATTTGTATGAAAATTCATTATCATTTCCATGCATGCTGCCCAACACCAACTGTTCGTTTGCTGATTACGTCTTTGAACAAGTAACTCTTTATACTGAGCCATGCTATTTGTAAGAATAATAAAATAAAAAAAATAAAAAAGAAGTATTTTTTTAATCAAAGCGTTTTTCATAATGTCTGAAGTTTAGTTTTTTAAGGAATCAATCTTAGCTGAATTGCTCGTTGAATTGCTTCGCCTCGGCAATTGACGTGCAATTTTCTATAAGTATTTCGTGCGTGCGAATGTACCGTGTAATAACTGACATTCATTTCTTGTGCAATATTTTCGTAGGTCCAACCAGGCTGGGATTCCATATAATTTAGCACTATTAATTCTGTTTCTGTTAATTTTATATAATCAGGATTTGCCTGTACTTCCTTATGCCTGAAAAAAGTGGCTACTTTATTCGCAACCGCCGGTGAAAAATATCCACCTCCATTATGTACATCTATGATGGCGGCTTCTATTTTTTTTAATGAATCGCTTTTGAGGGCATATCCCAATGCACCGCGGCTGAGTGCTACGAATATCCGATGGCTATCCTCAAACTGGGTTTGAATCATTACTTTGGTATTAGCATTTGCATCATTAATCTTTGACATTGCATCCAATCCTGAAATGCCCGGCATTTCAATATCCATTAGCACTACATCTGGCTTATATTCTTTTATTTGGGGTACGGCTTTTTCTGCATTATGAAAAACTTCAGTAATAAATATTTGCTTTGAATCCTCGAAGTAATCGGAAAGCGTTTCGGCAAAGTTTTTATTATCCTCAAATAGTAATACTCGAATCGGGCTCATAAAAATGAATTTTGGGGTAAAGAAAATGATGAAATTAAAATTATTATATCCCCAATTTTGGGGGTATTTATAACTCTAGCATCATAATAGAAACCTTTGTTCCTTCGCCAGGCTTTGATCGGATTTCCATATCCATCATAGCTTTTAGGGCTTCATTCTTGAGATTCTTAAGCCCATTACTCCCACTTTTACCAGTATTATCAGGATCAAATCCTTTTCCATTATCTTGTATTTCTATTCGTATTCCCTTCTTTTGTTGTAGTATGTGGATGGATGCTTCCGTTGCTTCCGACCATTTTGCAATGTTGCCAATGACTTCTTTCAGCGCTAAATACAATTTATCAATCCGCCCAACATCAATCTTTATGTCTTTATCAAAATTGAGTTCATTTTTATAATCTAATGTAATATTTTTGGCAGAAAGCATATCCTTGGCTTCTGTATGAATTTTATCAAATACTATTTTTAAAGTATTTTTATCAGGATCAAGGATGTCAAATACAAAGCGCAACTTGCCCGAAACATCTTCTAATATGGATTGAATTTTATTTAAGTTTTTAATTGCTTTAGGGTCGGTGGAAACAAATTTTTCTTTCAACATCTCAACTCGCCCCAGTACACTGCTCAAATCATTGCCAATATTATTATGTAGCCGCACACTCCAATCACTCCGCATTCTTTGCATCTTGTCTTTCGACCGATAATTACTCAGCATAATAAAATAAAGGGCACCTCCGAATAACAGTAAGAGATATAGTGCAAGTATGACAGAAAATCCCCAACTATCCAGAAATGTATCATTTAATAAAATGATTTTCACAATGAAAATTTCATTACTTTTTATTAGAAAGTAAGAATAAAATGATGATGTTATTTCACCAAAGATTAATGCTGATAAACCAATAACCATTTCACGCACTATCCGATTTGTTAGTGTTGTTTCTTATTTACAGTGCTTCATACTTGTTTCAGAGGTGCAAATTTCGGCTGAGGAGACTCGCGGGAATTATGCAGGATTATAATTTGCATAAAGTTATGTATTGGCGACGTTTTTGCAAAATATACGACAAATTATTTTTTAAAAATTACAAAAAAACAGAATAATGATACAAAAATATGCACCAGACAAAATAAAAGGCTTTCAGAGAATCCGCCCTGAAAGCCTTTCACGTGCTGCATATTGAAAAATTACCAACCTGGAATGATATTTAGTCCAAATACAAATTTGCCGTTTTCTATGAGCGGCCGCGCATAGTAAGGCTCCAAAATGAGTGCACCGAACAAATTCACTCGCAAGGACATACCTACGCTAAACACAGGTTTGACCTTCGGGTATAAGGTTCGATATAAAACTTCGCCAGTTTCCGGATCGGTAATCGAACCCTCGACATCCGGCACATTGATCGGAATTGGATCACCATTGAAATCTCTTTGCAAGATACTTCCGCTAAACTGATCATAATTAGTAAAGGCGATGCCACCGTCCACAAAAAAGTTGAGGTCGCTAAATAGAAAACCTGACTTGACAAGTGCCAACTGCTCTGGCCCTGTGAAGGGAATGCGAATCTCAAAATTGGAAACAAATAGCTTGCTGCCAATCAGTTGGTCTGATAGTTCTCCGGTTTGCGAAAGAATACTTTGCACCGTTTCCTGGCTATAGCCTCGTGAAGCAAAACGATCCAAACCGCTTTGCAATAGAAAATCCTCCACTTGGTTATAATTGTAGCCACGCACAAACCAAGGACTACCTATGTAATTAGGGTAGAATATATCGGCATCCTCGCCGTACCTGCCGGTGTGCATGGCACGAAAGGCAAAACCAATGGGCTTAAAGAAACGATAAACACGAAAATCGGCAGTCGGAGATGCAAAAGTATATTCTCCAAAAAACTGGTCAATACCTAAGCGGAAGCGATGCCCTTCGAGCGGCGCTGTCAATCCAAAATAAGAATTATCGCCTACGATTGCTGTCCCCAAACTCCAAAGATTAAAACCTGGTTCGCTCTCCAACTTGTTACGTTCTTGCCCCAGATAGGAGCCGCGTTGATAAAAACCATTCCCAGCAGGAAAAGCAGTATAAACGTCAGAATATTGGTCTAATCGAGAACTATATCTGGTAAAAAATGCTTGCCCTTCTACTCGCAAGGTGCTGGAAAAAGGATAAATCGCTTGGCCACCAAGGCGCTCTTCAAAGATGCGTTGGATGAGATAATTATCTGTAATCACAGTACCTGTAACGCCGCCAATCGTTCGCTCTTCTATTTGTGTGCCTCCATAACCAAAAGAACGATAGGGCACGTGCGAAACAATCGCCGCCCAATTGAGTCGATGTTTCCGGAAAATATAAGAAACAGACCCAGCAAAATCAGTGATTTCACCATTAAGCGAAGCGCTGGTAAAGAGTTGGTTGTTGCCAAGGATGTCTCCAAATAATAAATCTACGCCACCGACTAATCCGGTCTGTGTACCAAAAGCATTATTTGTCCCTACCCCAACGCCAGTGCTGCCGCCCACATAATCCAAACGAAACTTAGGTTTGTACTTTTGCTCGGTTAAAGCCGCAATTTCATTCGAACCTACCTGAGCCAATTGGCTATCTACAATTTTAGAAGCCTTAGGATTTACTCTTGGCAATGTAGCTGCATCAAAATTCACTGCATTCGGATCCACCTCTTTGTTCAAAAAATCTTCCGTTTTGGCCCGATAAATGGTGTAAGTGTTACTCGCATAATACATATAAGCAATGCGATTGCGGCGGCGATCAATACTCATTGCAGGCGCGTAATGCGTAATCCCACTCACCCCTGTCAGCATATTGGTCATTTGAAAAACCTTGCCCGAAGCTGGTTCGTACTTATAAATATTGCGGAAACCATCCCTATTCGACAAAAACCAAATGTTGCCATCGGTATCGTACATCGGGTTGAGGTTATCAGCACCAGAAAATACTTCAATATGATTGGTTTGGCGACTTGCCATGTCCAATTCAGCGAGATTAAACGACCATTTGCCATCGCGGCGGCCACGTTCGTAGCTCAGTTCATCTGTTGCAAATAGAATCTTGCTACCATCTGCTGCCCAATGCGGGTGCATCTCAGAATATGGATCGCTGGTGAGTTGTTCTATTTTTTTTGTTCTTAAATTTAAAGAGTACAAATCCACTTGACCTTCTTCCAAGCCACTGAATACAATTGTTTTGCCGTCGGGGGACCAGGCTGGATTCGTAAATGCGCGAACGCCTTCGACTACAATTTCATCTATGGTTTTGCCGGTTTGAGCCTCTTTTATAACCAGGATATTGCGCCCTTTGCCAAAAGCCACAAATGCAAATTGCTCACCATCAGGTGACCATGTTCCTGCCGATTCAATATAATCAAAATCGTCCAAATGCCCATCACGAGTAGTGCTGGCTACTTTGCGAATAATATCTCCTTTGGTTGCATCTGCCAAAAACAAATCAATACCAAATAAATCTTTTTCTGAAAGGAAAATGACGTAACGCCCGTTGGGACTCAATACTGGCGAGATATTCATTCTGCCTGCATTCTCACTCGAAAGCAATTTTGTACCTACAAAACGCTCTTTCTTATCACCCAAAAATCCGGCAAAACGATTTTTGAGTGTACTCACCCAAAGTTCCGAAAGATTCTCCTGACTCATGTTCAGCACAATCGGACACGCTGCTTCAAAACCAAATTTGGCAACTGTTTTGTAAAATGGCTCGATCACCTCATCACCGTACAATCCTGTCAGAAATACCCAAAACGCTTGGCCGTAGCGATACGGAAAGAATCTCGGATTCTCTAAATCTTTGATAGTCGGCACTTTGTCGTTCAACACCGCATCGCGCATCCACATGGCTGTGTGCGCATCTACGCTACCGATGGACATATATTCTGCAAGCCCTTCCACCAACCACAAAGGCAAATTACCAATATTATTCAGATTAGTAGAATCCCCATTGATCACCATATTATACTGGAAAGCGTGCACCAATTCATGCCCCAGCACATGGTAAGTCTGCTGATTCGACATTGCGAAAGGCAAAATGACACGGTTTTTAAAGGCTTCCGTTACCCCGCCTGTGCCGACGCCTACCTGCCCGAAAATAGCGTTTGTCTGCTGGAAATCGGCGTGATTATTGTACAAAATGAGCGGATTCTTACCTAAAATAGTGTCATTCAACACATTTTGGTGCATTTGATACCATTGTTCGGCCCATTCTGCAAATTGGGTCAGCTTTTCTTGATTCTGAAGGTAGTTGTAAATTTCAAAATGCTCAGATTGGTGCACTTTAAAGTCGAAAGACTCGTAGTTCACCTTGTTTCGCCCAAAATACTGTGCTTGCGCCGCTACGGCCCCGGAGATCAAAAGCAGTAACGCAAGGCTATATCTTTTCCATTTGTTCATATTGAGAACGGTTTTAAAAAATAAGACGATTGATAATTGCTGCTTGTTCATCATGTGAAAGTTTCATTTGGTTAATAATCATGGACAGTTTTTGTAGCATAAATCGTTGGTCAGGGACTTTTATTGCCAGATTTCCTCGATTCCTTTTACGTGTAAAACTGCCAATTCGTTTTATTAACAATCCCTAAAGATACAATGGTGTTTGCTGTTCGTTAAAATTGTCTTAAACAAATTTTGTTCGCAAGCTATATGACAAAATATTGCTGCACAATTCTTTAGCTAAAAAATTAACAATCTGATGGTGCCATTGGTGAATCTATATTACAGTTTTTTTAGAAATCTTTCTATAAAAACAAAAATTTGAAAATCGGCTTTCATTTCTTCAACGAACGAACATTTGTATTGTTATTTAAACAAAAGCGAAGCATGAATTTTGTACCTTTGCAACACTTTTGAACTCAGTCGTAACCAAATTAACAACCATTTTTGAGCGGGAGTGATTTTTTAGGACGTTTGGTACGTGCGGGTTTTCCGACTTCCGACCTCCTTCGGTCGCCATAGGAATGCCGCAGGCGATGCCCACTTTCGACTTCTTAAATAACTTCGTAACGGATGGAACCAATTGCGCCTTACCAACCGACTCATAAAGTACGCCTTGTCACCGCGGCTTCGCTCTTCGACGGGCACGACGCGGCGATCAACATCATGCGGCGCATTCTGCAAAGCTCCGGCGCCGAAATCATTCACCTGGGACATAACCGCTCCGTGGAGGAGATTGTGAATACTGCCATTCAGGAGGATGTGCAAGGTATCGCGATCACTTCGTATCAGGGCGGGCACGTGGAATTTTTTAAATATGCGTATGACCTTCTGAAAGAGCGCGGTGCGGAGCATATTAAAATTTTTGGTGGGGGCGGTGGAACCATCCTTCCTTCGGAAATTGAAGAATTGCAAAATTACGGGATTGCGCGTATTTACTCGCCCGACGATGGTCGGAAAATGGGTTTGCAGGGCATGATAAATGATGTTTTACAACAATGTGATTTCCCGGTTGGCTTCAGCGTGAATGGCGAATTGTCTCACTTTTTACAAAAAAATCCGAATTCGGTGGCGCGTTTGATTTCTGTTGCCGAAAACGATCCAGAGTTATTTGAAAAGGAAATAAAACCTTACCTAACTCCAAACGCCCAAACTTCCAAACTTCTGAACACACCGGTTTTAGGCATTACCGGGACTGGCGGTGCGGGAAAATCGAGTTTGGTGGATGAATTGATCCGGCGCTTTTTGTTGGATTTTGAAGATAAAACGATTGCCATTATTTCGGTCGATCCGTCGAAACGCAAGACCGGCGGGGCTTTGTTGGGCGACCGCATTCGGATGAACTCCGTGAATCATCCGCGCGTCTATATGCGCTCACTGGCGACGCGGCAGAGCAATCTGGCATTGTCGAAGCACGTGCAATCAGCGGTGGATATTTTGAAAGCAGCAAAATACGATCTGATTATTCTGGAAACCTCTGGTATTGGGCAATCCGACACCGAAATCACCGACCACAGCGATGTGAGTTTGTATGTGATGACACCCGAATATGGCGCGGCGACGCAATTGGAAAAGATTGATATGCTGGATTTTGCCGATGTGATTGCGATCAATAAATTCGACAAACGCGGTGCCTTGGATGCCCTGCGGGATGTGCGGAAGCAGTATCAACGCAATCATCAACTCTGGGATAAGCCGTTAGAGGAGATGCCGGTGCTGGGCACGATTGCTTCGCAATTCAATGATCCGGGGATGAATCAGTTGTACCGGCTGGTGATGGATAAGATTGGTAGCGCCGATTTGCAATCGGCGAAATCTGGCAATGAAGGTATGTCTGAAAAAATCTATATCATTCCGCCTGCCCGCACGCGCTACCTGTCAGAAATTTCTGAAAACAACCGCCGCTATGACGAATGGGTGGAGAAACAAGTGGACATTGCCCGTAAGCTTTTTAGTTTAAAACTAACAATAGAAACCGTTAAAGAAGTTGGAAGCACGAAGTACGAGGTACGCGATGCCCAAACCTCCAAACTTCCAAACCTCCAAACTTTAGAAACGCTATATCAAGAATTAGAATTGCAATTGGATGGTCATTGCAAACGCATTTTGGACAATTGGAATGATAAGAAAGCGGCGTATGCGGCGGATGAATACGTGTATCAGGTGCGCGGCAAAGAGATTCGGGTGCCGACATTTACCAAATCGTTGTCACACACGCGGATTCCAAGAGTAGCCTTACCGAAATTTAAGGATTGGGGCGAGATTCTGCGCTGGTCGTTGCAGGAAAATGTGCCAGGCGAGTTTCCATATACGGCAGGCGTATTCCCATTTAAACGCAAGGAGGAAGACCCCACGCGGATGTTCGCGGGCGAGGGCGGACCGGAGCGGACGAATCGTCGTTTTCATTATGTGTCTATTGGAATGCCTGCCAATCGGCTTTCTACGGCGTTTGACTCGGTGACTTTGTACGGTGAAGACCCCGACCACCGCCCGGATATTTATGGTAAAATTGGCAACTCCGGCGTGAGCATTTGTTGTCTGGATGATGCGAAGAAATTGTATTCCGGTTTTGATTTGTGCGATCCACGGACTTCCGTTTCGATGACGATCAACGGTCCTGCGGCGACGATGTGCGCGTTTTTTATGAATGCGGCGACTGACCAGCAGTGTGAATTGTACATTCGGGAAAATGGCTTGGAGCATTTGGTGGAAGCGAAGTTGAAGGAATTGTACGATGATAAAAAGCTGCCCAGACCAAGTTACAGCCCCCTAGCCCCCGAAGGGGGAACGACCACGCCGCTTCCGAAAGGCAATAATGGCTTAGGTTTGATGCTGCTCGGCATTACGGGCGATCAGGTTTTAGAACCCGAAGTTTATAATTCATTGAAAGCCAAAGCACTGTCGGCAGTGCGCGGCACCGTGCAGGCAGATATTTTGAAAGAAGACCAGGCGCAGAATACTTGCATTTTTAGCACCGAATTTTCCTTGAAGCTGATGGGCGATGTGCAGGAGTATTTTATTCAAAATAAAGTTCGGAATTTTTATTCGGTGTCCATTTCCGGCTATCATATTGCCGAGGCGGGCGCGAATCCAATTTCACAATTGGCGTTTACGCTGTCGAATGGCTTTACTTTCGTGGAATATTACCTCAGCCGGGGCATGAATATTGATGATTTTGCGCCGAATTTATCGTTCTTTTTCTCGAATGGCGTTGACCCGGAATATGCGGTGATTGGGCGCGTGGCGCGGCGCATTTGGGCGAAAGCCATGAAACACAAGTACGGCGCGAACGAGCGGAGTCAGATGTTAAAATATCATATTCAAACCAGCGGTCGCTCTTTACATGCGCAGGAAATTTCATTTAATGATATTCGCACCACTTTGCAAGCTTTATATGCAATTTATGACAATTGTAACTCCCTGCATACCAATGCTTACGATGAAGCCATCACCACACCCACCGAAGAAAGCGTGCGGCGCGCGATGGCGATTCAATTGATTATCAATCATGAATTGGGCTTGGCAAAAAATGAAAATCCGCTACAAGGCGCATTTATCATTGAAGAATTGACCGATTTGGTGGAAGAAGCGGTGTTGTTAGAATTCGACCGGATAACCGAGCGCGGCGGCGTACTCGGCGCAATGGAAACCATGTACCAGCGCGGCAAAATCCAGGAAGAAAGCATTTATTATGAGACACTTAAACATACAGGAGAATTACCAATTATTGGGGTGAATACTTTTTTGAGTAAAGAAGGCTCGCCGACCATTCTACCAAAAGAAGTGATTCGCTCGACCGAAGCAGAAAAAGAAAATCAAATTCGTACGCGCGACCGCTTGCACCAAGCGAAAGTTGACATCGCGCCTACCGTTTTAAAACAATTGCAACAAACCGCATTAAATAATCAAAATATTTTTGAATCCCTGATGGAAGCGACCAAGTATTGCACGCTAGGGCAGATTACGCGGGCATTGTATGAGGTTGGAGGGCAGTATCGGCGGAATATGTAAACTATTCGAAGCTTTTTATCACCTTTTTGATTCTTTTTTTATCACGTCTTTATTCTTATTTAAGTTTAAGGGGGTTAAACTTAAATAAGAATTTTTTTAATTAACTTTGTTGCGAAAATTTCCGCAATGAAAAATTTTAAAGCAGGGCATTTCGTCAGTCGCATGGGGTATAAGGCTTTCCAGCCGGAACGTATCAATCATGCATATACATTGGAAGATCCCGAGCTCCTGCTTTTGCATGAAGAAGCCACTTTGAAGTTAGGAGAGTTAAGCGCTTATTCGGAATTAGTGCCTAATATTGACCACTTTATACGATTGCATGTAGTAAAAGAGGCTACCGTTTCAAGTAGAATTGAAGGTACACAAACAAATATCGAGGAAGCATTATTAAATGAGGATGATATAGATCCAGAACGAAGAGACGATTGGCGGGAAGTTAACAACTATATTCGTGCCATGAATCAGTCCCTGAGCGATTTATCCACGCTGCCGCTCTCCACCCGCTTATTAAAAAGAGCGCATCAGACCTTATTAGATGGTGTTCGCGGAGAGCATAAATTACCCGGTGAATTCAGAAGAAGCCAGAATTGGATCGGTGGAGCCACTTTGCAAGATGCTATTTTCATTCCGCCTATTTGGCAAGAGGTAGAGCCATTGATGGGCGATCTTGAAAACTTTTTGCACAATCAGGCAACAGGATTACCGTATGTTTTTAGAATAGCATTAGCACATTACCAATTTGAAACCATTCACCCATTTTTGGATGGAAATGGTAGAATTGGACGTTTATTAATTACGCTTTACTTTGTTGATGCCGGCGTACTCAGAAAACCCGTTTTATACCTTTCTGATTTTTTTGAAAAAAATCGGGCGTCGTATTATGATAATTTAACCAGAGTCAGAATCCATCATGATATTACGCAATGGTTGCGCTTTTTTTTGGTTGGTGTCCGGGACACTTCCACAATGGCGATTGAAGGGCTTAGGAGTATTTTAAGTTTAAAAAAAGATTGTGAAGAAAACCGCATTTCAACGCTCGGAAAAAAAATGCACCATGGCAAAATCCTATTTGATTATTTACTTGATTACCCAATCATACGCCCTGAAAAGGTTGCCGAAATTACTGGGTTATCCCAGGTATCTGCTTACAAGCTAATAGAAGACTTCGAACGCTTAAAGATATTAAAAGAAATGACGGGCGCTCGTCGAAATCGTATTTTTGCATTTGAAGAATATTTTAATATATTCAAAAAATAAAAAATATATTATAAAACGTGACAGGTCTTAAAAAATCTGTCACGTTTTATATCCTCAAGGCTTCTTATTTATCAGCATCCGATCAAAAAAATCGGCGCTTGATTTGTAGGCTTCCAGCCAGTTTTTATGTAATAAAAATCCATGTACTTCGTCTGGGAAAATAAGTTGCTCGAAATACACATTTCGTCGGCGCAGAGATTCAGCAATATCAACCGTTTCACTGAAAGGAACGTTGCGATCATCGTCACCATGAATAAGTAGAACAGGCGAACGCCAGCCATCCAAATATGCCATCGGCGAGGATTCAAATGCGCGTCGTGCCACTGTTTCTGCTTGTTCTGGATTGTACCCTGGTACGAAATTCCGAATCACCACATTCCAATCGTGTACTCCATGCATATCTACGCCGGCAGCAAATAAATCCGAAGCTTTTGCCAAGCCTAATGCGGTGAGATAACCTCCGTACGAACCGCCCCACAAGCCTATTTTTGTTCCATCCACATCGTTGCGACTGCGAAGGTATAAACCCGCGCCAAGTACATCGTTGAATTCGCTTGCGCCATTCGCGCCATAATTCAAGGCTTCTCGAAATTCCATGCCATAGCCAATGCCACTTCGATAGTTGACAGACATTACAATATAGCCTTTGCTGGCAAGATATTGATTCATTGCGTAGGCATTGTGATAATAACCTCGATCATGGAAACCCAGATACATCTGCCGCCGAGAGCCGCCATGAAAGAACAGCAAAGCGGGGCGCTTTTCACCAGCCTTTATATTTTTCGGCTTAAACAATTGACAATGAATCTGCATTCCATCGGCTGCGGAAATGATGACCTGCTCCGGTTCTACTAATTGAGCGCTCGGAAAATTTTTCGGTAAAGTATTTGGAGCAAGTTGACGTTTTTCACCTTTGCCATTCAAATACATCGCTTGTGCTGGTTGCGTTCCACTGGAAGTCAATATCGCAATCGTGCCATCCGCTGTGACCGTAGGCGCCCATTCAATAGAAGCACCGGAAGTAAGTGCTTTCGGTGCCCCACCTGCAATCTCTACCCGCCAGATATGCTGCCGATCAATATCATCCTGATTGGAAGAATACACCATCGCCTTGCCATCGGGCGTCATGGTCACGTATTGCACCTCAAAATTACCGGGCGTGAGCAATCGCGCATTGCTGCCATCGGCAGAAACGGCATACAAATGCAGCCAACCATCACCTTCCCAAGGGAATATAATTTGATCTCCGGCACTCCAAAACAATTGATTACCAGCAGAAATGTTCCAGAAATTGCTGCCTTTGCCTTCTTTCGCCCGCCAAATTTCTTTGGTTTGATTCTTTGTAAAATCATGCACCATAATCGACCAGGACAAGCCTTCCCGTTTTTCTATAAAAGGCAAGTTTTGCTTTTGATTTGGGATGCGCGAAAAGGCAATTTTCTTACCATCGGGCGACCAAACAGGATTGCCATCTCGATCTACACTTGGATTTAAATATTGAATCTCTTTTTTTACAAGATCATAAACTCCAACAAAAACATGATCGCCACGATTACTAGTGAAAGCAAGCTTATTCCCATCAGGAGACCAGCAAAGACTTCCGGCACTGCCGCGAATCGTGAATAATTGCTGCGGCTTGGAATCATCATTGACGCCGACCGACCAAATTTGACCACGTTTTATAAAGGTGATCTGCTTGCCATTAGGAGAAAAGCTTGGGCCATTTCCATCGCTTATTAGTTTCGGCGTTCCACCTGCAAAAGGAATTAAATAAATCTCTTGTTTGGCGCCATCGGGATCGCTGGTAGGATTCGGAATTTCTCCTTGACGATTAGCGCCTCCACCGTGTACATAAGCAATGAGATTACCGTCGGGAGAAAATGTAATATTCCCGATTTCCTGGCCATCATCTTCTGTATGATTCGTAATGGCTTTACCAATAAAATCAGGGCCTTCAGCTACCCAAAGATTGCGTTTACCCTCGTGGTTTTGCGTCCAGGCGAAACGTGCACCCACAGGAGCAGCGGTCATGTTCTCAGGAAACGGGCTGCTCATAATCTGCTCAAGGTTAAAGGATTGTGCATAAGAAATAATTTGCAAGAATAGCGTAAAGCATAGAATTGAATAGCGTTTTTTCATGTTTTAGGTGTTTTTATGTAGGTTTAGAAGGTGAATGAGTTGAGAAGGTTTATTTTCAGAATTGTTAATAACTCAGGTACTCAACCCTCTAAGCTCTCTCAACTCAAGGTTTCCATTTAAATGAATGCTCGTCAATCGCTCTTTGTGTTGCCAAAATGCCATCCAGATGATCGTATTCATGCTGCATTAATTCCGACATATCGTCTTTCAATTCCCAAGTATGCTCATTCCAATTCAAATCATGAAATTTCATTTTGCAATAACGATGGCGCTTCAGGCGTACCAACAAGTTTGGGAAACTCATGCAATCGTCCCATAATTCCATCATTTCTTCGCTGCAATCATATAATTCAGGATTAATAATAGCGATAGGTTTATCAATATTCAGCACAATCAAGCGCTTCATGATACCGAGTTGTGGCGCAGCAATGGCGCGACCAGCCTTGTATTTGGCGCGAAATTCAAGTATTACATTTGCCAAGCCAATAACGATAGGCTTTAGACCTTCAAGCTCTGATGGTTCCACTGGAACGCACTTTTCGTATAAACGCGGATCGCCAAGAAGTATAATATCTTGTAAATGCATTTATAGAATTTTATTAATTATTTATTGAGTTATTACATTTAGTATTTAATTCTTTAGCCAATCTCCCCTTTTCCTGGAAGCATTAGCTGATGCTTTTTCGTCTATCGCGGTGCTCATAGCCGGGTCTTCTTTAACAGTGAATTTAGAAGTTTGCATCACGCTATTCTGTTCAAAAACAATGCTATAGCTTTTGCCTATTTTCAGCTTTGTTATAATATTATTATAATCCTCTTCACTTTTTATAATTTGATTATCAATCGCTACAATTTTATCGCCTCGATTTAATCCTGCTTCGTACAAAGAATTGTTTTCCAATACATTGTCTCTAATTTCTATGCCATCTTTATTAAAACTTGTTCTTAAATTTATAAAATCTGGTTTCCCGGGATTGCGCAATTCAGTGCTTACGCCCATATTTGATAATAAAGTTTTCGGATCAGGTAAATAACTATCATAAATGTAACGATTAAAAAAGTTGGCGGCGAAAGCAGGATCGCCAGTAACCGAAGCCACTGCTTTTTGTAAATCAGCGATTTCGTAAGGAATTTCAGGCTTTCCGAAGTTTTCCCACATATAACGCATCACGTCATCGAGGCCTTTATTCGGGAATTGATTGCGGATGCTGAGATCAAGCGTCAGCCCTAAAAACGATCCATACGTATAATAACTAATAAATGTATTCGCATAATTATTTTCATCAATCGAAACCGCCGCATCCACATAAGGCGCGTGCTGACTCATTTGGATGACATTGCGATACTTGCGAGCCGGCGAATTTACAACTGCATTAATGGTACTGCTTAAGCTATTAATATAAGCTTCTGGCGACATAATACCAGCGCGACATAATATCAAATTGGTATAATAAGATGTAAAGCCTTCTGCAAACCATAATTCTCCTGACATATTGGGCTTGTCAAAATCAAATGGCTCAAGTGAATTGGGGCGAATGCGCTCCACATTCCAGCAATGAAAAAATTCATGCGAAATCGTGCCAATCACGCGGTTGGCGGCGGTAGCAAGGCTTGCGTTGGCATTACAAACAGTTGAGTTTCGATGCTCCATGCCATCACCAAAAATCCAGGGATTATAATTACATAAAAAAGTGTATTTACCAAAATCATAGTCAGGCAGCGAGCCATAGACCGCTTTTTGTGCATCCACCACTTTTTTTACCATTTCTGTGTAGCTATCCAACTCCGCATCAGTGCCTTCGTGCATCATGGCAATTTCAATCGTATAATTTTTACCATTTGATTCCACTTCCCAGGAGCGGAATTTTATATCACCAACAGTGGTCGGGCTATCATAGAAATAATAATAATTGGGCGACCAAAAGCGATTATTATCTAATTGTTTCAATTGCGTTGCCACTTTCCAATCAGGATGCTTGCTCAAGTCAATCGACAATTCAATTGGGCGGTGTTCTAAATTCACACCATAAGCAAAAGTAGCGGGCATATTCATGATTGCTCCGCGATTATTGAAGCCAGCATAAGTGCCATCGCCATGATTCGCATACAGTGTGTATTGAAACTTTACAATACCATCATGTCCTGCAATTTGCCATTTAGCAATATCGGTTTTATTTACTTGAATCGGCTCATTTTTACTATTAAAAGCCTTTTCATTATATACATTTTTAGCAAAATTATGTGCAGCGTAACGGCCGGGCGAGCTATTGGGCATTCGCACTTCAAAAACACCCTTTGGAAGCGAAGCAAATTCAATCGTTACCTCGATTTCATGGTGTTGCACTTTATCCAAATTCACTAAATATCGAATGGCTTCTTGTGCATGAGCGCAAAGCGTAAAAGCAATAAAGAGAAGAGTCAGGATTAGATTTCGCATATTCAAAGGTGTTATAGTATTTTAGTATTATCATCCTCGATTGTAAAAGCGACGCCCGCAAAATACGAATTTGAAGAAATTGTACACTTGAATAAGTCTCCAAAATCAACTATCTTTGATAAAAATTGTACCACTGATGACCGCCAGTAGTCACAAAAAATCATCTCCTGTTCCTGAATATCTCATCTATGAAATGGACGAGGGTCAGCCTATTTACTATCGTGGTTACAGAGATGTTTTAAATGGTGTAAAAACCCCAGAAGAAATCATGGGAAGTAGCATTTTACAATCCATTCTAATCGAGTTGGTTAAAAATTATATTAATTCTAAGTTGAGCAAAGAATATGTTGTTTTATCCAATGAATTAGGTTTATTATTTAGTAAAAAATCCTGGCGATTAGCAGATATTGCTATCTTTTCTAAAAAAGCGCTAATAGAAGCAGGCATCAAAGATGAATATTCCAAAATTCCACCAAAATTGTAATTGAGGTTGATACCAAAGCCCATTTTGAGACGCCCGCTGATGTGAATTATTATTACCATCATAAAATGGATCAGTTGCTGGATTTTGGAGTGGAACGAGTGATTTGGATTTACACCGGTGTCGAAAAATTCATGATTGCAGAAAAAAACAAACACTGGGAAACCGCTAATTGGTCAGAAGACCTGGAGATAATGGATGGCATTTTAATGAATATCCCTCAATTAATTGAAAAATTTTATAAAGAAGAATAGATATATAGCATTTCATCACAAAACGCACATTCCATCCCATTTCTCTTCTTTCGATTCTGTAAAATCTTCACTTTCAGCAGCTAAATTGTACCCTTACTCGTTCTTAATTCTATTTAAACCAAACAAAATTCGTTATGAAAAAAATCACCCTATTATGTTGCTGTTTGAGCATCAGCATCAGCATTTTTGCTCAATTAACCACACAACCCAGTGGTAACAATCAGAAAAGTGTTGTGACCCAATACATTGGATCGTTGGCGCACGTAACTATTACTTACAACAGCCCGAATGTAACCAGCCCTACCGGCCAGGATCGCACTGGGCAAATCTGGGGGCAATTAATACCTTATGGCTTGACAGATCAAGGCTTCGGCACGAGTAAAGCCGCTCCCTGGCGCGCTGGCGCCAATGAGAATACGACGATTGAATTTTCGCACGATGTGATGATTCAAGGTAAATCTTTGAAGGCTGGCAAATACGGATTTCATATCATTGTAGAAGAGAATAAACCCTGGACGCTTATTTTCTCTAATAATTCTACCGCGTGGGGTAGTTTTTTCTATGATCCTGCCGAAGATGCACTTCGCGTAGAAGCAACACCTGAAAAAAGCGAGTTCCACCAGTGGATGACCTTTGAATTTACTGAGCGGATGCCAGAATCTTGCACGGTGGCTTTGATGTGGGAAAATATTAAACTTCCTTTTAAAATTGAAGTGCCTAAAATGAATGAATTGTATGTTCAAGCCATGCGGAATGAATTGCAAAACAGTCCAGGATTCAACTATCAAAACTGGGTCACAGCTGTCGGCTTTTGCGTACAAAATAATTTCAATCTGGAAGAAGCACTCACCTGGGCGGATTATGCCATTAGTGGCCCATTCGTTGGACAGGAGAATTTTAATACATTACAAGCAAAAGCATCTGTATTGCAAGCGTTAAAGCGCAGCGCCGAGGCGCAAGAAATAATGGACAAAGCCATAAAAGATCCTACAGCAACAGCCTTTGGCATCCATGGCTATGGCCGTCGGTTAATGGCTGCAGGTGATAAGAAAAAAGCGGTAGAAGTGTTTGAATACAACTATCAGCGTTTTAATGGTGCGTGGCCTACAAATGTTGGCTTAGCGAGAGGCTATTCTGCTATTGGTCAATACGACAAAGCACTGAAACACGCACAAGCTGGTTTAGCAGAAGCGCCCGATGCGGTAAACAAGAATTTCCTGACCCAAGCGATTGAGAAATTGAAGCAAAAACAGGATATTAATTAAAGTTTAGAGGTTGAGGAGTTTAGAAGTTTAATATATAAGCTCCTCAACTCATAAGCTTTTAAACCACCTCTTTGAGCGCTTTCACAAATGCCTCTACTTCTTCCACCTTGCCGGTGCTTACTCGAAGCCATTTGCTGAGTGGCGGGAACGGACGGCCAACCATGATGCCCTTCTCTGCCATTATTTTATTCATTTCACTTACCTCCTTGCCAGAGTTAAAGAATACAAAATTAGCGTGCGATTTTATATACGGCATTTTTAGCTCATCCAAAGTTTTGTACATGATGTTGAGACATTCTGCATTTTTTTGCAAACTGAATTTATAAAACTCTTGATCTTCCATCGCAGCCTTAGCAGCGTAAATCGCAGGAACGCTGGCATTCGCCATAGTGCTTTGCTGCAAACGATGTGCAATATCTGGTCGAGTGATAAGATACCCCAAACGGATGCCCGCCATACCGTACACTTTTGAGAAAGTGCGTGACACAATCACATTCAAGCCTTGCTTCACCAACTCTACCATCGAAGGATAATTCGGCTCGGTGATGTAATCAAAATAAGCTTCGTCCGCAAATACGACCGTTTTTTTCGACAAGTTTTCGCAGAAACTTTTCATTTTAGAAGCCGATAAAATCGTACCAGTCGGGTTATTTGGATTGCAAACAAAGACCAAGCGAGTGTTGCTCGTCATACGCTTTTCCATCGCATCAATATCATGCACCAAGTTTTCATCCAAAGGCACATTGTGAATGTAAGCGCCAAGCTGCTCCGCATAGTCCAGCAAAGCCAGGAAAGTAGGCGTAGCAGCAACAATTTCGGCACCGTGCAAACCATACGTCAATCCTGCGACTTTCAAACCTTCGGTTGAGCCAGCAGTAAGCACAACGTGGTCAGTTGGCACACCATGTTTTTTAGCAATTAATTCTGTCAATTCCCGCGTCAATCCAAAAGGGTAGCGGCACATATCTTCGAAGCCTTTCATCATCGCTTCACGTACCTTCTCCGAAGGCCCATAAGGATTTTCATTAGAACTGAGTCGAATAGGCGTTTTTGGCGCCTTTGCATTATTTGCGATTACTCGCAATGTCGATTGCTCGCTCGCCAGGGCGTTAGCGCCTCCCAAAATAGAGAAAGCGCCCGCCAGTCCTGCGGTGCGAAGCCATTGTCTGCGGTCGAATTGAGTTGCCATCTTGCCTTTTTTTGTTAGCAAAATAGCAAATGTTGCGGAATTTCCTATCGTTTTATAAAGGTTTT
>JANRME010000217.1:0-51733 GCA_033761835.1 Saprospiraceae bacterium
CATAATCCGATTTCAGGCAATCGGCTCGATATGGTGCCTCATTTCGGTGCGTGCTTGCTGGATTTGCAATTTGCAGGGCAATCTATTATAGATGCTTATACTACACCGGAGGAGATGCGGATTAATAAATGGGGTAAAAATATTCTGATGTTTCCTTTCCCGAATCGCTTGCAGGACGGGCGGTATGAATGGCTTGGAAAAACATACCAATTACCAATCAATGATCCTGATACAGGCAATGCTTTGCATGGTTTTGGGATGAACAAAGAAATGCGTGTAGAAGAAATTGAGACCGAAGAAAATTTTGCGGAAATCACCTGTTTGTATAGCAGCAAGGGCGAAGAGGTCGGCTATCCTTTTACTTTTACTTTCGCAATCAGCTTCCGAATCGAAGATACCGGGAATTTTGAAGTAGAATTATTATTTCAAAATGATGACGAACAGCCCATCCCTGTTGGCTTTGGCTGGCATCCTTATTTTCAGGTGGCGGATGCGCTTGATCAAATGGAACTGCAATTGCCTCCGGTGGAATTGATTGAAGTGAATGAACGTATGATTCCTACTGGAAAGCGCCACCGATACAACGATTTTTCCATTTTGAAACCTATCGGATCAACGGTACTCGATAATTGCTTTGCACTACGTACGGAACAAAATAAGATTCAATTGACTTTGCGCGGCAAGCGCGGCACGATTCACTATTGGCAAGAAACCGGCAGAGACAAATTTAATTTTTTACAAATATTTACACCGCCGCATCGGCGTTCGATGGCCATTGAGGCAATGACTTGCAATATCAATGCTTTCAATAATGGAGAAGGATTGATTATGCTGCCTGCAGGCGCTCATGCACACGCTCGCTTCGGCTTTTCTTTTGAATCGGTGAAATAAATTACCCATTCGCAATGATTTCTATCATCTTTGTTAGATAGGCAATGTCCTATTTTTCGAGCATCTAAACATTCAGAAAATGGTACCTGAATTCTTGTTGAAATTCATAGATTTTATTAGCCAGCCCTGGCCTTGGTGGGTTGCAGGGCCAATGATCGCACTCATCATGTTTTTGCTGCTTTGGTTTGGTAAAGACTTTGGTATGTCCGCCAATTTGCGCATCATGTGTGCGGCCGATGGTGCGGGCGATTTTTCTGACTTTTTTAAGTTCGATTGGCAGTCGCAAGGCTGGAATCTTATGGTGGCGCTTGGTGCTATGTTTGGCGGGTATATCGCAGCGAATTATTTTACTGCGCCTGATGCACAAATTGCACACGTCTCAGCCGCTACGGTAGAAAACTTAAAGGAATTACATTTTAATTACAATGAAGGGCAAGTGCCTTTGGTGCCGGAATTTTACTCTTGGGAGGCCTTATTTACCTGGCAAGGTTTGTTGGTAATTGTCGTTGGCGGTTTTCTGGTCGGATTTGGCGCACGCTACGCAGGTGGTTGTACCTCCGGGCACGCCATCAGTGGTTTGTCGGCATTGCAATTGCCATCGTTGATTGCCGTGATTGGCTTTTTTTTAGGCGGTTTGTTTATGACTTATATCCTGTTTCCACTCATATTCTAAAGATTTCGTATCATGAAAATGTCTAAATTTATAATAATCGGTATTTTATTAGGTGTAACATTATATAAAGCGGAAGCCGTTTCCTGGTTTCGTATTTTTGAAATGTTCCATTTTCAATCATTCCATATGTACGGTATCATTGGCTCGGCAGTAGTTGCGGGCGTGTTGATCGTACAATTTATCAAACGCACTCATATGCACTCTATTGAGGGCAAGGAAATCGAAATCAAACCGAAAGATCGCAGCGTACCGCGTTATTTAATCGGTGGATTTATCTTTGGTTTGGGTTGGGCATTGGCAGGCGTTTGCCCTGCACCGATGTTTATCCTAATGGGAAGCGGTTACACTGTTTTCATTGTGTTTTTGGCAGC
This sequence comes from Saprospiraceae bacterium, assembly GCA_033761835.1. Classification (GTDB taxonomy): domain Bacteria; phylum Bacteroidota; class Bacteroidia; order Chitinophagales; family Saprospiraceae; genus JADJNW01. Next base: position 1,936 of record JANRME010000217.1, read on the forward strand.
AGCGATGTTTGGTACTTTTTTTTACGGTTTGGTGAGAAAGCATTTGCCGCAATAATAAATTGCTCCTTTTTCAAAAATAAGAAAGGAGTCATCTCTAAATTTTTGATAGAAATGACTCCTCTGGCTGAATGTATTAGAAACTAATTCCAACCTGAACATCAAACTGTTTCATTTCCAAATCAATGCTTTGAACCGGATCGAGCGGGTTAACGCCACTTACCTTGTTGTTTAACGCATAATTAAGAGAAATATGCAATTGTGTATTGCCTTGACCGATATTGCGGCTAAAGCCCAATGCAATATGATGTTCGATGATGCCAGGCGCAAGGATATTGAATAACACTTCCGAATCAGGGATAGGTTGTTTGCCATACGAATAGCCACCTCGGAATATCCAATTCTCAACACCAGCGTATTCCGCACCAAATTTAACAACAGACATATCTTCCCAGCCAAAACCGGCACCGTTTTCGCTACCCAACGGCTTGAAATTAGGATTTTGTTGATAATCACTTGGGTTATTCGGGTCGCCACCTGGTTTCAGAAATGCCGGGAACAAGTTTTGAGGATTCATCGGATTGCTTACTGATTTAGCGCCGCTGTACATAATTTGTTTGAAATCAGCGATTAGCGTTAGGTCTTCTATCGGCGAATAGGTCACACCTACTGCCCACCAAGATGGAATATCAAAGTCACCTTCTTCAGCAAACAAGCCCGCGTAGTCTTTGAATTCACTCATGAAAATTTTCGATTGGTAGGTTGCCCCAACTGAAATTTGATCAGAGATTTTACCTAAATAACCCATTTTGAAACCAAGTCCAAACGCATTATCCATATCATTATTGGATAATTTGGTGGCATCGCTGGACAAACCAAACTGCCCAAATGCATTCAATCCTTTTGCTTCAAACATTTGATAGCCTGCTACACCGGAAATACCCAAACTTTGTCCTTTTGCAAATTCATAAGCGTAGCTCAATTCTGCAAACAATTGAGAGAGATTTACCCCCGTAGAACTGGAGCTTTCATCAAAAAAAGTAGCGGTAGAATAATCAGTGTTCATGCCGCCATTGCCATATATGGAGAGTCCCAATGCGCTTTTTTCTGAAAATGCCCAGTTAGCACCAATAGCTGGTACGATAAAATATTCTGTTCCGCTTTCGATCGTACCCGGCAAAAGCCCAAAAGTATTGGGCAGCATAGATGGCGCTCCAATAACGCTATATTGTCGGATTGGACTAAAAAGACCTATGTTGACATCATACATTGTACCTAAATAAACCCTTCCGGCCGGATTCCCTCCTATAATCGAAGTGTAATAATAACCAATACCCGCTCCGGCAATGCCTTTGTGCCGAGTATTATAGCCCAATGAAAAATAACCATCGGTTGCCCACGTTGGTAGGCTCAAGGCTATCATTAAAACCATGATTAACCATTGTCGCTTTTTCATAAATTGAGAGTTTAAGTGTAAGGAAAATTTCCCTTAAGCTAATAAAATCAAGCGTTTACGGCAATGATTTCAATCATGGGCTTGTGTGATGTGCATCACATAACAAAATAATTGCAGAGTAACTTGGAGTTAGTTCCGAAAAAAAAATTGCCTGACTTGTTGAAAAGTCAGGCAATTTTATATGATGAATAAAAAATATTATATTCCATTAATCATTTGAAGAAATAATAGCTATTAAACGCAATATTTCCAGGTACAACCAAACCAATGTAATAAGCAAACCCATTGCTGAGAACCATTCCATATAGCCGGGCGCACCATATTTTTCGCCTTTTTCAAAATTATCGAAATCTAATAATAAATTAAAAGCGGCAATACCAATAATGACCAAGCTGATGCCGATGCCGATCGCGCCGCCTTCGTGTAAATATGGCAGATTGACGCCAAATAAAGACAGCACAAGATTAAGGAGATATACAACAAACACCGCACCGGTCGCCATAATGATGCCGGTTCTAAGTTTACTGGTTACTTTAATAATGCCCGATTTGTATATAAAGAGCATCATAAAAAGCACGCCAATAGTAAGCGTCACCGCTTGAAAAATAATTCCATTTAGTAAAGATGCGTAAACTGCTGAAATACTTCCTACGAACAAGCCCTCCAACGCAGCATAAAGCGGCGCAAGGGTAGGGGAGTTCTGCGGCCGCGCCGAAGCGATCAATACTACAATAAGCCCGCCAATCGCGCCACCCCAAATAAACAACGGATTCGGGAATGCAAATGCAAAGGCAGCCGTTAATAACATAATGCCAGCCAGAATGAGCGTTTTGTTAATCGCTCCTTGCACGGTCATGCGTTCGCCTGATACTTGAATCAAATGACCGTCCAATGTACCTTGAGCGGTTCTTTGGTATAATTCTTCTTTCATTACTGGGTTGCGAGACTCCATGAAATTTCGCCTTCTGCTCATAATTTTTGATTTGGTTATTTAAGAGTTAAGTTAAAACTTTAAGCAAGATAGTAATAGTTTTTGTTTTTAGCAATGCTACATAAACAAACCTACAATTCATGAAAATAATTCCATGTGATTCAAAATTATATCGTCAAGAATTATTAATTCGCTACGGTAAACGGCACCGCTACTTTCGTTTGATCCCAAGCCAAGGAAATCGCGTCTTGTCCATTTACATCTTCAAAAGTAATAGTAAACATTTCAACTACCGAAGGTAGCGCCTCTACAGGGACTTTCACGCGCAACGCATCTTTGTCAGGATTGTATTGCGTACCCCAAAACGGGATTTCAGAATTAAATACAATGGTCCACTCATTCTGTTCAGGAATAGTAACGATGTGGTACTTTCCGGCTTTAAGTGTTTGACCATTAAAAACTAAATCTTTAGAGGTTGTAATAGTAGTGGGTTCGTTCGCACCAGTGCGCCACCATTGCCCGTAGGGTAGAATTCCACCAAATATCTCGCGGCCTTTTTTGGAAGGGCGGCAGTAAAAAATCGAAATATCGGCGCCGTTTTCGTGGTATTCAACGGTTTGTTCCGGGCTATGCTTTTTTGTATTTTTCAGATTTATTTGGAAGAAGATGTATCCTCCAACAATAAGCACGACCAGTGCGCTTAAAACAATTAGTAATGTTTTTCTCATGTCAAAAGGTTTTAGGAAAGTAAATTGCTATTAATGAACAAAGATAAGTAACTAAGAGTTGACCGAGCGGCTTATTTCTAATGAATATTCCTTGAAAAATAGCTTAGGCGTTTCAGAAATCTTGCGCAGTATTCAATTTTCGCTTACCTTTGCCCCAACAAATGAATTTTCAATTTATCACTTAAGTTTAGCAAGTCTGTTTTTAGCCTTCTTCTGTGAATTACTAATCGTTCTTCGCTACGCTTAATCTGATTTTACAAGAATAATATTAATTTTTTTCACTTAATTTTTTCTGATGAACATTTTTGTTGCAAAATTAAATTTTGACACGCAGAGCGATGACTTGCGTGAGGTCTTCGAAGCTTATGGTGAGGTAGATTCCGCCAAGGTAATCATGGACCATTTTACAGGTAAATCCAAAGGTTTTGCCTTTGTTGAAATGCCAAACGATGACGAAGCACAGAAAGCAATTGATGACTTGAATGAAACCGAATTGGACGGAAACACAATCGTAGTAAAAAAAGCTGAGCCACGCGAAAATCGCGGCGGCGGTGGCGGCTTTAATCGCGGCGGCGGTAATCGTGGCGGCGGCGGTGGCTATGGTGGTGGCAACCGTGATCGTGGCGGCTACGGCGGCGGCGGCGGTGGCAACTACGGCGATGGCGGCGGCGGTTATAACAAGAGAAGATATTAATTCTTTTTTTTGCTAAATACCCTAAGAAAAGTCCTCTTTGCTTTTATTGGCAGAGAGGACTTGTTTTTATGAGTTATTTGATTGGCTATCAGTTATTTAAAATTGTTATGCCAATTTGAAAATATGAAGCCGGAAATATAAGCGATTGAATGTCAGGTTTAAATTCATTAATCAATACGCCATTGTCATTTGAAAATGTTATTATACTAAAATAAAATCGTGATTGCGTATTTTAATTTTGTATTTATTTGAAAAACAATGTATTGCAAACAATTGACTATGTACTGTCGACAGCGTACCGATATTAATCTTCTTTTCTCACAATGCTTCTTACCAAAGTATTCAGTATAAAAATTGCAGCAGCAAACAAAGATAAACGGCCAATCATATCGCCCCAACGTATATAAAATGTGGGTACTTGGCGCAATTGAAGTGTAGCACGAATGGCAATGGGTTCGTCGTAATCCGTTTTTTGCAAAAGATCGCCTCGTTGATTGATAAAAGCGGAAATCCCTGTATTGGCGGCACGCGCAATGCTGCGACGGGTCTCAATAGCTCGTAGCGAAGCAAAGTATAAATGCTGGCGATGCCCCGCGGTATTGTCCCACCAACCGTCGTTGGTCATAATAAAAATCGCAGATGCCCCTTTTTGTACAAAGCGAGTAATATATTCTCCAAATACGGATTCGTAGCAAATCAAAGGCGCTATACTCAATGATTCTGACTCAAAAACAACCGGAGATGATTCTGTGCCTAAGCCCGCAGTCGTGCCGCCGAAGCGCTCCATCACTGGCTCCAGGAAAAACAAAAAACGCTTGAAAGGAAAACTTTCTGGGCCTGGCACTAAACGAGATTTTTTATGCAGTTGAACTTGCTGGCTGTTGGGGCTGAGTTGTATAGCAGCGTTGTACATTTCATAACGAATGATTTCGCCACTTTGGCTGGTATCGGTTCGCGTTGCTGAAGAACTCGATTCCTCTTTTTGCAAAATTCGATACACATTCATACCACTAATAATGTGAAGTCGAGGATAGGATTTCATCCACTCGCGCAGACGCTCAAAAATAGGATATCCGCTCATTTGCTGCATTTCCACATAACCAAAAACAGCCTCGGGCAAAATTAAAAAGTCGGTATTTTCATTCAAATGAGGCGAAGCCAATTCTATACAGCGTTCTAGCTTCATTCCTTCTGGCACATTCGATTCTTCGTGATGGGGTTCATAATTTGGCTGTACGACTACCACATCTATATTATTGTCAGATTCTTTATGAGTGTAGTAAAAATATAAAGAAATTATTACAGGAAGCGTAATGAATGTAATGATTTGAACCAGATTTCTACGATAATTTTGCTTTTTTTGATGTGACTCTATGAATTTTAATATAAATATATTAATAATTAATATCCATAACGAACCACCAAAAACTCCACTGTATTCATACCATTGTACCAAAGCCGGAAATTGCGCAAAACTATTGCCCAGAGTGAGCCAGGGATAATTGAGTTCCCAGTTGTAATGCAAATATTCAAATACCAACCAATAAGCGACCAGCGGCGCGTACCCCAGGCGTGCCATAGCGAGGCGCGTTTGGTGCGCTAATACAAAAGGAATACTCATCAATGCGCTATTAGCTAAAATGGCGAAAACACCAGCCACCAGTGAACTATTGGCAATCCAATAGGTACTCAGAATATTCCACAAGATAAATGTATGAAAGCTGTATTTAAAAATCCTGCCACGAATGGGTTCTTCAGTATTTGCTTCTAATTGTTTTGTCACAAAAAGCAAGGGTACAAAAGCGCCAAACATCAAGAAAGGAATGGGCAGCCAGCCTGGAAAGCCAAGGCCGAGTAACACACCACTCAGACTCGACCAGACCAACAGACGATTGGGTTTGTAAAATAACACCATCACAATTCCCCAGAATGCCAAAAAAAGCCAAAGCGGCCGATAGCCCCAAAGCAGCTGCTCCTGGGCGCGCACGAATAGCTCGTAGCTCATCCAAGCAACAATAGCAAGCAAAAAGATAATGACCAAAACTTTTAGTCGAGTGTTCACAATCATTGGAGTTTTTGATGAATGGGTTGTCCTAATCGGCGAAAGATAAAAAAATCTCCACAGCCAATGAACTATGGAGACCTGAGAAATGGTTTTATGATTCTATTTAGAAGGTATCATTAGGCTTGGATAAAATAGATTCGGCTTTGATAAACAAAACAGCCTTACTTAATTTCCGAAAAGGGCACATTCGTGATTCGATAAGATTGCCAATCGTTAAAATCAAAATGCCACCATTCGTATTCATAAACGGTGAAGCCCTCCGCTTCCATCTTTGAGCGAAGGAGGTCTCGCATCTTGCGCTGTACTTCTGTACCGCCGCTATAGTCGGGGTAAGAGCGCTCACTCATTTCATCATAAAGTCCCGTCATTTCTATCTCCTTGCCAGTTGCCAGATCAAACAAAGTCAAATCCACTGCGCAGCCGCGATTGTGGCGAGAACCCTTCTTCGGATCAGCTACGAATTTCTTATTTTCTTTTGACGTTATATCCCAAAATAGCTTCGTCACACTCCAGGGGCGATAGCCATCAAATACCATCAAACCATAACCCATTGGCTTCAAGCTCTGATGCACGCGCACCAAAGCCTCTGTTGCAGGTCGCTGCAAGAATGCCCTCGCTTCGGTATAGACAGGCCGGCCCACCAGATTATTATTCGTCGCATAGCGAATGTCCAATTTGATCGTCGGATCTAAAGTAATCAACTCCACCAGATCGGTCGGTTTGAAATTGCCCGTTTCTTTAGGCGGCTTGGTAGCGCAAGCACTGAGCAAAAGGAAAGCAGCAAGCAGAAAAAAGCTAATTAGCTTCTGGATTTGCATGGTAGTGTGCATAATGGAATATTTTACTTATAATTGATGTCATTACTTTGCAAATATAAAAAAACAAACGCCCCGCTTTCGGCGAGGCGCTGTTTGTCATCGATTAATCACAAAACTATTTACACATGCCAAAAAAAACAACTTCATAATAGTCGAAGAGGTAATCATCTTCTTCTTTTATACTTTTGGCCTCCGGGGTCAAGCAAAAAAACTTTTTCCACTGTCTCTTTCTCTCCTTATCTCTTCGTAAATGATATCCAATCGCTCCACAATATCTCTGGAAATGGGGTCGTGAGCAGTACCCGGACGCAGCGTTTCATGGTATAGTCTTGCCCATTCCACATCAACTCTACTCACCACTCTTAGCACTTTTTTAAATTGATTCAGCAATTGATCCAATAATTCTTGCAAGTTCATGATCTGTTCGGTCATTTCGAGCGTCTTTTCCGTAGGGATGAACTTAGGTTGGCGGGCCTGCTGTCGCTTGGAAAGCGTCTTGTTTAAATGCGGATTATCTTTCTTGGCTTCTTGAAACATTTCCCATATCATCTGACTAAGAGTAATCGTCGTATCTGCAATCACTTTCACCAGTTCCGCAAATGCATCAGGGTTTGGTGCTTTCATATTATTCGCTTTTTAATAAATGACTATAATATGTTTCCATTTTTGATAAATCATAAAAAATAGCGCTGATGCGCTATTTAAAAACTGCTGATTAACAGCCTTTTACTTCCATTCTATACTTCAAAAATATCTTCTCTGCCAAAGGTTCGTTTGTAAGATTCTACCCATTCATCTACTTCCTCTTTCAAAGAAGGATCCTTTTCGGCAGCGATCAACATTTTTCGAAGAATCACCTCCACGCTCCTCATAGCCTGTGCTTCAGCCGCTTCTTCTCCCTGTTCTACTGCTTGCTGAAATTTCGTCAACTTTTCTTCATAGATATCCAGTTCTTTCAAATATTGTGCTCTTAGATTTTGATATTTGGCTTGCAATTTAGGGGTCATCCCGCCTGCTGCAGCTGGGAATTCCGTCCTAAGTTGATTGCGCTTTGCATCTACGCTCTGGCGTATTTTCTCTAATTCTTGAGACATATTCTCCAGTTCCTGTATTTTCTCAGGTGTTATTTTCTCACCGGGTTTTATAAATGGCTTCATGTCGTATCTATTTTTTATTATTAGAAATCATAAAAAAATAGCGCTTCTTCTTTTGCTGCTTCCTTTCCTCACAGAAGCGCTATTTTGACATAAACAAATTTACACATGGCAAAAACTAATCCTTTGTATCTGATATATCGGAATCCTTTTCAGCTTCCTTTGCATGCATACGTTGGTTGAACTCGTCCAGTTTACGCAGAATAATATCGTAAGAAGTATCCACTTCATTAGCACTTCGGATGGCATCATATATCACTTTTATCATCATCATCGCATCAATGCCCGCCTCCATCGTAGTACTGTCCACGATGATAAATTTTATTGGCTATATAAAATAAATAACTATTTCTTGATACAAGCCCCTTGTATGTAATAACTGAATTAAACTACATCATAATGTAAATAAAAAAGCAAAAACAGGAACAATCGAACCTTGTACTTCTTTCGTCGTACCTCTAATTTCGTATTTTCGACTTAATAAATATGCTTATTTGATTGGGTTGGAAATAAAAAAGGAAAAGAGTTTGTACTTTATGCAAATGTAATATTTTTTTTATGAATTTGTCAATAGTTAGGTTTATTTTTTTAGGTAAAAATGGACTAGAAGAAACTAAAAACAACTTTGTGATAGTTAAAAACTTGTAGGCGGTATCGGCAGCTTTAGCCACCGAAATATGCGCAAGCACGAAGCCGTTGCTTTGCATTTTCTTTTGGCAACTAATGTAAGTAAAGGAATTAATCACCGATGGCAATATGAGTCATCCCGAATTTTAAAAATGCCCCGACGGGACTAACACAGCAAAAATTCGGGATGATTCATGTTTTATAATGAAAGATTTATTTCAGAATATATTTATTCTATTACACCATTTTCTCTTTTTAACTTGGTGCTATAGGTAAGGAAACCGCTCGAAAAACCAATACGGAAATAAAAATACTGATCTTGGAAGTAAATATTATATTCATCTTCTCCTTTATAACCCAAGCTGATAAAAATGGCTGAGTTCCTTGTGAACGGCGGCGAGTAATGAAAATTACCTTCTAAAATAAGCCTTTTTTCAAGGTCTAAAATATTATGATCTTCCAGTTTATTCAAAATATAGGCGGCGTTAAAGGTTATTCTTAACCGCTCATCCCTGGTGGTTCCTATATAAATATTATTTTTCTGAGGTTTATTTTTTTCATTTAAAATGATAGGGTCATAAACGGTTCTGTAATGATCCCAAAAAACGGTGAGTGCCCAGATATAATCATATCGAAATTTCAAAGTACCATATTTTCCCTCCAAAGCTTCTTCGTGCCCAAAAAAATCAGGATGCCATTCAAGACCAAGCGACTGATGTCGAAATATTTCTCCTTTATAATAATTGAGTTTAAAAAAGTCTTTCCCTACGCCAAAAATTTTTACTGATCTTGAAATATTTTTACCAAAATTGAATTTAAAATTCAAATAATTCGTACTAAAATTACCATTATACGTATTAAACGAGCCATCGGGGCGGAGAGCAGAACCATCTTGCCCGTTGGAATGATGATAAAATGCTGCCGACAAATACTGAAATGTATCAATATTAGCCTTTAACCGCCAATAGGCAATCCCACCAATATTAAAACTTGGGGTTCGCACCGGCAAAGAAGAATCACCAGGGTTTCCATTCGTCCGAATTCGTATTTTTACATTAGGATTCATCGCTACCGAAAGCCTCGAGATATGTCCGCCAAGTACAGAAAAATAAGGATTGATATTGGCACTAAGCACGTATTTGTGCGGGGCGCCGATTTCGCCTTTAGCTGCTAAATAAGACATATCCGTACTGGTAAGGTAAATATTTACATAATCGTAGTTGGCAATGGCACTTAGCTTGGCAACGGTAGTATCTTGGCTATAAATCGAAAGTGGAAAAATAAATAGTAGAAATACATGAAGCGTTTTCATGGTATTGGGGTTTAATGGGGTTAAAGAAATTATAACAAAGTACAAAAATAAATGAAAATTAGTTCAAATCCCAACATTGTAATTCAACTTTGTCGAAAAAAAGAACTGACACAAGTGCGGGCGCTTTTTCGCAATACTATTCTAAATGTAAATATTCAACATTATAATTCGGATCAAATCAATATTTGGGCTTCTGCCGCCAATGATGAAGCGCGCTGGCAACAAATGCTCGCTAATCAACATTTTTTAATTGCAAAAATCGAAGATAAAGTTGTCGGTTTTGGAACATTAAGAATGAATGGTTATATGGATACATTATATGTACATCATGAATATCAAAGGCAGGGCATCGGCAAAGCACTGATTCAAGCTTTGTTTGATTTTGCTCAGAGCCAGAATATTGGAAAAATCAAGAGCGATGTAAGCATCACGGCGCGGCCTTTATTCGAACGCATGGGCTTTGTAGTAGAAAGCGAACAGCAAAAACTTTACAGGGATGTAATATTTATAAATTATATTATGTATTGCCAATTGGTGAAACCAATTATTGTAACCGAGCGACTTTTATTACGACCGTTTATCATTGAAGATGCACAAGATTTTTATGATCTGAACGCCGACCCGGAAGTGACCAAATACACTGGCGACGGGGCTTTTGCAGATGTAAAAGCAGCAGAAAATTTTATAAGAAATTATCATCCTTATACAACCGAAGGCATGGGCCGCTGGGCGGTGTTGCGCAAATCGGATGGCACTTATATTGGCTGGTGTGGCTTGCGCTATGTGCCGGAACTACGAGAAGTGGATTTAGGCTATCGCTTTTTCAAAAAATATTGGGGGCAGGGGTACGCGACGGAGAGCAGCAAAGCTTGTTTGGAATATGGGTTTAAAGCTTTACAATTAAATAAAATCGTGGCAAGAGCGATGAAAGCAAATATCGGCTCCATCCGTGTAATGGAAAAACTTGGAATGCGCTTTGGAAAAGAGGAAGTTTTTGAAAAGCATCCGGGCGTTTTATATGAAATATTGAAATGCAATTTTTAAATTATAAATACCTAAAGTCCAGCTATTTAAAAAAATCATCTTCATTCTTTTTCAATTTTATCTCACCAATTCTCTTTAGATTTACAAAGCGTTTTTTGTACCCTTCTTTACATCACTATCTAAAATTCATTTTTATGAAACCAAAACCTGTTTGGCTATTGGTGCTATTTGCGCTTGGGGCGCTGCCAATCGTGTCGCAAACACTCTCTCCCTGGGTGATTGCGGCGGCGGGCTGCCCTATACAAACTGACAATTACCGTATGGTTGGGACGCTCGGCGAACCCATCGTCGGCACGGTACGAAATGGTGATTTTATCCTGACGCAAGGCTTTCACCAGCCTGATTTTACTGTGACTTCCGTGAAGCATCCTTTTCCCGAAAACGTAAAAATACAAGTATTCCCGAACCCGACTTCCGCCGTTTTTACTTTGAAAATCACCGCTCCCGAAACCCAAGAACTCCTGCTCACGCTCTTTTCAATAGAAGGCAAAAAACTTTGGACGAAACAAGTAAACGCTCAAGACCTACTCGAGACCTACGACCTCCGACACCAATCGCCCAGATTATACGTGCTGCACATCCAGAACATTCAATCTACTGCTTTTGCCGTTGCAAAAATTTCCAAAACCCGTTAAATCACTCAAAATATAATATTATGAAAAAATATATTTTTATACTGTTGCTTTTCAGTATTGGTAGCAGCCTGTTTGGACAGGATTTTATTAATTACCAATTTGTACCAAGAGACGGAAATGGGAATCCAATTTTCGTAAAATCATTTACGCTTTCTATAAAGAATGAGGCTGGATCAATTGTATATCAAGAACAAATTGATTCTCTGTTTAATACAGAAGATGTATATAATATAAAAATAGGAAGTAAAAATCCTGCTTCATTTTCTCAAATTGATTGGAGTCTTAGCAATTATTCTATCGGTACGACACTACGAACCTTCGATAATACGGTCATCAATTTTCCTGACCAGCCTATTGGCTCAACGCCTAGAGCATTTTATGCAGATAAAGCAGGGACGGCTAAAGGGGTTGATGATATAGCGGTCTTTTTAAATACCGATATAAATAAATATGTAGTGCGAACAGGCATCGGTGATGATGCCATTGATTCCGAGGGACCAGAAATTCCGGCTTATTATTGGAGAGTGCGGTCATTTAATCGTACTCCGCCTACTCCGCGCGACACTATACTTATTACCAAAAGCAAAGTGACCGTTGGTACGCCACTCAATGATCAATATCCTACTACTTTAGCGCCATTGACCCTTTTTAACAGCAATGCAGGCGCAGATTTTTATAATGCAAATAATCAAAGATATACTACCATAGGCTACAACTCAACCGTGGAGATAGGCGCTATTGGTACCTTCTATCCAACCGGCGCGCCGGGCATTTTAAATATTGGGAATGCTGGCAAAGTGGCGAGTCAGTTCATATACGGTCCGAATGGCAATTTAAACTTTTCCGCATCCAGCTTATCGGGTTCTCCGAATAATGGATTTCTTACAGTGAATAATGACCAGGGCGCAGCAGAAGTAAGCATTTACGTTGCGGCGAATGGACAAGGTACCGTCGCTGCCGATGTAAAAAACTTCCGCATGGAGCATCCAACTGAGCCAGGCAAGGAAATCTGGTATGCTTCGGTGGAGGGGCCAGAAGCTGCTGCTTATGTACGAGGTACGGCGAAGCTGCAAAATGGACAAGTGAAAGTGGCATTCCCGGAGCATTTCAGTTTGGTGGCAAATGCGACAACGATGACGGTTATCCTCACGCCGCTTTCCGCGGATTCCAAGGGTTTGGCGGTCATTGAAAAAGGCGAAACCGGCTTTGTAGTGAAAGAATTACAAGGTGGTACGGGCAGCTATGAATTTGACTGGGAAGTAAAGGCCGTGCGCAAAGGCTATGAAGATTACCGCGTCATCCGCGATGCTAAAGAAGCGATGCCTGCCGAGCCGATTAAATTGAGTAAGTTCTAATAAAATGATGAATGTTGAATTTTAAATGAGTTTCATTCAACATTCATCATTCCTGCATTATTTTTTCTTCTCCGTTTTTACAAACTTCAACGCAGCCGAGTTCATGCAATACCGCAATCCTGTAGGCTTTGGGCCATCTTCAAAAACGTGTCCCAAGTGACTACCACATCGCGCACAGGTGTTTTCATCGCGCACCATGCCATGACTGGTATCCTTATTGGTAAACACATTTTTTTCGTTGATGGGCTTCCAAAAACTCGGCCACCCGGTGCCGGATTCAAATTTCGTTTCCGAACTAAATAAAGGCAATTCGCAAGCGCGGCAAAGATAAACCCCGTGTTCGTGGTTGTCCCAATACTCGCCAGTAAAGGCGCGCTCGGTACCGGACTGGCGCAGTACATAATATTCCATTTCAGAAAGCTCGGCTTTCCAATCGGCGTCGGTTTTATTTAAAGGCGGCAAGGGTTCGCCTTTGAGCGAAAGAAAAGTGGCTTTGGCTTCTGATTTTTTTGCATTTGTATCTGTCTTTTTCTGAGCCTGGCTGCAGGAAATAAAGCTGAACATGGCAATCGTCAATGCCATCCATTGTATTTTTTTCATGTTTGCGATTTTTTGAACAAATTTCGGAATAAGCAGTGCATAAAAGTGTTCGCGCGACTACATTTTTACGTCTTTAACGCTTTGATAACCAATACGTTTAAAAAAGGAATTTGGATTGCCTTCTTTACCTATTTTTTTCGATTTTTTTGTCGAATACGCGGTTGGTTCCATTCTTCGCGCTGCGCGAATTCTACAATATTACGCATGAGGGTGACAATTGTAAGAAAGACCAGATAACCCAGCGTCAACACAAAATAAATCCAGCGATAAGAACCGGCTTCATTGATCGAAAGCGAAGAAAACAGATAAGCCATCAATCCAGAAAGCAGCGCCAGCCCCATGAAACTGTAAATGCTGCGCCCCCAGTATTGGGCTGTGTTTTTAGCAGAAAGCGAATAAATGCTATTAAACATTGCAAAAAACAGCATAAAGGCAGCTGAAGTCATCCAAGGGAAGCGATTGGAAATGGTCATTAAACCAGTAAAACCTACTAATTTCCCACCCATTGTGACGAGGAGTGCTGTCCCCAGACAAAGCAATGCCTGATAGATGGGATCAACCGCTTTATCAAAGATTGAGCTTCGTGAATTATTCATGTATTGGATTTAATCCTTACAATTACAAGCAATTTAGCTATTAAGTCTTAAAAAAACAGGAGAAGCCCTATTTTGTTTTAATGACAGGTAATTTGTTTATTACTAAACTTTTAAATCCAAAACGTTGAACTTTATGCCTCGAACTGCTATTTTTGCAACCGCAAAATCGTAAACAATGGGACGCGCATTTGAATATCGGAAAGAGCGCAAGATGAAGCGCTGGGCAAATATGGCCAAAACCTTCACCAAAATCGGCCGCGAAATCGCTATCGCAGTGCGCGAAGGTGGCGGCGACCCCAATTACAACGCCCGTCTTCGCTTGGCTGTGCAAAACGCCAAAGTAGCCAATATGCCGAAAGCCAACGTGGAAAATGCTATCAAAAAAGCTTTGTCGAAAGACGCTGAGAGCTTTGATGAAGTGGTATATGAAGGCTACGCCCCACATGGTATTGCGGTGATTGTGGAAACGGCCACCAACAACACCAATCGCACGGTAGCAAATATTCGACATATTTTTTCAAAATATGGGGGTTCTTTGGGCACCAGCGGTTCCGTCGAATTTATGTTTGAACGAAAAGCGGTATTTAAGATAAAATCCAGTGAGCGCAACCCCGAGGAATTGGAATTGGAACTCATTGATTTTGGTTTGGATGAGATGAAACATGAAGATGATCTCTTAGTATTGTACAGTAAATTTGAGGATTTTGGCAGCCTGCAAAAAGCTTTGGAAGAGCGCGGAATCGAAGCGGATAGCTCGGAATTAGTGCGCATTCCTACACATACCAAAGAACTCAATGACGAGCAAGCGGAGGAAGTGATCAAACTGATCGAAAAAATGGAAGAAGACGAAGACGTCATCAATATCTTCCACAATATGGATATGGGCGAATAAATTATTTTAGGAAATAAAAATTTCATTCGCAGCGAAACTATTTTTTCTGATTATCGTAGAAACTTTTTAGAAGCTAAGATTTGAAAATATAATATTTTATTTTCATCTTTGCTTCATAGGCATTTCTAATTTACGGATTACTGACCCAAACACATTCACACATTGACTCTTCACTGGCATGGAGGGATACTCGTTATCTCCTCGCTTATGTTCTATATTAAATCCCGAGAGCTGTGATTTATCTGTTTTGTTTTAGCTTGTCCCTAACGGCAACTACTGTGGGAAAGCGGTTTTTGAAAGGGCATTTACCCTGCCCCCTTCAGCAAAACCAGGTTTACACATACTTTTACTACATACCAATAAATTTTTTTTGTTTCGAGTGAACTTTTGGGAGGCTACTTCTTTCTATTCTTATTTTTTTATAAAATTATCTAAATGAGCTTTATAACTCCTGCCAATTGGCAATGAGACTTGATCCAACAACACTTGGTTTTTATCAATCGCTTCAATCTTCTCCAAAGCTACCAAATAAGACTTATGCACCCGCAAAAACTGCCCTTCCGGGAAAAACTGCTCCATCTGTTTCAAATTGCCACGCACCACAATTCTATCATCAGAGGTATAAATAATCGAATAATCCTTCAAGCCCTGAATATGCGTGATATTGTCCAACTCCACCTTCACTTGTTTGGTACCGGTCTTTAGAAAAACGGTATTTGGATTATCAAATCCTTGTGAAGGCTGTACCTCTGCCTGCGCTTTTAAAATTTTATTTTCTTCGTATAATTTTGCCAGTTCTTCACTCTGCACATACCACTCCATAGCGCGATGCAGCCCTACGGTAAGCCCAACGTACCAGGCGGTAACAACAATATTATAAGGCGCAACATTCCAAAAATGCTGGTCACGCTCGATGCCAATCACAAAACCGTATAAATACATATCATACCAGCTTTGCAGGGTAATGTACAAACCTAATGACAGCAGCAGCAGGCTGAAATACTGCACGTATTTTCGGGTTTCAAAAAATCGCGGCATCAATACTTTCAAATTCCAGTATGCCAAAGTTACAATCAACAACAGCCGCACCGACACGCATTCTACAAAATGCCCCAGCCCAATTTTCTGCGCCAGATAGCGCCGCTCGTACAAAAAAATCAGCGTCACTACTACCCAAAAGGCAAGTTCTATCCAATCTCTGCGCGTGATTTTCATTTTAATGGTATTATGGTGCTTTAGTATTATGGTGTTATTGTTCTCCCTTTCAACGCCAAGTCATCCAGTCACCAAGTCACTTACTTACATAGTCTTCCGCAGACGAATAACGCAATTTGCCGACAAACGCACAATACCGCTACGTCTAAAAATTAGGTCGTTGGTATCATTTCCAAGCGGGACAGGCTTTTTGAATATAATTTGCAGCAAAAAAACACTCGACATGAAATCAATCATTCTAATCCTTTGCTCCATTACTGTACTCATTACTTCTTGTACGCAGTCTCCCGCACAAGCCAGCAAGACCGACAAAAAAGTGGGCGGACCTTGCGAAGGCTGCGAAGCTATTTACGAATACGGCAAAAAGAAGCTCAGCTCGGTAGATACACTGCCCGATTTTTTTGACAAAGGTCCAAAATTAAAAGTTACGGGCACCATTTATAAGAAGGATGGCAAGACGCCGGCAAAGGATGTCATTTTATACATTTATCATACCGACCAGACGGGCGTGTATCCTAACAAAGGCGGCGAAACCGGCTGGGCGCGGCGGCACGGTTACATTCGTGGATGGATCAAGACGGGCGCGGATGGCAAATATACGTTTTACACCTTGCGTCCTGCTTCTTACCCAAACTCCAAAAATCCGCAACACATTCATCCTACTATCAAAGAACCGGGCAAAAGTGAATATTATATTGATGAATATCAATTTGCAGACGATCCTTTCCTTACGCCAGAACAGCGTAAATACTGTGAAAATCGCGGCGGCTCCGGCATTAAACAAACGACTCAATCCGGCAATCTGCAAGTTTTTAAAAGAGACATTATACTCGGTTTAAATATTCCTGGTTATGACTAATTACCTGACTTTGTGAAAACGCTATCTGTTTATGTTCTCCATTTATACAAAGACACCATTGAGCAATATAACGACGTCATTAAATGATCCAATGATGTCATGGAGTAATGTAACGATGTCCTTGGGCAATCTTGAGATGTCGTTAGATGATGCAAGCACGTCGTTAGACAATCTAATGATGTCATGGAGTGATGCAACGATGTCCTTGGGTAATCCGATGATGTCATTAGATGATCTAAGCACGTCGTTAGATGATCTAAGCACGTCATTGGATGACCTAACGATGCCATTAGACTATTTAATATTACCATTTCGTCAAAAATGCAGGTAGATGAAAACAAGTACAATTTCAATGATTACTACATTCAAATCATCAAATCTATCACTAAAAATAAGTATCCAATGCTCACGATCACTTTTTTAATTGCCAGCCTTTTTCTTGCTTGTAACGAACCCGTACAGCTTAAAAATACTACGGACAAAGCAACTACACTGCCTTACCAATGGCAAAAAATGACGGACGCTGCAGCGTTTCCCGAGAGTTATAATTTTCAACTGTTCCCAGTGAAAGATACGCTTTGGGCGATGCACCCGCGCGGCACTTATTTTTCTATTGATGGAAAAGATTGGCAAAAAACGCAGCTCACCCATTTTATTCAAAACAGTGCATTTTTGGATTTTATTTACTTCAAAGGTGCGCTGTATAGTTTAGGAACATTTAGCGGTAATATCGAGCGTTATGATATGACCGGCGCCATTGCTAAAACCACCGATTTTAAAAATTGGGAAGTGATTACAAAAGAAAGTAATCTGCCTCGGCGCTTTTTTTATCACCCTTTTGTCTTTAATGATAAAATTTGGATCATCGGCGGTAACGACGGGAAAGCAGATTATAATGATATTTGGAATTCCGATGACGCCGTGCATTGGACAAAAGTGAAGCATGACGCGGCTTTTGGCAAGCGCTCCGGCAGTCAGATTGTGCAATTAAACGGTAAGTTATTCCTGTTGGACAATGATGTGTGGTCATCTTCGGACGGTATTAATTGGACACTGGTAACGCCCGAAATTGTCAAAGGGCAGCAAATTTTTGGCTACGCCGCGGTGGTATATGATAATCGTATTTTTCTACTGGGATGCAATCGCAACGGGCAGTTCACGAGTAAAGTGCTTTCGAGCACGGATGGTAAAAACTGGCAGGAAATGGACGCGCCCTGGTCGCCGCGTGGGGGCATTGGGGCTTGTGTTTTCAAAGATAAAATAATAATGACGGGTGGTAAATATGGCGGTACGCCGGAAAAAACGGAATTTGTGTATAGCAATGATGTGTGGAGTCTGGAAGCTTATTAATGAAAAAATGAATCATTCATAATGAAATCATTAACAATATTCTTATTATTAGTCGGAGGTCTGATTATGTTATATGCTTATTCCAAACAGACCACTACCAATATAAATGAAACTAAATCTATACTCGTAGCCAGCACGCCGGGCGGTATTGTATTGAAATCCATGCTCGGTATTCCGATAAAAGACAGTATCGATTTTATCCGATGGAATCTGACCATACAAGAAGACAGACTCTTTGTTTTAAATCTTCATTACGGCTTGTCTCAGCCTAATACTCTTGGCTTTCAGAAGGACGGCGAGCGGCTTAATTTACAAGGTACTTACACTATTACATCCAGCAAAAAGAAAACCTTGAATGGTGTTATTTACACCTTAAAAAGTGACGCCGTGCCTGCTCCGATACGATTCATTCAAGTAAATAACAACGTTTTTCATTTACTGGATGATAATGACCAGTTAATGATTGGCAATGGCGGCTGGAGTTATACGCTCAATCGAAAGGATGTAATCGCTGACGAAACAAGCGTTTTGCCTGCGCTCACCCCTGCTGATGCTTTCTTGAATGATACCGCGCTTCAGCGGGTTTATGATGGTAGGACGCCTTGTGCGGCTATTGCAAAAACATATCATTTGCCTGTCGGTAATGATTGTTTCAAGCTGAAATGGCGGCTTATTTTGCACCGCGACCCGAAAACGCTAAAGCCTACGACTTATACCATCAATAGAATAAAGCATAGCGTGGAAAAAACAGAAGCTAAATGGGCGATCCAAAAAGGCTACGGCAATAATCCCGATGCGGTCGTTATTCAATTAAATCCGGATAAGCCGGACGAGTCCTTGTCCTTCCTGGTAGGCGATGAGAATGTGCTGTTTTTTCTGGATAATAAGAAGCAGTTATTTACTGGCAATCCTGATTTTAGTTATACGTTGAATAAAGTAAAGTAATGTGTCCATTTGCGAATGTGCTGATTTGCCAATACCCAACTCGATTTCGACACGTGCGACATTAGCACATCAGCAAATTGGCACATCAGCACATTATATCAACTGATATTCCAGCGCCATTTTTATCATAGCGGCGGTATTCTTTACATTTAATTTTGCTAATAAATTTTTGCGATGGCTATCCACGGTAAGGGGACTGATATAAAGTTGGCTGGCAATTTGATTATTCGTCAAGCCTTCGGCGATAAGGGCGAGCACTTCTTTTTCGCGGCTGGTAAGAATGGGAATTTGTGGCTTGGGCGCATCGGCTTGCACCATGATTTGCGCTACTTCCATGCTGAGGTACATTTTTCCATGATATGCCTGCTGAATAGCTTCGATGAGTTCTTCCTGGGAAGCACTTTTTAAAACATAACCCGATGCGCCTTGCGCAATCATCCGACTGATAAAACTGCGTTCTTTGAAGGTGCTCAATCCCAGGATTTTGATATTGGGAAACTTTGCTTTCAGCTCGGGGCAAAGATCAAGACCGCTGACTTCCGGTAAATTAATATCCAATAATATTACATCCGCATTATTATTTTTTAAAAATTCCATAGCGGAAAATGCGTCGGTAGCACTGCCAATAACGGTGATGCCGTCGGTAGCGTTGAGGAGGGCTTTGATGCCTTCAATGACCATCGGGTGGTCGTCGATGATAAAGGTTTTTATCATGATATAAACCGTAAAATGTAAAACCGCAAAATGTAAAATGTAAAAGTCACTTTTGCAGTTTTACATTTGATATTTTACATTTTTCGGTTAAAAAGGCTAAACAAATTGCTCGTCGATTATAAGCTCTTTAATTATAAACTCAATTTCCACCGTCGTGCCTTGTCCTGGCGCAGAGCGTACATCCAAAGTGCCACCGAGATAATTCACCCGCGAACGAATATTCATCCAGCCGATGCCGGGGGCTTCTTCGAGTTTTTGCAGGTCAAAACCTTTGCCGTCATCTTCAACGGTGATATGAAAACGATTGCCATCTTGTAATAATTGTAATAAAACATGATTGGCATCGGCGTGTTTGACCACGTTATTTAGTAATTCCTGTACAATTCTAAATACAATGACTTCGGTTGCTTCGGGCAAGCGTTTTTCCAAGCCAAAAGCTTGATATTGCACTTGAATAGCGCCCGAATCATTGAGCGTATCGGTGAAGTCCTGCACGGCGTCCTTCAAGCCAAATTTTACCAGGGCTTCGGGCATCATGTTGCGCGCCACGCGGCGCAATTCGGAGATGGAGGTATCCAGCATATCCAGCGCGCGGGTGAAGGCGCGGGCGGATTCCTCGGTCACAATTTGATTTCCTTTCATAGCATTCAAAGTTTGTCGCACGCCAGAGAGCATGCCGCCCAAGCCGTCGTGCAGGTCGCGTGCGAGACGACTGCGTTCGGCTTCCTGACCGCGCAGCATGGCATCCACCGTTGATAGTTGCTTTTCCTGTTCTAATTGTCGTATTTTTTGTGCTTGAATCTGAGCTTCTTGTGTTGCTACTTTTTGTTTATTTTGACTATTACTATAATATAATGAACTTATAAATCCCAGCATTGCCAACAGTCCACCCATGCCCAAAATAACGCCGTTGCGCTGTCGGATGCGGAGTTGCTGATTTTCACTCTGCACTTGCAAACGCTCTATTTCTGCTTGTTTTTGGGCGGTTTTGTATTTGGTTTCCAGTTCGGATGTATTGGCTAAAACCTGCTCATTAATTAAAGAATCTCTTAATAAACGATATGCTTTTCTATAATAAGCGGAGGTATCATAATTGCCCAGGGCTAATTCTACATCAGAAGCAACTAAATAAGTTTCTTTCAGATTTTCCCGGAATTGATAGGTTTTGGAAAGATCAATCGCTTTTTTTAATAAAGGTTGCGCTTCTTTATACCGATATAATTCATAATACGAGCCGCCCGCGCTATGTAATAATCTTGCCAGAATTTCGGTTTCCCCTAATGCTTCTGCAATCGGAATGCCGCGCAAAGTATAGGGCAAACCTTTGGCGGCTTCACCGTATTGACGGTATTGGTCGCCGATATTCAGCAAAGCCGTTACTTGTATTTGCTTAAAATCATGTTGTTCCGCTATTGCCAACTCTTTTGTAAAGTATTCTAATGCTTTATCATGTTGTTCCAGCTTGTTTTGAAGGATGCCTAAAGAACCGTAGGCTGCTGCTTCCCCAAAATAATCCTGCACCGCCTGTGCTATCTGCTGGGCACGCTGCGCATAAGGAAGCGCTTTCTGATACTGTCGTAAATTTTGATAAGTGCCGGCAATATTATTTAACGTAACATTCAGGTAAATGGAATCTTTTAACTCTTCTACGAATGGTAAGGCTTCTAATTGATATTGCAATGCTTTGTCATAATTTGCAAAATAAGTATAATTGTTGGCGACATTTGCCAGACTGGCAACGGTAAGACGTAGGTGCTTCAACTGCCGACCGATTTCCAGCCCACGCAAGTCCAATTGCAGCGCCTCTTCGGTTTTTCCGACCCGATTCAGCACATCCGTAAACCAACTAATAACCCTGCCTTCATAAAAAAGCGCATTTATATCTTTACTTAATTGTAATGCTTTTCTATAATAAAACTCAGAAGAATCGAGGTTTTCCTGCTCATAATAATTACCAATTTGCATCAAATTAAAAACATGATGCGTATCGCGGGGCATGGTTTTTACGACCTGCTTCAGGCTGTCCACATTTACTTGTGCAAAGCCCGAATTCCATATTATTGAACACAGCCCAATGATTAGAAGTAATCGCATACAATTTAATATTTGCGAAGGAGCTTTATTTAGATTTCGCAAATCTTTAAGATGTACGAAATCCCTCCTGCTCGATTATTTCAACAAATTTTGATAATAAAAATCGCATTTGCAATAGCAAAGTACAAAATCCCCTTTTTCGGGGAGTGAAAAACCCACTTTTTACGCGATTGATTTTCAAATGTTTAGCAGATAATTTTGCAGTGTCAATTCCAAAAAGTCAAATAGCACTTCATAAGCCAAAACGATGGGAAAACTTCTTTTTTATTTTGTAATAATGATATGGGCATGTAATAATTCATCCAATAAATCGGATACCCTAAAATCTGAAAATTCTGCCATGGATAGCTTAAATCAAAAGATGGAAACCAATAAGCAACTCGTTCGCCTGTGGATTGAAGACGGTTGGAACAACAACCGCAATAAGGAAGTCATTGACCAGGTCTTTGCCCAGAATTGGGTGGACGGCAACCCTACCTTCCCTGACCAACCAAAAGGCATTGAAGGCGCGATGTATTTTGTAGAACAATATCGAAAGGCATTACACAACATTCACTTTACCATTACACATTTGATAGCGGATGCCGACTATGTTACTTTCCGATTTGAAGCCACGGCAGCACATGGAGGCGAACTCCTGGGAATTCCAGCAACCGGAAAAAAAGTAAAAATAACGGGCATCGTTATTCACAAAGTGGAAAACGGACGCTTTGCAAAATCATGGAATGAAGTGGATTTGCTCGGGCTTAAAATGCAATTGGAGGGATAATCCCCTTTTTCGGGGAGTGAAAAACCCACCTTTCACGCGATTGATTTTCAGAGGATTAGTAAATTATTTTTGTGTCATTCATTCAAAAATTTAATCTATAAAAAATGGCATACAAAGGGCAAACCATCAGCAACAAAATAACTGGAGAAACCATCACCTGGCAGGAAACGGCAGCCGACAATAATGGTAAAAAACTGGTATTTCATTTTGAAGTAGCGCCTAAGGGATATCTGCCGGTTAGGCACCTGCATCCAAATCAAGTAGAAACTTTTGAAATCACAAAGGGGGCATTTAAAGTGGAGCTAAATGGTGAATTAAAAACGTTTTGCGCAGGCGAACGCTTAGTCATACCAAAAGGAGCGCCACACCAGTGGTGGAATGTATCTGACTCAGAATCTGTTGAAATGACTGTGACATTTGAACCTGCCCTTAATACGGAAACATTTCTGGAACAATTCTTTGGTATATGTAATGACGGCAAAACCAAAGCAGATGGCACTCCTCCTTTCCTGCAAATGATGGCGATGGTAAATACCTATCAACTTTATATAGCAGGACCTCCTATATTTATTCAAAAAGTAATGGGATTTGTCTTGGGAGGTATCGGTCAAATGATGGGATTTAAAAAATATTATAAACAATATAGCCATTCATTTACTACTGAAGCGGTTTGAGTACATAAAATGATGTTTATATCGTCCATTCCAAAAAATCAAAACATTTCATTATAAAAATTTAAAACAAACTATTATGAGAACCCGAATTATTTTAATCCTTTTATCTTGTTTTATTATGGTAACTGTAAACGCACAAAAAGACGCTAAAGCCACTATTCAAAATGCTTATGACGCACTCAACCGCAAAGATTGGAATGCATTTGCCGCGTTATGTGATGAAAAAAATTATACAGATGTAAATGTTGCCCCAACACCCATTATGGGCGTTTGGAATGCACTGGAAGCGTACAAGGAGTTTTTTAATGCTTTTACTGATATGAAAATTGCTGTAAATGAGATCGGTATGATTAGCCCTACCCGTTATCTGGTGCGCGTCACCTTGAGCGGCAAACATACTGGCACGCTGATGGGTATTCCTGCCACCGGAAAAATGATGCAATATAATGATTGTGATATTGTAGAAGTAAATGCACAAGGTAAAATTATTCACCACGAACCCATCAGAGGTGGCTCGGAGGTCTTTCGTCAAATCGGCGTGGATCCTGGTTCTCCTACAATTGCGAATAAACAATTGGTTGACAATATCATGTCGGAACTAAATAGACGCAATCTTGATAATGTTATTAAAAGCTATGCCGCTGACGCGCGTTTCCATGGCTGGGCACCGCAGGCGATTGATGTAAATGGTTATAAAGCAGCGATGAGTGAAATATTAAATGCTTTCCCCGATTCTAAATTTCCCATTCTGGATATGATTGCAGATGGCGACAAGGTGGTTGTCAGACACCAATTGGAAGGAACGCACACCGGCGCTGCGTTTCAGGGCATTCCTGTCACCAATAAAAAGGTGCTTGTGCCTGCTACCGTTACCCTGCGCTTCGCAAACGGAAAAGTAGTAGAAGGCTGGCTGAACGCGGATTTCCTGGGTTTGATGATGCAATTGAACAGCGATACTGCAATGAAAAAATAATTTATTAAAGTTTGGTTTCTCGCAGATTATACGCGCGGATGCTCGCTGAACCTGCTGGGAAGTCTGCGAGAAACAGTCCACCTCTAATTCGGCATAAATTCTACTATTAAAAAATAATAAAAAACATGATATCCGTATCAAATCTCCGCACGGTACAAACCATCTACGAAGCCTTTGGTAAAGGCGACATCCCAACAATTTTGGAGCATGTATCAGCGGATGTAATCTGGGAAGCATGGGCAGACAATTCTGCGCAAAAAGCGGGCGTACCCTGGCTGCAAAATCGTCCTGGTAAAAACGGTGTAATGGAATTTTTTCAAGTGATTGGCACCATGCAATTCCATGATTTTCAGGTACTTTCCATTATGGATGGCGGGCATCAAATTGCCGCAGAAATTACATTGGATGTAACATTAGCAAATGGCAATCGCTTTCAGGATGAAGAAATGCACCTCTGGACTTTCAACGACGAAGGCAAAGTTACACGCCTACGCCATTATGCAGATACGCACAAACACATGAAAGCAGTGGGAATTCATTGACCATCGACTGGACTATTAACTATCGACCATTGACTATTAACTATCGACCATTGACTATCGACTATCGACTATCGACCATTGACTATCGACTATTAAGCATTAAACATTCATCATTAAACATTCAAAATTAATAAAAACATGACAACCGTTTCAAATCTCAGCACCGTACAATCCATTTACGAAGCCTTCGGTAAAGGCGACATTCCAACGATTTTGGCAAATTTGAGCGACAACGCCCTTTGGAATCATTATGGCAATCCGAATATCATTCCTTTTGGAGGTATTTATAATGGTAAAGACGAAATTTTACAATTCTTCCAGAAATTAGGACAAAGTATGCAATTTGCATCATTCCATCCACATAATTTCCGGGAAGAAGACAACCGCGTTATAAATGATGTAACAATGGAAGCAACCGCAATACCAACAGGAAAGAGCGCTACCACTACCGTTCAGTTTACTTGGACATTTAATGAAGATGGAAAAGTGACCCATTGGAAAAATGAAGGCGGACTGGATGTAATAGAAGGAATGTTTTCATAATAATTATTAGATGTAGGAAATCTCCAAGATTTCCTACATCTGAATTTAAAATTTTAATCAAAATGAAAAACTTATCATCAATTATTTTAATAGCCATAACTACGCTGCTCGGCGCCACTGTCTTTGCACAAACTGCTGCGCAAAACAAAGCTACCGCTCTGAAAGGTATGGAATACATCAACGCAAAGAATTATGATGGATTAGCTTCGGTGTTGGCGGATAATTATATGGATTATGGATTTGGACCGGAAGGCTTGAATAAAGCGGGGCTGCTTGAAAATTTGAAACCCTTTTTTGCGGCTTTCCCCGATTACAAACTCAGCATCGAAAAAGTAGTAGCCGAAGGCAATACGGTTATGATTCTCTCCACGATTACTGGCACGATGAAAGGCGATTTCGCAGGCGCAAAAGCCAATGGGAAGTCTTTCAGTTACAAGGACGTAGATATTTTGGAATTCGATGCCAATGGCAAAGCCGTCAAGCATTGGGCGGTCGTTGACCCTGCCATTATTTTTATGCAATTGGGCATACAAACAGCCGGAGGTAAGTAAACCATTAATCATTTAGCATTAATCATTTAATCATTATGCGCACTTTATTAAAATTCACATTGGACGTACAAGCCGCGAATCATGCTATTTCCAACGGTTCTTTACCCAAAATTTTAGGGAATATCATGGAATTAGTTAAACCGGAAGCGGCTTATTTTACAACCGTAGAGGATACACGAACCGTATTTGTATTTTTCGATATGCCGGACTCCTCGTGGATTCCACGAATTGCGGAACCGCTGTTTCAGGATTTGAATGCCAAAGTCAATTTTTACCCGGTTATGAACCAGCAAGAACTGGAGCAAGGGCTTGGCGCTTATATGCAAACTCAAAAAGGATAATACTTAATAGAGCATTTTGATTTTTATAATTCAAGACACCACTATTGTTGCCTGACATCTGTTGGGCAACATTTTTAGAATGCGTATCTTTGAAAAAACCTTATGCCAATATGACCAGCAATGCCGCCATATTTAAAAATACCGAAGCACCCCCTGCGATTTGGGAAACTGCAGCTCAAGACGCGATTCGCTCGCGCAAACGAATGGCAATTCGAAATTATATTTTAACCCTTGATCCCCAAGAAGATTGTCAACAAATTTCATATTTGGCATCTTGTTATGAATTTCCTTGGGATACGACGCGTTCGTTGGAATTTGCATTGTTTCGGGTATTTGGGGTGGCAAAAGGTACGCCATTATTGGTACAAACGGGCGAATTTGTGCAACGCACCCAAAAACGCTATGACGATACGGTGTTGATCCTTTCGGAAATCCTGGAAAGTGGCGGCTACGATACGCCACGCGGACAGGCGGCGCTGGTGCGTATGAACAAGCAACACGGGCGTTTCCACATACCCAACGATGAATATTTATATACACTTTCTACCTTTATTTTTGAGCCGATCCGCTGGAATGCCCGCTACGGCTGGCGTCCGCTGACGGACACTGAAAAGCAGGCGAGCTATTGGTTTTGGCGGGAATTGGGCACCCGCATGGGCATCAAAGATATTCCCAACAGTTTGGAAGCATTTGAACAATTTAATCTGGATTTTGAAGCAAAAGAATTTCGCTATTCGCTTGATAATGAAATAATTGCAATCGCTACACGCAATTTGATGCTGTCCTGGTTTTTACCAAAAAGCCTTTGGAAACTGGGCGCACCGGTGGTTCATGCCATGCTCGATGACCGACTGTTATACGCTGTTGGCATGAAGCCCGCGCCGCGTTGGTTGCAAGCATTGGTAAGGGGTTCGATACGCCTACGAGGCCGCTTGATGGCTTGGTTGCCGCCGCGTCGTCGCCCGCGATTATTGACAAAAATGTCCAATCGAACTTATCCGAATGGGTATGTGATTTCTGAGTTGGGCGCGGCAAAGTGAATAGATTTAGTAAATCTTTAAGAATTTGCTAAAGCTTGCTTTCAAAAAAACTGAATGGGTCGAAAAACCCGTACAGCATTGCAGGAGTAACTTAGAATATGTATATTTAGAATGATAAACACCTCATTATCAGTAAAAAGAACAACTATGAGTACCACTACCCAAGGCGTTCAACCCGCGCTGATTTTTATACCCGACATCAGCGGATTTACTCGTTTTGTGACGGATGTAGAAATTGATCATAGCAGTCATATTATTCAGGAATTGCTGGAAATTTTAATCGAATCGAATGATATTCATTTAGAAATATCTGAAATTGAAGGAGATGCGATTTTATTTTATCGCTTTGGGCAAGCCCCTTCAGCGGCTGAACTGATGGCGCAGATTCAAAAGATGTTTGTGAATTTTCATAAACATTTAAAAAGATATGAAACCCACCGCATTTGTCAGTGTGGCGCTTGTAAAACGGCTAATAATTTGACTTTAAAATTTATTGCACATTATGGCGATATTACAATCAATCCAATAAAAAATTATAATAAACTCTTTGGAAAAGATGTAATAGTGGCGCATCGTTTATTAAAAAATGATATAGAACATCATGAATATGCACTGGTAACAGACACACTCGCGCGTGCTTGTGCTACTTGGGTGGATATACCTACCGTTGCTTGGGCGCCCATGCAGGAAAGCGATCAGGAATATGATAGTGGCAAAGTGAATTATTGTTACTTTCCACTCGCACCTTTAATGAATTATATACCCACTTTAGAAATTGAAGATTACAGCATTCCAGGCGTGAAAGTGCCGATGGTTACTTCATCTGCGGTGATAGAAGCCCCGCTGGATATGGTGTTCAGCGTTTTTGCTGATTTGCGTTGGCGGGCTAAATGGATTGATGGTGCGCAAGAAGAAGTAGATCATGTAAATACCGAGTTATTTCAAAATGGCGCTACCCATCGTTGTTTAATTAATGGACCTATTTCTGTATCACATGACACTAAAATTAATAAAGATATAATAACTTTTACAGAAACTGATACCAAACGCATGCATTGTACGGTCTATACCTTGCGCAGAGTGGATGAGCATCATACCAGTGTTTCCTGCACCGGATTTATGAAGCAACATTATTTACAAAATATGCTATTCAGATTATTTCAAAGGCGCAGTTATATAAAATCTTTTGAAAAAAACTGGTCTAATTTAAATGGTTATTGCAAAGCATTACTTGCCGAAGGCAAAGCACATCATTATCGGATTGTATTGGAAAACCCAAATTCTATTGCAGCGTAGGGGTTGAGGGGATTTATAAGGTTGAGAAGGTTGAGTTTATGATGGTCTGGCATCTATTATCTGACATCTGATATCTAAAAAAAACATGAGTCAATATCAATTTTTCACGCGTTGGGAGGTAGCAGCTACGCCCGAAGAAGTTTATCACATTCTGGAAGATGTAAATATCTTATGTGACTGGTGGCCCAGCGTTTATCTGGATTTAAAAGTATTGGAAAAAGGTCAACCCGGAGGCGTCGGCAAACGCGTGGCATTATATACAAAAGGCTGGTTACCATATACTTTAAAATGGCAATTTGTAGTGACGCAAACTCATTTTCCAAACGGTTTTGCCCTCGAAGCAGCAGGTGATTTTGTCGGGCGCGGTGTTTGGCATTTTCAGGCGATTCCGAATACCCATTTATGCGAAATCACTTACGATTGGCGCATCAGCGCGGAGAAGCCTTTGCTAAAATACTTGAGCTTTATTTTTAAACCATTATTTGCTGCCAATCACCACTGGGCGATGCGGCAAGGTTTGAAAAGTTTGAAATTAGAATTATTACGTCGCCATGCAAAAACGAAAGAAGAACTAAATAAAATTCCGAGACCGCCGCAACCAACATTCCCACACAACCTATTGAATAACAAGGTTTTTCAAAATAAACTGGAAGAAGCCAAATCATGAAAACCCGAAGAATTTTACTCGTTTTATTACTTTTGCTCTCCACCTGGATCGCAATAGACTTGCTCCTCCCAACTAAAACCGATATTCGAGAATTTGACCCGAAAATCGTTGCGCATTTGGACACCGAAATGTGGCGCTCCTACTACGACCGTAAGCCTTTGAAGTTATTTTTTCAATTGGGAACATTATTGCGAAAGCAGTTCCATACAAGATTTTGGCGCTCGCAAGTATTGGCTTATCAAGCTGCCAAAGCCGCATTTGTATTCAAAGACGGCAAAGAACGGAATGATTATAAAAAAGCGCTCCCTTATTTACAAAAATATTATACTCATATTAATAACCTGAGCAAAACTTCATTCGATGTGCAAAAAGCGGCAAAATTAGAATTAGAATGGTGGATCGTGCATCGCCAGCGCGCGCAGCATCAGGGCGGTGATTTGGAAAAAGCTTTAGCAGAATCAGCAGCAGTTATTTATAATATTTCACCAGATCAAATGATCGAATACGCCAAATTCCGCGCCGCTGCAATGGACATCCGCGACAGCGAGCAAGAAAAAGATGGCGTTTCGGAAATGGAATGGCAACAAATAGGCGATTTATTAAATCAATCCTGGCAATCGCTTCACAATACTGTCAACCTCAAATAGTAATAATACTATCCGCATTTTATGTTGACCTCCTTGCATTAGCACGAGGTCTTTTTATTTGATTTCCAGCATTTTACCTTGTTCTTTGCCTTTCTTTTTGCCCCATGTCGCCATCATTTCGAGCAGCGGAACAAGGGTTTTTCCCTCTTCGGTCAATTCATATTCCACACGTGGGGGCACTTCTGGGAACACGGTGCGCTGCACCAATCCATCTTGCTCAAGCTGTCGCAATTGCAATGAAAGCATTTTTTCCGTAATTTCAGGGATATGCCGTTTGAGTTCGCTGAAGCGTTTTTTGTCTTTACGCAAATACCATAGCACCACGGTTTTCCATTTACCGCCAATAAAACTCATGGTAATATCCAATGCGCAATGGAAAATTTTTCCATCTATTTCAAAAGCATATTCTTTTCCTTTGATAACCATTGAAAAAAATTTTAGAAATTAAATCGAAATAATTGCCCTCAAATCTTCAATTCAAACCATTTTGACTTCAACTATCATTTATAACAGTACTTGCATAAAGTATAGCTACCTCTTAATTTTACAGTAAATTTAGAAAGTAAATTATTAAAATTCAACCTAAAACGGATAAGAATATGAAAATCGGAGTATTAGGGACCGGTATGGTCGGCAATGCTATTGGTACAAAATTGATTCAACTCGGACACGAGGTGATGATGGGTGCTCGCGCAACAGGCAACGAAAAAGCGACTGAATGGACGAAAAGCAATGGCAGCAAGGCTTCTCAAGGTACGTTTGCAGATGCAGCCGCTTTTGCCGAAACCTTTATTTTTAATTGCACTTCCGGGCAAGGCTCGATGGAGGCGCTAAAAATGGCAGGCGAGGACAATCTGAAAGGCAAAATATTGGTAGATATTTCCAATCCACTCGACTTTTCGATGGGGATGCCACCTTCGTTGACGATTTGCAATACCGATTCTTTGGGCGAAACGATTCAACGCAGCTTTCCTGATTTGCAAGTAGTGAAAACACTGAATACGCTGAATGCCCACATCATGGTGAACCCCAATCGCGTTGCCAATGGTGACCACAACATTTTTTTAAGCGGCAACGATGCGGATGCAAAGCAAAAAACGAGTGCATTGCTGCAAACTTTTGGCTGGCAAGCAGCGCATATCATTGATTTGGGCGACATTAGCACAGCTCGTGGCACTGAGATGTTATTACCTATTTGGATTCGATTGTACGGTGCTTTCGGGTCCCCGGAATTTAATTTTAAAATTGTTCGATAAGATTATTCCAATCGCGAGCATCATAATCGCGGTTTTATAAAATACAAAGCAATCATCTTGGTATCACAGGTGATTGCTTTCGTTTTAATAGCCATCGCTTAGGTATTAAATACAATTGCATTCTAAAAAAACAACTTGCATACATTAATAGACAAGGTACAGTTGCCAAGAAACAAGTTACAATCGTTTATTGACAACTTGTAGTTACCTAAAAATACTTTGCAAACGCTTATTAACAACTTGCATACGCTAAAAAACTACTTGCATAAGCTTATTGACAACGTGCAGTTACCTAAAAACACTTTGTATTCGCTTATTGACAAATTACATACGCTAAGAAACTACTTACATCTGCTTATTGACAAGTTGCATACGCATAAATACAAATAGTGAAATGAGAATGATATTTTCCTTCACCGCAATGATATAAAGTTTAAAAGATTAACAACCCGGCGTACAAGATCACGAACTACTCCAACCTTCATTTATTAAAAGTACTATCATGTTGACTTAAAATTTGTTGCTTATCCATTGAACGTATAATAAAAATAGATTAATTTTGGATGCGTGTATAGACACAATAGCGACTCAATAAATGCGCATTGCGTGTTTTGGTTAGTTGCTATTGCCTTAGTACAATAGTTACATTCAATTAAATTCAAATAAAAAATGAAAACCTACAAAATTTTCCTTATTAATACAGTCATCATCTCCATGATAAGTTGTAAAATGGAGATGAATATTTGTACAGGGTTGTCAAGCTCAAAACCGATTGAAGTGAAAAAGAAAGAACTTCAGCAATCAATCGGTATTGGTGGAGATTACAATGTTTTTTTCAATCCTCTATTCCTGCCAATTAAAATCGTTTATAATAGCAAAACAGGTTTTTCGGTTATTGATGAAGGTGAAGTTGCCGCAATAACGCCAATTGGAACAGTTGGCATCGAGTACACAATTGGTTCAAAGGAGGAAAAAACAATAAATGGGCACAAAATTACAGGTGGAGATTTTGTGGTAGGATTGAGAGATAGAAATAAGAAGGAAACAACTTTATACAAAATTGAAGGATATAATAGGCTAAAAGTAGTAACAACAGGAAGAACTCAGATAGATGCTCAAGCAGGGTATGTTGAAATTGATATTACTGACGCAAAAGTACAAGAATTGGTTTTTATTGATATTTCTAAAATATCAATAGTAAATAACACAGACGAACCTCAAACTTTTAAACTATCAATAAAAGATATGACTTCATCTGAAATAGATTATGTTTGCGAAGTTGACCCACACAGCTATAAATATTTTCCGAGATTCGATTTATCAAAATCAATTAACAGTTCATTTGATGCGGAGTATTTTATTAAAGTCGAAAGCGTTGATGAAAGAAACAACTTAACGACAACACTATCCAGAAAAGTTGATTTTGGAGATGCTTGCCACATAAATGAAGATGAAAGCGGATTAAGCCTGACATTAAGAGAAAATCTAAATAAAAATTAAATAAATACTATCGATAAAATCAAGAATGAAAACTGAATGTAACATTGCGCCAGCGCCCATGCCCAGCAAAAGCTGGGCACGTCGCCGGCGTTAACCATTCCACCTCCCAATCATTCCTCCCACATTCACTATAATAAAAATCCATACTTTATTCCGCTTGTTCCAATCTGTCTAAATTTTGCAGCATAAAGCATGCTCATTATCGAATGATGGTGATTTGATAAAGCAAAAGATAATTTTAGGTATTCCAATTGAAGGAAAACGGCAGATAAAATGTCTAAATCCTAAAAGTAATGTATGAAAAATAATGAAACGAAGTTCTCCCGTCGTGACTTTATGGGTACGACTGCTACATTGGTCGCGGGCTTGGCGGTTGCGCCGCAACTGATCAGTGTTCCTACTATCTTGCGCTTTTATAATAAGCCTAATTCTATGATCAAAGGCGTGCAGATCGGCGTCATTACGTATTCTTACAGGAGTATGCCCGATCAAAGCATCGAAGCGATGCTTAAATACATCGTGGATAGTGGTATCAGCGCGACCGAACTGATGGGCGAACCTGCGGAAGCTTTTGCGGGTGTGCCAAAGAGTACATTGGATCGAAGAAAGTTTTTTCAGTTGTCGAGAATGCAAAGAAACGGTGAGACGATGACCGAAGAGCAAACCAAAGAACTGAAGGATTTGATGGCACAATCGGAAGACTTCAATAAACAAGTTGCTGCCTGGCGGGCCAGTGTGTCGATGGATAAATTTGCGCAGGTAAAGAAAATGTTTAAAGAAGCTGGGGTAAAAATATATGGCTTTAAGCCGAATGCTTTTGGTGAAAATAATACCGATGCGGAGATTGAGTATGGTTTAAAAGCGGCTAAGGCCTTGGGCGCAAGTCATGTGACATTGGAACATCCGAGTAAGGATGCGCATACGATGCGTCTATCAAAACTCGCTACCAAACATAAAGTGTATATCGCTTATCATGGACATGAGCAGCAGACGCCGACATTTTGGGATACGGCATTGAATCAATCAAAATATAATGCGTTGAATCTGGATTTGGGGCATTATGTAGCAGCAGGGAATGCTGATCCTTTGGGAATCATTAAAGCTAAGCACGATCATATTATGAGTATGCACTTGAAAGATCGTCAAACGCCTGCGAATGGTAAAGGAAATCTTCCCTGGGGTACAGGGGATACGCCGATTACAGCGGCCTTGCAATTGATGCGTGATCAGAAATATAAATTTCCCGGGAGTATTGAATTGGAGTATCAGGTGCCAGAAGGTTCTGATGCGGTAAAGGAAGTAGCGAAATGTTTTGAATATTGCAGAAAGGCGCTGGAAGGATAGCGAAAGGGGTGTCATTATGTAAAAAAATACGACTGTTAATCCAAAACATGAGTCACCCCAAATTTTAAAAATGCTCCGTTAGGTAAGCAATATATTGGGGCGTGGTCGCCTACCTAACGGTACGTTCATTCATTATTATTTGCCATTTCTACCAATATTTCGTTCCGCAGGGACGACTTTATGCAAAATTCGGGGCGACTCATATTTTATATTCATTTACCTGCTAATTACAAATTTTTGATTAGCTGTAAAATCGCCATTCTGAATTTTTATCACATATATCCCATTTGGAAGATGGCTAATATCCAAGGGCATAAGCACATTTTTCTCAGCAGGCTTGCTTGTTTGTAAAACGATCGTACCTGCCATATTATATACTTTGATTTGCGAAAGCGCTTCATCCGTGCTTGGAATATCCAACATCAATTCATTCGAGGCTGGGTTTGGAAAAACAAAAAATGCGGATTCTAATTCAACATCTTTCGTAGAAAGCTCAGACGTGGCTTCTCGGAACGAAGAACCACTCAATGATACCTTCAAATCATAGCATTTAGTACGATTATAAGCGCCTCTATAGCCATATACTTGCAAGTAATAAGTAGTGACAGAGGACGTATTAAAAATAATCAATTCATCTTGGACACCGGAACGCTCGGATGTTCTTACCAGGCTATTGGCTCGATACAGCTTCATATCATAATCATTGGGCAGATTGCTCAAATTTATCTGAATATTAGGCGTTGAGGCACTATTTTTAAAAGTGTACCAATCCACATCACTTGGAACCGAAATCAAAGCTTTAAGGGTAGTATTGAGGGGTACGCTGGCAGAAGAACCAACTGTATTATTATTTTCAAAATTATCTACACATTCATCGCTAACGACGACGGCTTGGGTTGTGAAAGTCGCAGAATTGGTAAAATTACTTTCCGTAGTGCTGCAATTGGTTTGCACTTGAAATTCGTACTGTGTGGAAGGGCTCAAGTTGGTTGTATTGATTGACGCGCTGTTTGAAGTTCCCGAAGCCCAGGTCGTGCTTCCGACCGGACGCAGGCGAATATCATAAGAGGCTGCATTTGCAACAGCACCCCAATTAAGTGTGGCGCTGTTGATCGTTATATTGGTAGCATTCAATCCTGTCGGCACATTACAAACTTCAGGCTCTGGATCAGTACCTCCGCCACCGCCGTTATTACCTGTTTCCCCAGAACAACCAATAGAATTGCGCAACGCAGCACGTGGGCCACCAGGTGCAAAGGTCGCTTGCATTCGAGCCGCTTGTCCTCTTGTGAACATATACATACAGCCATCCTGTGTATAATCCATGTAATTCATAGTCATTTCGATGATATTATCATCGCACTCGTTATAATGCGGATATGCCGGGCAACCACTATTGGCGCGATAATGTGTTGGCGTATCGTCCACTTGATCGTTACCACAATTGCTATCTCCCCAAATATGGCGAAGATTGAGCCAATGTCCTACCTCGTGGGTGGCCGTTCTGCCGTGATTATAAGGATAAACTGCGCTGCCTCTTCTTCCAAAATAACGATAGTCAATCACTACGCCATCCGTAGCAGCAGGCCCGCCAGGAAATTGTGCGTAACCCAAAATACCATTGCCGATATTGCAAACCCAAATATTCAAATATTGTGAAGTATTCCAGGCATCGACGCCACCTTGCGACAGGCGTTTCACACGATCAGAACTACCCCAGCTGAGTCTGGTTCCTTTTTTTCGGGTAATACCGGTTGTGGGATTGCCGTTGGGGTCTATATTTGCCAAGCAAAATTCGACCTCAGTATCGCCAATTGCACTAATGAAATCAGTTGGCACAGATGAAATATCATTATTGATCGCCCGAAAATCTTCGTTCAAAACATCAATCTGCGATTGCACTTGAGCATCGCTAATATTTTCTTTGGTGTTGTAATACACGATATGTATTACTACTGGAATTACTACCTTTTCGCGCTGACGCAAGCCGTTGCTCAGGTATGCTGCTGTATGTCGTTCAATAGATTCCATGCGGCTTTGCAGGGCGGGGTCTTCTGCTTGTAGGCGATCTAATACTTCCATTGTAGCACAATTGCGTTGGGCGAAAACGTAAGTAATAGTCAGAAAAAATGCGAGGGAAAGGAATAACAAGTGTTTCATCAGGCAATAAGTGATGGTTAGCAAAATAGGATTTACAATAAAATTCTACGTAAAATTAGTCCTTTCGTTACAAAAACCGCAGATTTTCAGGAATTAAAAAACGTAAACGACAATGGGCAGACAAAAGTAATGAACTAACAAAATCAAATAATGGATAATAAGCTAAGTGAGTATATTCAAATTATACAATATTTTTCTTAAAAAACTGATTGTCAATCTTGTTAACTTTTGACCGTTGGCGAATAAACTGCTCGACTATTTAGTTTGAAAAAGCACATTACATTTGGTTTATTTTGTATTTTCCAGCATTCCTTTTTTCGTTGGATTAACATAAATAATTTAATTTTGCCCTAAAGTGTTTGCTACAATGAAAAGAAGGCAATTGATCCTCGGTGGTGTTATATTAATTGGTTTGGTTGTTATCGCTTATACTTGTGCGCCTTCCACAAGCAGCGTAGCCGTGGGAACAGAGATAGATTATAATTTTCATATCCGTCCTATTCTATCGGATAAATGCTTTAAATGTCATGGCCCCGATGCCGCACAACGTAAAGCTGATTTTCGATTGGATACAGAAGAAGGTGCATTTGCCGCATTAAAGGAAACACCCGGACATTTTGCACTCGTACCCGGTAATTTGGAGCAGTCGGTGCTTTGGCAGCGCATTACCAGCAAAGATACGGCGGATGTCATGCCACCACCCGAATCTAATTTGTATTTAAATCAGGATGAAATTAATATAATTGGTAAATGGATTAAGCAAGGCGCGAAATATAAAGTGCATTGGGCGTTTATTCCGCCTACACCAGCGCCTTTACCGAAGATAAAACAGAAAGATTGGGTTCTAAATGAGATCGATTATTTCACATTAGCTCAAATGGAGCAGCATCGACTGAAACCTAATCCGACAGCAGGTAAAGCAATTTTGCTCAAGCGGCTCGCTTTTGATTTAACAGGTTTACCTCCTTCTCTAGAATTGCAAGAACGCTTTCTAAAAGATGATGCTCCTGATGCTTATGAAAAAGTAGTGGATGAACTCTTGAGTAGTCCGCATTATGGCGAGAAAATGGCGGTACATTGGCTGGATGTAGCGCGTTATGCCGATTCACATGGCTACCAGGACGATGGTTTACGCACGATGTGGCCCTGGCGGGATTGGGTAATCCATGCTTTTAATGAGAACTATCCGTATGATAAATTCCTAACCTGGCAATTGGCGGGTGATTTGCTTCCTGCTCCGACGAAAGAGATGTTGTTGGCAACGGGTTTTAATCGAAATCATAAGATAACGCAGGAAGGCGGCGTGATTGATGAGGAATATCGCATTGAATACGTGACCGACCGCACGAATACTTTTGCTAAAGCTTTTCTTGGGCTTACTTTTGAATGTGCAAAATGTCATGACCATAAGTATGATCCGATTTCACAGAAAGATTATTACAGTGCTTTTGCTTTTTTTAATCAAGTGCCGGAGAAAGGCATCTTTGGCACCATAGATGCTTCTTTTGCAGACCCGCCGAATATTATGATTACTGATAAAGATGTAAAAGAATTATTGACTTTTGTTAATAAAAAGGATACAGCGACGGTCGGCGTAATGATCATGAAGGATTCCGCAGGCATACGCCCGACCCGCGTGTTGAATCGAGGTGTTTATGACGCGCCAACCGATACCGTTGCTTTTAATATGCCGAAAGCTATTTTATTATACGATACAACGAAGTTCGCACAGAATCGTTTAGGGCTTACAAAATGGTTATTAGACGATAAAAATCCTTTAACAGCGCGTGTATTTGTCAATCGCATTTGGCAAGAGATCTTTGGTCGCGGTATTGTCAAGACTACCGGAGATTTTGGGATGCAAGGAGAATTGCCATCTAATATCGCTTTGTTGGATTGGCTGGCTTTAGATTTCCAACAACAGAATTGGGATATTAAACATCTGGTAAAAACCATCGTAATGTCTGCTACTTATCGTCAATCGGCTGTTGTACCTAAGACAAAGCTACAAGCAGACCCGGAAAACATTTATTTATCCCGCGCACCGCGCTTACGACTTTCCGCAGAGCTAATAAGAGATCATATATTAGCGAGTAGCGGCTTACTAATTGCAGAAATAGGCGGCCCAAGTGTGAAACCTTATCAGCCGGATGGTATTTGGGAGGTCGCAACATCGGGTCGGGGTACGCTTTCGCAATATATTCAGGATGAAGGGCGCAAATTATATCGTCGCGGGATGTATACTTTTATTAAACGAACCGTTCCACCGCCCTCTATGCTGATGTTTGATGCTTCAAACCGTGATCAATGCGAGGTACAGCGTATTCGTACCAATACACCGCTGCAAGCTTTGGTGATGTTGAATGATCCTTTGGTGTTAGAAGCGAGTCGGGTATTGGCAGAGCGTTTATTACAGCAGTCAAATTCAATAGAAAGCAATATAGAAGAAGCTTTCCGGCGTATTCTTTGCCGAGTACCTCAGTCAAAAGAATTGGATTTATTATTACAATACTATAAAGAGGAGTTAACACATTTTAAATCAAACCCAAACCAGGCTACACAATTGTTAAAAGCAGGGGAGTTTCCTTCTGCCAATCTTCCTGATAAATCAAAGACTGCTGCATTGATGCAAGTGATTCATACTATGTATAATATGGAGGAAGCCATTATGAAAACGTGACCATGATTTTAGGATTTTCATGATATAAAAATCGTACTTCGTACCTCGTAAATCGTACTTTAAAAATGTCCAATGAATTTTTACAACATCGATTGAATATAAATCGTCGCCACTTTCTCGGAAAGCTAAGTTTGGGTATCGGCAGTGTTGCCTTGGGTTCTTTGCTTGTTCCGGGTTTATTTAAAGGAGATGCGAGCAATAAATCAGGCTTACCTTTGGGTTTACCGCATTTTGCACCAAAGGCAAAGCGCATTATTTACTTATTTCAAAATGGTGCACCTTCTCAATTAGAGAGTTTCGATTATAAACCGCTGTTACACAAGATGCACGGACAGGATTTACCAGAGTCCATTCGGCAAGGGCAGCGGCTCACGGGCATGACCTCGGAGCAAAAGAAGTTTCCCCTCGTCGGTTCTAAGTTTAACTTCAAGCAATATGGTCAGTCCGGCGCGTGGATTAGCGAAATCTTTCCGCATATTGCCAGTATCGCCGATGATATTTGTATTGTAAAGACCATGTATACCGAAGCGATCAATCATGATCCGGCATTGACGTTTATACAAACCGGTGCGCAGCAGGGCAATCGCCCAAGCATGGGTGCCTGGTTGAGTTATGGCTTGGGCAGTGAGAATCAGAACCTACCTAATTTCTGTGTCTTGCTTTCCAGAGGCAGAGGCAATGGGCAAGGCGTATATTCCAAGTTGTGGACAAACGGATTCTTGGATAGCATTCATCAAGGCGTGCAGTTCAGTGCAAGTGAAGAGCCTGTTTTATACTTAAACAATCCTGACGGAACCGATGTCCAGAGTCGCCGTCGGATGTTGGATAAATTATCGGAGCTAAACTCGATGAACTATGACGAATTCGGCGACCCCGAAATCAAAACCAAGATTCAACAATACGAAATGGCGTATCGCATGCAGACAGCCGTGCCTGAATTGACCGATTTGAGTAAAGAACCAGAGAGTGTCATTCGGATGTATGGCGCAGACTGCCTGATTCCTGGCACTTATGCTGCCAATTGTCTGTTAGCAAGGAAGTTATCAGAGGCAGGCGTTCGATTTGTTCAGTTATACCATCAGGGCTGGGATCAACACGGGAATCTCGTTGGCGAAATGCCTTTGCAAGCGCAGGATGTCGATCGTGCCTCCGCAGCATTGATTACAGATTTAAAGCAACGCGGTTTGTTAGAAGAGACATTGGTGATTTGGGGAGGCGAGTTCGGGCGTACCAATTATTGTCAGGGCGATTTATCTCCTGAAAACTATGGACGCGATCATCATCCGCGTTGTTACAGCATCTGGATGGCAGGCGGCGGTGTGAAATCCGGTATTGTTTTTGGTGAAACCGATGAATTTGGATATAATATTATTGAGAATCCGGTGCATATTAATGATTTTCATGCGACTGTATTGCATTTAATGGGCTTAGACCATGAGCAATTAACCTACAAACATTTGGGCAGACGCTATCGCCTGACGGATGTAGCGGGTAAAGTTATTCCTGGAATTATTGCATAATTTTTCTTTAACACATAGACACATAGCGCGACCAAATGACTTAAAGACCAAGCAAATAGGCGCATTCAAAAATACTATGTGCCTATGTGTTTAAAATAATTTTTTATGATATAGTATGGAACGAACTAAAACTATTATTACAAACACCGTTTTTGTTATTCAAATACTTTTACTTTTTCTTTTACTTTTTGAAAAACAAGTACAAATCCCGATTTGGTTGCAACCCGTCGGGCGTACACATCCTTTGTTATTGCATTTACCGATTGGTTTATTGATTTTATTGGCATTATTACCTTTACTAAAGCGGGAAGTTCCGAGTGAATCTTTACATAAATTACAGTCTTTTACCTTGTATTTAGCTGCATTAACGGCTTCGCTCACCGCATTGATGGGTTTATTTTTAGCACAGGAAGAAGGATACGATACAACTTTAGTAAATTGGCATAAATGGCTGGGTGTAGGTGTAAGTTTTCTGACTTACAGTTTATTAATCTGGCAAAATCAGCATTCCTATAATAAAAAGGCTTTCCATATTGCTGTTATTTTAAATACGATATTGTTAATTATTGCCGGTCATTTAGGCGCAAGTATTACACACGGAGAAGATTATATTTTAAAACCGATTCGTAAAGAAAAAACAATAGTAGCGGATAATAATACACCTATTTTTATGGCTGCAATTCAGCCTGTTTTAGATAAAAAATGTAATAATTGTCATAATGAAAGTAAAGCAAAGGGTGAATTAATCATGACTTCGCTGGAACCGTTAATGAAAGGCGGTAAACATGGTGTACTTTGGCTGGCTGGGAATGTAGATAGTAGTTTATTATTACAACGTTTGACATTACCTTTTGATCACGAGGATCACATGCCGCCTAAAGAAAAGCCACAGCTTACAGCGGAAGAAATACAACTGATTCAATCCTGGATTCAGGCGGGTGCAGATATTAAACAAACGCTTGCAGATTTACAACCGACAGATACTTTATTTACTTTGGTGCATACTATTTTACAAAAGCAACAAGCAACAAGTAATAAGGCTCAAGCTTATACATTTAATGCTGCTTCTGATAAGAAAATAAAAGAACTGAATAATCCATTCCGGGCGGTGTATCCTGTTTCGCTCCATTCTCCAGCATTACACGCGGAAATTTTTGTGCAACAAGCGTATCAATCTTCCTATTTGCAAGAGTTAACGAGCGTACAAGCGCAGTTGGTGTCGCTAAACCTGACCAATATGCCTATTCAGGATGAAGATTTAAAGACAATTGCCAAATTTGATAATTTAGAAAAGCTGATTTTAAATGGTACCGCTATTACCGGACAAAACTTAGCGGAATTAAAGCGTTTAAAAAAGCTACAAACGCTTGGTTTATCTAGTACTTCGGTTGATAAAGTAAATATTCAAGTAATAAAAGATTTTCCGGCTTTGCAAAAGGTTTATGTCTGGAATACACGCATTTCAGCGGAGGATTTAAAAACTTTACAAAAAGATTTACCGAAGATTCAATTGGATGGCGGTTATGTAGCAGATGAAGCAGAAGTATTACAACTCAGTCCACCTTTATTAAAAAACAAATCAATGGTATTGACGAAAGAGGAAAAGGTGGTTTTAATTAATAAACTCGCGGATGTAACAACTCGTTATACTTTAGATGGCAGTGAACCAGATAGTATTACATCTTTAATTTATAAAGAACCATTGCAAATTACTAAATACACTACATTAAAAGTAAAGAATTTTAAAGCAAATTGGAAAAGCAGTGAAATAAAAACATTTACTTTCTTTCCAAAAGGGCAAGCGATAGCACATACGATACTGCGTACTTTTCCAGAGCCGACTTATGAGCATAAAGGCGCTTTAACTTTATATGATAATAGAAAAGGAGAAGTAAATAATTTTAGGAGTCCATTATGGCTGAATTTTAAAGATCAGCCTTTAGATGCTCTGTTTTATTTTGATGAAAAAGAGCCACCGGTAGTGCAGGAAATTACTTTAAGCATCGCCAAAAATATTGGGGGGCGAGCGTTCCCTCCGGCAGCCATTGAAGTTTGGGGCGGCGCAGATACAACAAATATGCATCAATTATCTATTGTATCTTTCAAACAACCAACTACTTATGAAACAAATGAAATTATCGGACTTCCCGTAGCTATTCCCAAATCAACTTTCCCGTGGTATCGCATTATCGCGCGTCCTTTCGCTCGTACACCGAATTGGCATTATGA
This sequence comes from Saprospiraceae bacterium, assembly GCA_033761835.1. Taxonomy (GTDB): domain Bacteria; phylum Bacteroidota; class Bacteroidia; order Chitinophagales; family Saprospiraceae; genus JADJNW01. Next base: position 44,749 of record JANRME010000217.1, read on the forward strand.
AAAACAGTACAATCCCAGGATTGCGGTGGATGAAGTATTTTTTTATGATTAAATATTTATCAATATAATAAAAAGGATGAAAGTAAAACGCCCTTACATCCTGATACAAGTGCTAATTTTAATACCCATAGCCGGAATAATGCTCTTTTTGATACTTTATATGATTGCTACTTTTTATTATCCTGGCGGCTCCGATGTAAATAAAACTGCTCAAGGTTTTAGTTGGGTACATAATTATTGGTGTGATTTAATGGCAAAAGGCGCTAAAAATGGACAGCTTAATCCTGCTCGCCCGATTGCTATTGCTGCGATGACAGTGCTTTGTCTGGCACTTTCTGTATTTTGGTGGCTGCTACCTCGGTTGCTTGATAATGGAAGACATCATTATAAAATTGTACAGTCATCTGGTATTATTTCTATGATATTAGCTGTATTTATATTTACTAATTATCATGATTTAATCATTAGTGCTGCTGTTGTTTTCGGCGTGATTGCATTAACCGGAATTTATATTGCATTATATCGAAGTAAATCTTATAAAACATTGACTTTTGGTATCTTTTGCTTGATTTTAATTGCATTAAATGCTTATATTTATTATACAAATCATCTTATTTTGATATTGCCATTATTACAAAAAATAACCTTTTTGTTATATCTGTTCTGGATTATTTTTATTAATCTGAAATTATTTTTTAAAATAAGAAGTATGTAGTAAAGCTACCTGAAAACAGTAAAATTTGAAAAAGCTGAATCCTTGATTTGAAAAAATGAAATAGAGTGTTTATGTTTATCACTGCAACTTGTCAAATATTCCAAAGATTAAAACTAAAACAAGCAAGAATGAAACACCTACTAATCCTGATTCCTTTGCTAATCCTGTCTTTGACCACACAAGCGCAAGGCTTCAAAAAGCTTTTTAATGGTAAAGACCTCAATGGCTGGACGGCGCACGGCACCGAAAAATGGTACGTCGAAAAAGGAAAACTCGTATGCGAAAGTGGCCCCGATAAGCAATACGGCTACCTTTCTACGGATAAAAATTATAAAAATTTTATATTGACCCTGGAATTTCGCCTCGAAGCCAATGGTAATAGCGGCGTGTTCATTCGTTCCGGCATCGAAGGCGTGAAAATCAGCGGCTGGCAAGTAGAAGTCGCGCCACCCAACCACAGCACTGGCGGCATTTATGAGTCTTATGGTCGAGGTTGGCTCATCAAGCCCGATGCAGAAGGCGAGAAAGCATTAAAAGCGGATGATTGGAATAAAATGCGCATCGAAATGATCGGCGATGAAATCACTACCTGGCTGAACGGTAAGCAAATGGTCAATCTCAAGGACGAAAAAATCGGGCAGGGCGAAGGCTTTATTGCTTTGCAAATACACGACGGCGGCGGCATCAAAGTGCGCTGGCGCAAGATTAAAATTAAAGAACTATAAATTAGGACACTGATTTGATCAGGAATTTATGATGTCAATTGATCTTGATATATCATATTAATTATTATAATCAGTGCATTATTATATTTTTTTATTTAAAATTATATTCACTAACTAAACAAAACATGATATGAAAAATAAAAACACCTCTTCTCGCCGAAAATTCTTACAAAAGCTATCTGCTTCCTCGGCAGCATTAGCTTTGGGAACAAAGGCTTTGGCAGAAAATCAGGAAAAATACGTGGAAACCTTATTCCGAGCGCCTTTCAGCGCCAATGATCAGGTGAATATCGCTTTGATCGGGGCAGGCATCATGGGAGGAGAAGATACGAGGACAGCGCTTTCTGTGCCTGGTACGAAGCTCGTAGCTGTTTGTGATTTGTATGATGGTCGTCTGAAAGAGGCCAAAACAAAATGGGGTAATGATATTTTTACAACACGCAGTTATAAAGAATTATTAAATCGCTCTGATATAGATGCAGTGATTATTGCCACTTCCGACCATTGGCATCAGCAGATTTCCATTGACGCGATGAAAGCAGGCAAGCACGTTTATTGCGAAAAGCCAATGGTACATTCGATCATGGAAGGCCCGGCAGTTATTAAAGCACAACAAGAAACGGGTAAGGTATTCCAAGTGGGCAGCCAGGGTGTATCTTCTTTGGGGAACGAAAAAGCTAGAGAACTCTTGAAAGACGGTGCGATTGGTGATTTGAACTATGCCGAAGGCTTCTGGGCGCGGCATTCGCCTACAGGTGCCTGGCAATATCCAATTCCGGATGATGCTTCTCCACAAACCGTTGATTGGGAGGCTTATATCAGCAATACGACTAAGCGTTCTTTTGACAAAACGCGCTTCTTCCGCTGGCGCAATTATTTGGATTATGGCACCGGTATGTCGGGCGATTTATTTGTACACCTCTTTTCAAGTTTGCATTTTATTACTAATTCTTTTGGCCCGAATAAGATTTACGCGGCTGGTGGCTTGCGCTATTGGCTCGATGGGCGTGAAGTACCTGATGTATTGCTCGGCACATTTGATTATCCAAAGAGCAATGCGCATCCGGCGTTCAACCTTTCATTACGTTGCAATTTTGTAGATGGCACCAGCGGTACGACCTATCTGCGATTAGTCGGAAGCTTGGGTTCAATGGATATCACCTGGGATAGCGTGACCGTGAAGCGCAATAAATCTGTTGACTCGGATGATCCTTTTATGATCGAGCAAATGAAACGAATGGGTACACCCGTGACTGATCGTAAGCGCATCGTAGGTCCTGAGGAGTACACTTATGCTGCTGAGCGCGGCTACAAAGGTGGCCCGTATGATCATTTTGTGAATTTCTTTACTGCCATCCGCAATAAGGGCAAAGTAGTGGAAGACGCCATTTTTGGTTATCGGGCAGCCGCACCGGCCTTGCTTTGCAACGATAGCTTTAATCAGGATAAAGCGATGCTTTGGGATCCTGAAAAAATGCAATTGATAAAGAAGTAAGCTTCTTATGAAAAGATATTCTTCTGAAAAATGACAATCAATTTTTTTGAATTTTAAAATGGAATTCTACTGTGCGGCGGCTGGCCGGCAAATCAGTGTTTGACTGTGCCTTCGCGTAGCCGCTTCGGCGAAGCAAGGGCGGAGCGAGTTTTTCCATTGGAATCCCTTCGGGAGATTTGCCTAGCATTTTTTGTTACTTTTTTGGGCAATGCAAAAAAGTAAAAAGCCAAAGAGTAGGAGACTCAAAAAAAGAATTTTCATTCAGTTAAAAATCAAATCAACATGAAACCATTACTCTTTTTAATATTAACAATCGCAATTATATCTTGCAATAACGCCAGCAAAACGCCTACCGAAACGGAAACACCCACCGAAACCACCACCGCCAAAGAACCTATTAGCTTGTTCGATGGACAAACCCTCAAGGGCTGGCACGGTTTCAACAAAACAGGAGAGATCACCAACTGGATGGTCGAAGACGGCGCGATGGTCTGCCTCGGTGCAGCCGAAGGCGATATTGGTGGCGACATTGTGAGCGATGCAGAGTATGAAAACTTTGAACTCAGTTGGGAATGGAAAGTTACGCCTGGCGGCAACAGCGGCGTGATGTACCATGTAATAGAAGACCCTAAGTATAAAGCACCTTACGAAACAGGGCCCGAGTATCAAATGATCGACGATGTGGGCTTCCCGGAGAAGCTTGAAGAATGGCAGAAGACTGCCGCCGATTATGCGATGTACACGACCAATGATAAAAAGAAGGTCATGCCCGTAGGCGAGTGGAACAGCAGCAAAATCGTCTTCGATAAAGGACATGTAGAGCATTGGCTTAATGGTGAAAAAGTGATCGAATTCACTGCTTGGGACGATGCCTGGATGAAACTCAAAACAGAAGGCAAATGGAAGGATTTCCCTGACTACGGCAGCGCCAAAAAAGGACGCATTGCCCTTCAAGATCACGGCAATAAGGTCTATTTTAAGAATATCATCATTCGGGAGCTTTAATAGCAATAAACTGTCCTACGACTCTAAGTCGTAGGACAGTTTTACATGATCTTAGCGAAATCATCCACTTTAGTAAGTAGCATCAAAATATGCCCCAACAAAACAAAATAACCGTAGCCGGTGATGGTAATATCACCATTCAGGATGTTCATAACTCGACCATTACGCTGAATGCCAATGACCCTGCTATTCTTGGCAAGCTCGAAGCATTGCAGCAAAGCAACGCAGCGGCTTTTCAGTCTTTAATGGAAGAACTAAAGCAACGGCATGAAGCCATTTTCTTGAAGCTGCAAGGCATACAGTCCAAACTACCCAAAGACCTCAGCTTAAATATTCCCAAAGTGCATCCCGATGATGTTGTGGGGCGGGAAGACGATCTGAAAAACTTGCACGATTTACTCTTCGACAATAAAAGGGTAGTGGTGGTGAACGGCTTGGGCGGCCTTGGCAAGACGACCCTGGCGCAAGCCTATATCGGGCAATATTATACCGAATACCGCCATGTACTATGGATTAGCCAATTGAGCGAAGACCTGATCAACGATACCATCAACGCTGAAGGCTTGACCAAACAACTTCATATCAATACCGAAGGGCAAGACCCGCAAGCCATTTTCCTTGAAATCATCAGCCGATTGAAAAGCATCGGCGACAGCCCGAATCTGCTGGTGATCGATAACGCGGAGGCCTCGCTCGCCCGACTGTACGACCTGCTCCCTGCGCAACCCGACTGGCATGTACTGGTCACGTCCAGAGCAAAAATAGAGCGCTTCTTCATCAAAGAACTCGATTTCTTGAGTCCCGAGCAGGCGCTTATCTTGTTTAAGAAGCATTGCAGCCGCATCGAAGAAGAAGCAGCCATCCAAAGCATACTGAAAACCATCGATTACCATACCCTTACCATCGAAATATTAGCCAAAACCGCCCAAAAGCAGCGCACGCCCATCGCGGAGCTGGAAAGCGCTATCCAAAACGACCTACAAGCCAATATATATATACCGCATAAAGGCGAAAAGATCGACAAAGTACGCGCCTACCTCGCTTCTATTTTTGATTTTAGTGGACTGAACAGCGATGAGGCATGGCTGCTGCAGCAATTCCTTTGCCTGCCCGGCGAATACCATACCTATGCCAGTCTGGAGGAACTGATCAATCCCGCCGCGAGCGAGCGCAGGGCTATCTTCTCCGAAACGCTGGAAGAATTAGTCGCCAAAGGCTGGCTACTGCATAATACCGCCTCCGACAGCTATAAAATGCACCGCATCATCGCCGAGGTAGCGAGCGAAAAGCTGTCGCTTAGCACCGAAACGGTCCTGCCCTTGATCAAAATGGTAACCGAGAAACTCAGTGTGGATCAAACCAAAGACAACCCGGTGGATAAATTTCCCTGGGTTCCTTTTGGAAAAAGCATATTGCTGCATTTTGAACAGGAAATGGTTTATGAAATAACCCATTTGCAAAATGAATTAGCAAGAATACTTAAGGAACAAGGTGATTATAAAGCAGCAAAAGAATATTGCACGAAAGTCTTAGCATTTTTTGAAAAAGCATTTGGAGAAAACCATTCTGATACAGCCGTTTTGTATTCCAATTTGGCATTAGTGCTGAAAGATTTGGGGGATTATGAAGGGGCAAGAAATTTGCTGGAAAAGACTATGATTTCGATGGAAAAAAACTTTGGATTTAATCATCCTAATACTGCTCAAAGTTATTCCAATTTGGCATTAGTGCTGCAAGCTTTGGGGGATTATGAAGGGGCGAGAGGCTTATTGGAAAAGACAGTAGCATCGGCGGAGCAAAATTATGGCATCGAACATCCTCAAACCGCTATTTATTATTCTAATTTGGCATTAGTATTGCAAGCTTTGGGAGATTATGCAGGTGCGAAAGCAAATTTTACAAAAGCCTTATCCATTTTTGAAAAAGAATTGGGAGAAAGTCATCCAAATACAGCTGTATTATATTCCAATTTGGCAACCGTGCTGCAAGCTTTGGGGGATTATGCAGGGGCGAAAGGCTTGTTGGAAAAAGCGCTCAAGTCGGATGAGCACAATTTTGGCGCCCAGCATCCTACGACAGCAAGGATTTATTCCAATTTGGCAATGGTGCTTTATGATTTACAAGATTTTGAAAACGCGATTACTTTATTGGAGAAAGCCTATCAGGTATATAAAAATCACTTCGGAGACGCGCATCCACAAACTAAAATTATTAAAGGAAATCTGGAAGGTGTACTGGAAGCCAGTAAGCGTCAGTAGTCCTGGTTTAGGAGATTACTGGTAGCAAGCAGTGCGTGGGTACACGTAGCGAAAACATGAGTCATCCCAAATTTTGAAAATGCCCCGTTAGGGGCAAAATATCGGTAGATTTTTGCAGAAAAACACGTCTCAGCGTGCCATAGGTACGCATTATAAGGCATACCTACAGCATGCAAAGCGGCACAATGGATCATTTCTACCCACCTTGCCCGCCGGCAGGCAGGTATTCCGTCTCTATGGGACGAGTGCAGTAAAATTCGGGATGACTTGTTTAAAGTAAATGCTTGAGCGCAGTCCGTTGGGTCGTTTTACTGCATTTCTACCATCCCCTGGTTTTGTATTGCGATTCACAAGTATGGGGCAGCATTTTGTCCGTATCGTATTCCACCTATATGCTGGTACACAGCACCTATTAGCTACTGCGAAGCAGCTTTTTGCTACTATGCAATAGTTCCGAACTACTGCAAAGTAGCTTTTTGCTACTACCAAGTAGCTATATAGGTACTGTAGAGTAGCTTTTTGCTACTATGAAGTAGCTCTGAACTACTATACAGCAGCTTTTTGCTACCAGGAAGTAGTTCTGAACTACTGCGAACTAGCTTTTTGCTACTACCAAGTAGCTCCGAACTACTACGTAGCAGCTTTTAAGGGAGTGTAAAATAAATTCTGTCTAAGAGTTTGTCAAGACAAATCCAGGGGCATACGATTGCCAAAACGAATAGCCAGTTGCTGAGCCGTCAGCCCCCAATTGGGTGGAGGGAAGGCATACTTAGCCGTGATTTGTTGA
>JANRME010000218.1:0-10453 GCA_033761835.1 Saprospiraceae bacterium
CAGGAGCCATTCCCCAGAATTCTAGTCTAAAAGTCAATATATCACTTATAATCTTATCAACCACATTATTATCTTTAACTTTTAACTTATTTAGTAAATTAAGCGTCCAACGGCACTTATATTTTGAATGCATTGCTGCAATAAAATAAGACCTTCCCTGATATGGGAAAAAGTTTATTACTGAAGTTGCAAGTGGTTGTTTGTTTTCATATCCATATTTATCAGTCTCCCAAGTCATGGGATTTTCTGAATCATGAATATTTAGTGGAGAAGAGAAACAGATTTTTTTTTCAGGTAATTCAATAGCATAGAATTCAAATATAGAATCCTTTTTACTAAAAAGTTCTCTTTCAAATTCTTTCTTATAAAATTCAAAATCACATATAGCACGCTTGGCCTTTGAATCGTCAAAATAACAAAGCTTATCAGGTTCTAAGTCTTTTGCAATTGAGAATGCTTCAGTAACAAATTCAAGATAGACTTGTTTTTTCCATAATTCAAGACAAATAGTTCTATATGAAAATAATCCAAGATTTCTTTTATTATTCAAATCGATAGGATGTGTTTCTATAGGTTTAAAAATTTCACGATCATGAGTTTTACAAAAACCTGGAAATGAATAGCCTTTCTTGATTCCAAACTTTTTTATGAGGTGTTCACTTGGGAAAAATGAAAAAGTTTTTATCGAATGATATTCAATAACATAAAAATGATTGGTTTCATCAATGATTGCATTTAATATACCTTGCCTTTGCAAAACATGACTATTTATTGCTTCTTCCTTACATTTTGGAAATAAACATTGGCGTTTTTTCTTAGTAATCTTCTCTCTAGCGGCTTCTAACTTTTGTTTGTATTTATTGTCAAGATTCATAATGCATTATACTTTGTAGCTTTATATATCTAAAATTCCAATTCCACATAAAACATATCAAAACCATCCCGCTTGATGGTGAAACCTTTCTTTTCAAATAATCGAATCATACCCTTGTTGGTGGCGAGTACCGAGGCATAAACCTTGCGGATGCCCTTGCCGCGCGCGATTTCCAGGATAAAATCGGTGAGGATAGTGCCCAAACCTTGCTTTTGCCAGGGATCGGCAATGAGGATGGCGTACTCGGCGTTTTCGCCCCAGGCGTCTGCAATAATGCGCACTACGCCAATCATTTTTTTCTCGCCGTTTTCTTCGATTTCTACAATGATTGCAATCTCGCGGTCGTAGTCGTTTTGGGTGTAGCGGGCAAGGAATTCGTGATTCACCTGCGGCACGTAGCCGAAAAAGCGATAGTACAAGGATTCTTTGGAGAGATATTGAAACATTTTTTCTACCAAAGGTTCGTCCTCGGGGCGGATGGGGCGAAGCGTGGCGGGCGTGCCGTCGCGGAGTTGGGTTTCGCGGATGTATTTGGCAGGGTAGGGCGAGATGACTAAGTGCTGATAATCCTGACGCTTGCGCTTCGATTTGGATTCGTCGAGTGCAATATGCGCATCCACAACAATACCGCCGTCGGCGTCCGCCATAAAAGGGTTGATGTCGATTTCAGCGATTTCAGGGAAATCCATGAGTAGGTAAGAGAATTTGCATAGCGTGAATGCCAGCTCTTCGAGATTAATGCCCGGTTGACCACGGTAACCTTTCAGCAGAGGATAAATGCGCGTATTGCGAATAATTTGTCGGGCCAGGGCCATATTAAGTGGCGGCAGCCCTAAGCGCGTATCTTTGAAAACTTCCACTGCGATACCGCCTTGCCCAAAGGCGATCACCGGCCCGAAAATCGGATCTTTCTTTGCGCCGATAAACAACTCGAAAGGCTTGTCAATCATGGGTTCTACCAAGATTCCTTCGATATGGGCTTTTGGTTGGTATTTTTTTGCATTGGCGATGATCTCGTCGAAAGCCTGGTGTACGGCTTCTTCGTTTTGCAAGTTTAATTTGACGCCAAGAACGTCGCTCTTGTGACCAATATCGGGCGATTCAATTTTTAATACGACGGGGTAACCCATTTCATTGGCAAAGTGGATGGCTTCGCTGGCTTTCTTTGCAATTTTATTTTTGGTGACGGGGATATCATAGCAAGCCATGACTTCTTTGGAAATATGCTCGGATAATTCTTTTTCATTGGCTTCCAATGCGCGATGGATTATTTTTTTTACTTTTTCGATGTCGGGTACAAATTCATGGGGCGTTTCGGAAGGCGTTTCGTATAACAATTTTAGATTCTGCGAGTATTGGCACATTCGGATAAATACATCCACGGCGCTTTCGGGGTAACGATAATGAGGGACTTTGCCATGTTCAAGAATGCCGCGTGCATCGGCTACATCCTGTTCGCCCATCCACACAGCGAGCATGGGCTTTTTTCTTTCGCGGGCCACCTGTACCACCTCGATGGCGGCTTTGGCAGGCTCGGAAACGGCTTGCGTCGTAAAAATGGCCAGGATTCCATCTACGTTTGCATCCTGAATACAGATTTCGAGGGCTTGGCGATAAATGTCAGCGGTAGCATCACCCAATACATCCACAGGATTATTATGACTCCAATGAGCGGGAAGGATTTCATTGAGCTTATTCATTGTGTTTTCCGAGAGTTCTGCCATGCGGCCGCCGTTTCCAATCAAATAATCGGTTGCCAGCACGCCCGGCCCACCTGCGTTGGTCACGATTGCCAGGCGATTATTTCTGGGGCGGGGCTGCATCGCCAATGCCTGGGCACAGTTGAACAATTGCGCGATAGTATCTACGCGAATAATGCCAGCGCGTCGGAAAGCGGCGTCGTAAATGGCATCGTCGCCTGCGAGCGAGCCGGTGTGTGATTTTGCGGCTTGACCGCCTTCTTTGCTTTTGCCTGCTTTTAAAATGATAATCGGTTTGGAACGCGCAAAGGCACGCGCTGCACTCATAAAGCGCCGCGCATCCTTGAGGCTTTCCATATAAATCAGGATCGACGAAGTGTTATTATCCGTTCCAAAATAATCAATCAAATCGGCGAAACTCACGTCAATCATAGAACCTACCGATACGAAGTAGCTAAAACCCACATTTTGATCCAAAGCCCAATCGAGAATGGAAGTACCGAGCGCGCCGCTTTGAGAAATAAAAGCAATATTGCCTTTGAGCGCGGAGCGGGTGGCAAAACTTGCGTTGATACCCAAGAAAGGATTCAAAATACCGAGGCAATTCGGGCCGATGATGCGCATATCATATTTGCGGGCGGTTTGGAGAATTTGTTCGTACATTTTTTGCCCTTCTTCGCCTGCTTCTTTGAATCCGGCGGAGATAATGAGCAAGCCGCCGACGCCTGCTTTGCCGCATTCTTCGACCAAGCCCGGAACAGTATGCGCGGGCGTCGTGATGACTGCGAGGTCTATTTTTTCAGCGATTTTGCCGATGTAATGATAGCAATGGCGATCAAGGACAGTGCTGTATTTGAGGTTGACAGGAAAGATATTACCCTGGAAGCCTGCATCGAGCATATTTTTCATCACGGCGTACCCAATGGTGTCTTTTTTCACCGAAGCGCCGATAATGGCTACGTTTCTGGGTTTGAAGATTTTATCCAGTCGAGATTGCGTGCTTCTTTGGGATTGCATTTTTTTATGTTGTGATATTGTAATCTGCTTGCTATATCATTACATTTTTATATTAAAATTTCCAATAAGGATTTAAATTTGCCATAATGGAATGTAAATAAGCATCATAGGTTTCCCATACGCGCATACCCGAAACCGTTGGTTTTTCTTCAAAAGGCATTGGTTCATTATTTATACCAGCAACAAAATTATAGACACATTTTTTCAATTCTTCCAGATTATAACCGCCTTCCAAGGTTGCAAACATTCGCGGGAAGCGCTCTCGGAGCAATTGCCCTATTTTATAAAAAGCGTTGGAAGACAGTTTTAGTTGCAATAATAAATCGTATTGATGTGCATCGAAGCCAGCAGAGATGGCGACTACATCGGGCTGAAATTGCTCGGCAACGGGAAGAAAATTATTTACGGCATTCATAAAAATATCGTCGCCGCTGCCTGGGGGCAAAGGAACATTTATAGTGAAACCCTTGCCTTTTCCTTCGCCTATTTCATCTACAAAACCGTGACCGGGAAATGCCGGATATTGATGTAAAGACCAGTATAAAACTTTGTCGGTATTGTAAAATATTTCGCTGGTGCCATCGCCTAAGTGTCCGTCGAAATCAAATATTACAACTCTTTTACCTTCATTTACTAATTTTTGAGTCGCAATCGCCACATTATTAAATAAACAAAAACCACTGGCGTGATTCGGATAAGCGTGATGCCCGGGCGGACGCACCAACGCAAAATCATTACTTTCAGAAGCAGCAATGGTAAGGCCTGCAGCATAACGCGCCGCATCGAAACTACCTTTGGAAGTGACAGTATCCGCGTCGAGTCTGCCATCCACACAGCAAGCATCTTGTACGAGTTGAATATATTTTTGGGAATGAATCAAGGATAAATAAGGTAAGCCATCAACCAAAGCTGTTTCTTCCAATCCTTCAAATATTTCGAGACGTTTCGGATTCTCCGGGTGCATGCCGGTATCATGTTGCAAAAAAATGGGATTGTATAATAATTTCATGTTTTTAGTGCATTATTGATGTGGTGATATGATAATGTGGTGTTAGGATGAAAGAATTCGTTTTGCATCGGTATCTGTAAAAAGGCCTAAAAGTTTATTGTCTTTCACCACTGGCAAACAACCTATACCAAATGTTTTCATCAAATGAATGGCACTTTTTACAGGAGTATTGGGCGAAATCGTGACTAAATTTTTTACCATCATATTTTTGATTGGTAATTGCTCCCACTCATCAGATACGGACGAAAAAGATTGCACATTCGTGGCGGTCACCAATCCTACTAAATCTCCATGCAAGTCTTCCACCGGCAAATGCCGAATATTTTTCCATTCCATGATTGCTTTCACCAAAGCTAAGGGTTCTTCTTCTTTAATAGTAAATAAATCGACGCTCATCACTTGGTCGATCGTATCACTTTGCAAATTAACAGCATATATTGGGCGGCAATCTACATTATCCCAATCGTGTACTGGATTTCCGGATTCCATTCTTTCATACATATCCTGGGTAAGTTTGTTTGTCGCAATGCCCGGACCATAAGCATCTCGTAAACAACGGAAATTATGCACCTGCCACTGCGCACCGTTTTGCTGCTTTAAAATACGTTCTTCTATGATGCCAAGATAACGATTCGTATCTGAATCATTGAGTTGAATTTTGTTCAAACCATCTTTGGCAATGGGCAATAGTTCATCCAGCAATAGTTTTTCGGCAGATACCATTTTACCCAGCCAATCGAAAGAAGCATTCATGCCGATGCGCGCAGCACGATAGAAATTATCTTTCGCGGAACGGAACGATGCAATTTGTGGCAAATCCTGATATTGCTCTGGCAAACCTTTCAGCAAACCCAGCCAAAAGGCAAAATTTGCCATTTCATCAGCAACGGTAGGGCCGGCCGGAATATAACGGCATTCAATGCGCAAATGCGGCAAGTCATCAGAAATACCATAGCATATACGATTCCAGGTGTAAACTGTACCATTGTGGAGGCGCAAGGCTCGCAATTTGGGGATTTGACCTTCATTCAAACTGTCTAAAGCATTTTTTTCAATTTTTGTAGAAAAAACTAAAGGAAAACGTGTCAGATGCTCTTTAAATACTTCAGAAACCGAAGAGCGCAGCCAGCGATTGCCAAAATAAACCCTGGATTGTCGGTCGCGCAAATGGCCTGTATAAGAGCGGGTGTCAACGCTTTGCTGGAAAAGCGCGATGCGCGTCTCCGCCCATAATTCTCGCCCGAAAAGCAAAGGAGAATTGGTGCAAGCAGCCAATACCGGGCCGGAAATCATCTGTGCCCAATTGTAATGGGCGACAAATTCATTGGGTTCTATTTGCAGGTGCATTTGAAAACTCGTGTTGCACGCTTCGAACAAAATACTTGGATTGGAGGCAATTAGCTCATCCACACCGATAATGTGAACCTCAAAATCACGTCCGCGCATAGCGCGCATTGCATTGCTCAAGATACGATAGCGCTCCACCGGCGCCATGCATTCTTCTTGTAAATGTAAATGTGTGAGTGAAGGCAAAATGCCGGTCAGCAAAATATTGCTATCGGCGTCGGAAGCTTTGTTGCCAAGCGCGCCCAGCAATTCAAATAATTGTCGTTCCGTATTGCGCAAGCAATCCGAGCGTATTTCAAAAGGATCGAGGTTGATTTCTAAGTTGAATTTTCCAATTTCAGTCGTAAAATGAGGATCGGTAATAGATTCAAGAATCGTAGGAGCTGTTAAGACCGGATTTCCTTCATCATCAATCAGACAAAGTTCTTGCTCTGCGCCGATGCGCTGTTTGCCCTTTTCAAACATTCCTTCGTACAACATGATATCGAGTGCCTGAATATCCTTGAGTACGTGTACTAAGTATTCATTACGTTCGCTGAGGTGCTGCGCCGATTTGACAGATAGATCTCCCATAAACCATTAATAGTTTGGTAGTTTCTGGTTTCAGATTGGCATGGGGTTTTGGTGTTTGGGCGTGTAAGAAATTTGATTTAAAAATTTCAGCCGAGGTAAATAATAAATGTTTAAATGTAAATAGGTTTTAATTTTCTGATGTTTTGTAAAATAAAATCGGGACGCTTGTTTGCAGCGCCATTTTTTTCGTGATGCTTTGTAGAAATATACGTTGCCAAAGGTTGTGGTGGGGTGCATACATCACGAGTACATCTACATCATACGTTTCAGCAAATTCTTCCAGTTTATCGGTGATAGCATCTCCTTTTGTATTATGAAAATTGACTTGTAGCGCAGGTGCATTTTGTGTAAAAAACAGTTCCATATCCGCCATTTTAGCATCGCTCGACGCGCCATTGCCTACGTGTACGCAGTGTAACAAAGGATGAAAAGGCTCTAAAACTTGTATCGCCTTCCAGATATGATAAGGATCCGATTCATTTAATTCGGCTGCATAAGCAATAATGTCAATATTTTCATAACTTGCTTCACTCGGGATCACCCATACGGGGCAGGGCGCATATTCAATCACACCAGTCGTTACGCTCCCAAATGTTTTATCAATGGCGTTGTGCTTTTCCCGCGTTCCCATTACAATAAGGTCGGCGGCGTCGCGTTTGGCAATATCTTTAATAACCGTGACTGGATTGCCGATCATGATTTCGGCATGGATATTTGGCATAGATTGAAATTGGTAAGTGGCTTGTACCTGCGTTATACCCAAATCTACAAATTGCCGACTTACTTCTTTCGCCGCTTCTACTTTATCTTGCATCGCTTTGGCAGCCATCACGGGAATGTCCATTGCCTGATACTCAGGATAGATCACGTGCAAAAGCTCAATCGCCGCTCCGTAGGTATCGGCAATCCGTAAGCAATAGCGAAAAGCATTTTGTGCGGTATCGGAAAAATCGGTTGGGAGCAATATTTTCTTGATGGCTTTCATTGGATTATTTACTTTAATCTCCTGCAAATAAATGTTTTCTGTAAAATTCAAGGGTGAGGAATGTCAGTGACTTATTTGATTTTTATCAGAATGCGGGATGTGCTAAATTGTTGAAACCTGGCGCAGTGGCTTGCGTATAATAAAAAAGACTACCCAAACTTAAGGAGTAGTCTCTATTCCAAACAAATAAACACAAATTTATCAGGTCATTAAGCACCTGATCGAATACAAAAGTACAGGGATTTCTTTTAAAAAACCGGACAAAGTATTCGTTTATTCGGACATTTATATATTTTTTTGTTAAATATTCAAATGCTTTATTATAAAAATAAAACGGTTGAATAACCAATTCACAAAGCGATTAATTGTCTATATTTTTGGAGAGTGTATTCTGAATTTTATGGAATACCCTAAACCCTGAAATGAGCTTTTTGAGCATGTAACCTTATTAGCTGGCATTTTCAACAAGTAGTTTAAAGTCATGAGAAATTTTATTTATCTGTTTTTGATGCTTATCAATTATGGTATTTCGGCCCAGGAATATCAATTTCAAATGCGGCGTATATCGGCGAAAGATGGCTTGCCCAATGAATACGTTCGGCAGGCTTTACAGGATCGAAGTGGGTTTGTCTGGATGGCAACTAATTATTCTGTTGCACGGTTCGATGGCTATCAAATCATAGAAATACCCGAAGATGGGGATTTTCCTCCGCTAAAATTATTAGAAGATGTAAATGGAATGATTTGGATTCAACATTTTATAGAATCTTTAACTGATGATAGTAATAATATATTAAATATATATAACCCTTCTGAGAATTCAATCACTCCTTTTGATCAGAAATATTCAGGTATATCGCCATTTAAAACAGCGAATATAATGTTTTTATTTAATGATATTCATAAAAATATCTGGATTTTAGATACCGATTATAATTTATACAAATATAATGGCATATTCAAAAAAATTACAAGATTGCCGGATGCAGTTTTTGATAAAGATGACTTTTATAAGCATTTTAATATAATTGCTCAAAAAGGTAATATCTGGATTAAAACTAACCAGGATCATTATTTATGGCGACTTGATGAGAAAGGTAATTTGGAAAAAATTGCGACGCCCGAAACCTTTGATCAACTGAGGGTAGATTCAAATGACAACTTATGGGGACTGAATCTTAGAAACGCTCGCATGCATCGGAACATAGGAAATAACAAATTTGAAGCAATAAAACTTGATATTGACGAAGGGTTTTATAATGAAAATATGATATGGAATATTGATAACGATCGTTCCATGATTTGGTGTGCATTAAAAGATCATTTGATTGCTTTTGATTATAATGGAAAGCTGATCGCTAAACATCACCTAAATAAGAATCCCGAATTTAGAATTTCATATTTAATGTTAATGATAGATAAGTATGAAAATATTTGGGTTAACAGCAGTCATGGCGTTTTTATTATATCCCTGCTTAAAAATAGGTTTACGAACTATTTAGACGACGGGATTAAAGATGTCCGAGATATTTTAGTAGATGAAAAAGGTGTTGCTTATGTTGCACAAGGCGCTATTCATAATCTAAGCAACAATAAAAAAATAATGGTTGAAAAAGGGGCTATTTCCATTGCAAAAAAAGGAGATATATTCTGGGGCTGCCCTTATGACGGAATACTATCGAAGAAGAATATAATAACAGGAGAATTCTTATCCCGTGGCATTGATGCTAATCAAATTAAATTATTTTTTTCCAATACCGGCAGGCTTTGGGTAGGCGGTAAGAATTATCTTGCTACGGTTGATACTGCAACATTAATTAATATTCCATTTACAAAATATAATAATTTTGCGTCTTTAAAAACAGCAGAAATTTATTCTTTTTATGAAAACAAGGAAGGCATTTGGCTACTGACCAACAATGGGTTATACATTTTGGATGAAGAAAAAGGCGTTGTAGCACATTATGGAGATCAATTTCCGCAAAAAAAAATATTTCATGTACTCGAAGATAATGATGGTATTTTTTGGCTGGCCACCAATCGAGGGGGCTTGTTGCGTTGGAATCGCCTCACCAGAGAGGTACAGCAATTTACTAAAAGACAAGGACTTTCGAATGATGTTATTTACTCGGTTTATGAAGATGGCTTTGGTTATTTATGGCTTTCCAGCCAATATGGTTTGATGCGTTTTCACAAGCAAACCCATCAGGTCAGTATTTACTTGCCAGAAGATGGTATTCCGCATCAAGAATTTAATCACCTTTCCCATGCGCAAGCGCCCGACGGAAGGCTCTATTTTGGCGGCCTTGGCGGCGTAACGTCCTTTTATCCCAAGGATTTTATAGATGAAAAATCAGATCAAACCCAGTTGCATCCTATTGCATTTGACAAATTGGATGGTAGAAATGGTCAAACAAAAGATTACACTTATGATTTGCGAAAAAAACAGCGCATCATATTGTATCCGCACGAAAAATCGTTTCGTCTGGAATTCGCGTTGCTCAATTATCAGCTTCCGCAAAATAACCGATATGCCTATCGAATTGAAGCGCTTGAAAAGGAATGGACTTACACAAAAGAGAATTACGTTCGTTTGAATGCCTTGCCCTATGGAAACTACACCTTGCATATAAAAGCCCAAAAGGTCAATGGACAATGGTCACAGCATCATTTGCGCATTCCGGTAGAGGTGGTCAAACCCATCTATTTGAGGTGGTGGTTCATTGCACTAAGCATTGTTTTTATTATTTTGATCATCATACTCGCAACCAGGGAACGCACCAGGAGATTGCGCGAAGAAACGATACGCTTAGAGGCGGAAGTCGTACGTCGAACGGCTACGATTGAGCGACAAGCGGCCGAACTCAAAATACAAAATGAGCAAAAATCTCGATTCTTTCTCAATGTCGCCCATGATTTGCGCACGCCGCTTACCTTTATCACCTCAC
>JANRME010000219.1:0-5891 GCA_033761835.1 Saprospiraceae bacterium
ACTCAAAAGAGCAGGTTATAAAATTATGGTAGAGCCAAAATCCGTTGTCTATCATGTAGGCGGTGGCACATTGGCTTATAATACACCATTTAAAACTTATTTAAATTTCCGCAATAGTCTTTATACTTTAGTAAAGAATGAATCCATTGGTAAACTGCTCTGGCTCTTGCCTGTGCGTTTAATTTTGGACGGATTGGCTGCGCTACTGTTCTTGACCGAAGGCAAATTCCAGCATATTCGCTCCATTATTAAGGCGCATTGGACGTTTTTCCCAAATTTGGGTAAAGCTTTGCGCAAACGCCGCGCCGCCCAACAATTGATAAATAAAGCGAGCATCGGCAAGGAAAATACCAACGGACGATTCAAGGGCAGCATTGTGTGGCGATATTATGCTTTGGGCAGGAAAACATTTAGTAAATTATAGAAAAATCATTTATTTAGCCCATTTATGATGTTCATTCGGTTGTATCAAATCCCATAAATTCCCATACAAATCCTGAAAAACGGCTACCGTGCCGTAAGGTTCTTCTTGTGGGGAGCGTATAAACTGAATACCCCTTTCCAGCATTTTATGATAATCCCGCCAAAAATCATCGGTATGCAAAAAAAGGAATACCCGACCGCCCGTTTGGTTCCCGATAGAGGCGCGTTGCTGTTCATTGGCAGCTTTAGCCAGCAGCAAGCAACATTCCTTTGCACCCGGCGGCGCTACCAATACCCAGCGCTTGGTGTCGTTCAGAGGCATATTTTCAATCAATTTAAAATCTAATTTTCGAGTATAAAATTCAATCGCTTCATCATAATCATTTACAACTAAAGCGATATGCGCGATTCTTTGATGCATTTAATATTTTGTATTTAATAATGGCTAAATTTCAAGATTGTTTTTATAATCAGGCTTAGGTTCTTGCGCTACTAAAATAGATTCTTTTTGGTAAAATAATTTGCCTACACGGTCAATATGGTCAATTAAATCGGGGTTACTGATTTGTCTTTTGATGGAGAGGTTAATTTTATAAGGTAATAATAAATCGTCCAATTGGGTCTCTAATCTAAGAAGTTCAGAAAAAGAAAGGCTTTGATTATCAATGATAGTCAGGTCGATATCAGAGCCATTCTTGAAATTTCCTTTTGCCCGCGAGCCATATAATATCACCTCTTCGATGGCTGGATATTGAGTAAAACACTGATTTATCATATCAATATGCGCTTGTTTTAAACCAAATTTCATCATGTAATAAGGGATTGCATTTTGTTTTTAAAATCTATAAACAATGAATAATAATGATGAATAATCTTATATGAAATACTTTTAGCAATTTCCTCATTGTAGGTATGGGAGGATTGACTCCGACTTTTAATCATATCCATCCAGTTCTCACCATCTTGAATAAGCCCTTTATTAAAAGCCTCTCTGGTGGCATCTCTGGAGCCAGTGATAGCTGTATTGCCTTGATATTCAAAAATAATCTTTGAGCACATTCCAAGCTAATTCGTGTGTGAATTCAAAGCGCTGAATAAGTCCTTGCTCCTCCAATTCGGTAAGTTCTCTTTACTTGGTGAGCTTTACTGCTTCTTCCAATAAAAAGAACGCCTTTTCAAAATTTTGAAAGCGCTGTTGCCACCGGATGTCTTCTTTATTCATATTCGGTTGCCTTGTTCAAAAATAAATTGTTTTTCTTTGATTTACGCTATGTTATTCTCCAATATTTCCAACACAAAAAGGGAGGGTAAAATTTCCAAGCAACGCAATATTGGCATTTTTTTCTCAATTTTGGCGCAATGGAGAATTTATAATGAAATCAAACATCGAAATTATATTTGAAGACGAAGCGCTGCTTATTGTCAACAAACCGCCGGATTTATTGACGATACCAGATCGTTTTGATGCATCCAAACCGAATTTATACCATTGGTTATCCGATTTGTACGAAGAGAAAATTTTTATTGTGCATCGCATTGACCGCGAAACGAGCGGGATTATTTGTTTTGCCAAAACGGAGGAGGCGCACAAGCATTTGTCGCGGCAGTTTGAAGGGCGCACGGTAGATAAAATGTATCTAGCTTTAGTAGAAGGCAAGCCCAATCCGCCGGAAGGCACGATTGACAAGCCTCTTGGGCCACATCCTACGCAAGCTGGCAAGATGACGGTCATCCGCACGGGCAAATCGGCAATCACAGATTACAAGATAATTGAGCTTTTTAAAGCTTTTTCTTTGGTGGAAGCCAAGATCAAAACGGGTCGCACGCATCAGATTCGAGTGCATTTCAAGTTTATCGGGCATCCGCTGGCGGTAGATCCTTTATATGGCAAGCGCGTAGCTTTTCACTTATCAGAAATCAAGCATCGGAGTTATCAATTGGGCAAAGATCAGGAAGAGCGGCCGCTCCTATCGCGCACCACGCTGCACGCTTCGCAACTCACTTTGGAACATCCAATTACTGGGGAACGCGTGACCTTCGCTGCGCCTTTACCGAAGGATTTTCAAGCAGTATTGAATCAACTCAGGAAGTGGGGAAAGTGATTTTCATGGTTTCAGTGATTCATAGTTTCATGGTATTATTTATTATGCCTCATTGTTTATTCAATAGAACGGTGGAACAATGGAAAAGGCTACTTCCGTTGCCGAAAGTAGCCTTTTGTATTAGAATTTTTCTAAACTTATGGCTTCAAGACTTTTAATACTTTGACATCAATTTTGCCATAACGTACTTTGATAAAGTAGGTACCCGAAGGCATTCGAGAGAAGTCCAGCTCCTGTCTTTGCACATCTTTCGGCACGTCCACCGTTTGCATCACGATTCCGTTTGTATTGACAATTTGCAATTGCACATCATCGTTCATCGCATCCAAGATTTCCAAGGTCAAATGATCGGTCACCGGGTTTGGATATAAATGAACCAGTTTAGAGTCGGCATACAGCGCAACGGAGGCAATATCTGACAACAAAGGACTACCGCTAAAATCTTTAGTGATGACGCGATAGTAGTTCCAGCCTTTCTTTGGCGACTCGTCCATATATTCGTAATGCCGCATATTGCTTACCAAATGATGCGGGGTGTTCACCGTTGCAATCTGTTCAAAATGCACATTATCCTTGGAGCGTTCTACCTCAAATTCATAATCAATACCATCTTGTGCGACCGCCCAGTTAATAATTACATCTTGATTGTTGATCGCATTGGCGTCAATAGTTAAACCGCTGCAAGTGCTGGTGGAAACGACCCGCTTTACAGCGGTAGAGGCACAATTACCTTTAATGACAGTCAATTGGATAAAATAATTACCGAACGTAGAGAAAGTAGTGCTCGCATTGCGCCCGTTGACAAAACGTGGATTGGCGCCTGCACCAAAATCCCACTGATACGTAGCGCTTGGGCCTTCGTCGGTAGCTGAGAAGGAAGTTGGCGTTTGCTGACAAACTACAGGTGGTCCATTGATCTCTGCAACTGTTTCATTTCCAACTACAATCGTTACAATATTAGTTTCAATATAAGGACAATCGGACCCTCTTCTTGTACAACGAATGAAGTAAGTGGTTTCATAAATTGGCCCTGGATCGTAGTCGCGGGTATGAGAATCAGGAATTGGTTCCCAGTTAATATCGTTGAATGGCCCGCCAACTTTACTGCGCATCCACAAATATTGAATTTCACCGACACCACCTTGTGGGGGCGTTATTTCGACTATTTTTAATGGATCGTTACCTGGACCGCAAAGATATTGGTCGTAACCAATTGTACCGGCATTCGTAATATTGACGCATCTTTCTTTAAATCCAGCATCCAATGTCAAATCAATATCACCTCTTTGAATGAAAACCACATGTGTCATAAAAGTAACCGGATCAATATCGCTGTCTTTTGCATCATCACTTCCAGCATTTCGCACCGTAGGCATAAGACCTGTACCTGGTGGAAGTATGAAGGTTACTTTATAATTGCCAGGAGGCGGTACATCAAATTCGTAGCGGCCATTAGAATTGGTGGCAGCAGTATCTGAATAAGGTGTATTTTCTACAACGCCGGTGACGATCACGATCACTCCGCCAATGCCGGGTTCGCCAGGGTCCTGGATGCCGTCCTGGTCTAAATCCAACCAGACAAAATCACCGATTTTAGCAGGTGCTTTGAGTTCCACCTCACAGGAGGTAGAGCAGCCATTGGCGTCCGTAACAGTAACGCTGTACACCCCAATTCCCAGTCCGGTAGCGGTTTGTGTGGTTTGACCATCTTCCCAAAGATAAGAATAAGGCCCTGTACCACCGGATGCAATTACCTGAGCAATGCCATTATTAGCGCCGGGTACGTCTTCTTCCTGAACGATGATCGTCGTACAAGTCGGTTTTATAAACGCATTTAAAACAATCGAACCGGAATTGTTACAGCCCTTCGCATCTGTAACCGTGACACTATAATTGCCTGCTAGCACATCATTGAGCGAAGGCCCCGTCTGATTATTGCTCCATTTGTAGGTATATGGCGGCGTGCCTCCCGCGACCACGGATGTAATAGAACCGTCATTTTCATCGGCGCAAGTACCTTGTGCAATATTGAGCGTCACCGTTAAGGCAGTGGGTGGTTGAATGACCACTGCGCCGGTAGTTGTACATTGATTTGCATCGGTCACTGTGACGTTGTAAGTGCCACCGGTTAAACCAGAAATAATAGCGGTAGTACTGCCATTACTCCACAAATATTTGTAAGGTTGGGTGCCGCCGCTTGGGGTAGCAGTAGCCTGCCCGTTTGTACCATTATTGCAAGAAGGATCGGTTTTAGAAAGCGCCAGAAGTAATTCGTTTGGTTGGGTAATGGTCACCGAAGTTTCACCGATACAACCGGCGACGCCTCTTACAGTGACGGTATAAGTGCCGGGAGGAAGGCTGTCAATAACAGCAGTCGTGTCGCCCGTACTCCACACATAGCTGTATGGAGGCGTGTCACCTGTTGCAGTCACTGTTGCCTTGCCATTTTTTGCGCCAAAGCAGGTTACGTTGGATTTTGTAACCGTTAGTTGTAAATTCGGGATCTGAGCAATACCTGTAGTAGCGTTAATTTTACAACCATTCACATCCGTTACCGTCACCGAATAAGTACCGCCTGGTAAGTTAGAAATAGAAGGTGTGGTAGCACCATTGCTCCAAAGGTAGCTGTAAGGCGTAGCCCCGCCCGTTACAATGGTAGCGACTGCACCAACTTGGTCGCTGGTACAAACGATATTGTTTGCAGTTAAAGACAATTGCAAAACAGGTGGTTCGGTAATGCTCATACTCACTGTTGTCGTACACTGGTTCGCATCGGTCACGGTGACGCCATAAGCGCCTGCCGCTAACCCCGAAATATTTTGGGTGGTAGCACCGGTACTCCATTTGTAGCTGTAAGGCGGCGTACCTCCAGCGCCCGAAACATTGGCGCTACCGGTCTCTTCACCATTACAAACAATATTCGTGGAATTGATAATGCCTATGAGTTGACTCGGCTGCGTAATCGTCACAGAGGAAGTCGTGCTGCAGAAATTGGAATCGGTCACCGTCACGGTGTATGTCCCTGCTGCAAGACCTGTAACTTGTGCAGTAGTTCTACCATTACTCCAAAGATAAGTGTAGGGTGCAGTACCGCCGACTACTGTGACAGAAACGCTGCCATTGGCAGCACCTGCACAGGTAAGATTGTTACCGCTGCTGCTTGCAGTTACTTTTGTTGGTTGTGATATATTAACCGTTTGATTCAATTTACAACTATTGGCATCGGTAACAGTGACGGTATAAGTACCAGCTATCAAATTAGTGACCTCTGGTCCTGATGCACCATTGCTCCAAATATAAGAGTAGGGCGTATCGCCGCCAGATGCGGTCACCAGAATACTTCCTGAATTGTCTCCATTGCAAAGC